>JAFECR010000004.1 GCA_018242045.1 Pseudomonadota bacterium | reverse complement strand
CGGCAAGTGAAGGTATTTTCATGCTAATCACCAAAGCATAAATTTAAACTGGAAAGCTATATACTCGATCCACTTTAAAATTAGGAGTTTCAAGTCCGTCATTACGAGGAGTCTACGACGAAGCAATCCAGATTACATCTTGATATTTTCTGGATTGCTTCGCTAAAAGCTCGCAATGACGGAACTCCTAAATTCAAAGTGGAAGCAGTATATAACTAAAAATATAGCAATTACCCTATTTAAAATTACAGTTTAAGCTATATCTTGGCAAGATAAGTTAAAATCAATGACAGGTAGTACAAGACAGCCCTTATAAATCTTTGCGCCATGTGCTTTTATGCGTTTTCGTAAAAGATAGGCATGATCACAAGGAGCAAAAGGTGCTGAATTCCAAATTAGGGTTGTTTTGCTTGCTGCTTCAGCGCGTTTGGTATTGCGATTGACATCTGCTTGCGCGCGCGCTTTTTCAATTTGAATACGGAATGCGATCCGTTCAGCTTGCGAATAAGGTTTATCCCGCTTTACCTGCCAAGTTTCAGAAAAGCCTCAAGAGCAATCACTGTAACAACCGTCTAAGCTTTCAGTGAACATTTTGCACCACGCTGATCGATTACTTTGGTTTTTATTTATTCCAGGAAAACGGTAAAATTTTCCTGGTTCGATAAACCTAATCAGAATAGTCAGATCTTTTGCGTTTAAATGAATTAAGCATATTATAATTCCTATAGTAAGGTACAAGTATTTGATCTCAAAATGAGTAATGGCTTGTTAGCGAGCTTGGCTTTTTCATACTCTTAGACCAGAAAACTGCTTAGTCATTGAAGATAGTTATGCTGGTGTTGAAGCTGCTGCACATGCTGGTATGACGGTCGTCGCTATTCCAAACGAATATACAAAAAATCATGATTTTTCTCGAGCAATAAAGGTTATGCCAATTCAAAATGTATATCATGAATTACTTGAACATTAGGAGAGGCGATAAAAGTAATAAGTTGCCATGTTTGATCTGAGCGTGTTTGAATTAATGGTTCTGCTGGGGGCGGTTTTTTAGCATAAGTTGCAAAAATAACTAAATTCATTGCTTGGATAGTCTTTAATTGAAAAGTCAGGTAAAAATAAAATATGATTGATTTTGGGCATTTTAACCTCATTTTTGCTAGTACTTTCAACATACTTAGCTTAATACATGTGGGTTAAAGTGCCCCAATATAAAATAGGATTATTTCCAAACATAATTGAGGAATTTTATAATGAGAAGGATTTTGCTTTCTCTACTGCCGCCAGCTTTTCGTTAAAGGACACGTCCTAAACAGATATTAAAATGATGCTATTATCACGAATGCTTCCAACAAACTTTATGTTCATCTTAGGAGTTGTGATTGTTGCAATCTCAATACTGCTTATTCGAAGCAGCAATAGAAATATAGTTAAGCTTACTATCATTGGCGAGCAATTGCCAACGACGGATGCCATGAAGAAAAGGATCCCAGAATTTGAATTATGGTTCAGAGAAAATCATGGATTTCCTATTCAAGTTAAATTTATCACAGATAATTATGAGACGATGAACCAAAAGACAAATGATGATCTTGTTAAGGGGGCTTCTCGTTATGATCTCATACTGCAATATAACACTGCACTTTCGACTTATGTTCAAAAGGAATATGTGTATACACTTCAAGATGAGACGTATAGGAAAGCATTCTCTGATCTTGAAACACTTGAGAAGCGTTTGATACATAAAGCATGGCAGGAGGTTGGTTGGTACAGACATAAAGATAGCACATATGTTCCTATTGGTTTGCCTTTTGCTACTAACACGATGTTACTTTGCTATAACAAACGGTTATTTGCCAATCATAGAGAGGCATATCGAAAAAAGTATAAAGAAGAGCTTAATCCTCCCACAACATGGAATCAGTTTGAAAACATAGCACAGTATTTTTCGAGTCAACCCAATTTATATGGGATTGTGATGCAAGGAAAAGCACCTTATTGGATCTACTTTGAGTGGGCGAATTATGTATTTGGAATGGGGGGTGGAGTAATGCAAAAAAACTTTGGATGGGATACCACAAAGGATACGCCTATTTTGCTAAATTCAAAAGCCACTTTGGAAGCAACTAAATTTTATAAGAGAATGCAACAATATAATGTGGGTGAAGACTCATTTTTCATAGATAACTTGGGACAGCGAGAACGCATGCAAACCGGTGACGTTGCAATGGCTATCATGTGGAGTGATGTCGCTTTTGATCTGGTAAGTGGATTTCAAAAAGAGTTATCTAGCGATGAGTTTGGATTTGTGCCTATCCCAGGATCAGTATCTATGCTTGCCGGGGGCAGCTTTTATGTTAATAAAAAAACTAAACATCTGCAGGAAGCTGTTGCATTCATAGAATGGATATTGCAACCAGAAAACCAGGTAAAACTCCTTAGTGATGGACTTTGCTCACCTGTATTTGATGCTTATGAAGATACCCAAGCAAAGCAGTTGCCTTATGTAGAAGCACTTAAAGAATCCCTTAAGCGAGGAGTTTATATGCTTGAAGCAGGGCCAGAAGCAGATCAAATTGAGGTGATACTGTCAAATAATTTGCAAAGCATGTTGAAGGGAGACATTGAACCACAACAGATGCTCTTTAACACTTCTCTTGAAATAGAATCGCTTAGAAATAATATGTTTGACCGTATTAATTAATATGGACAGTATACTGCCCAATAAATTTTATAAGAATATTTTAAGGAGAAATACGATGAAAATAACTTTAAAGGGGAAGACAACTGAAAGAAAAAATAGTGAAGCATGCGTAGTCACCGAGTACCCTGTTGGTGATGAAATGATTGATTTTGCAATCGTGAAGATTGCTGGACGGTACCCAAGTATAAAGCATGCAGTAAACAAAAAATGTAAAGAGATAGTTTACATTAATGAAGGAAGTGGAAAAGTTGTTGTTGAAGGTAAAGAATATTTAATTGGTGCAGGGGATCTTGTATTAATCGAAGCAGGAGAAAAATTTTATTGGGATGGAGAAATGCAACTGTATATTTCTTGCAGACCTGCATTTACTAAAGATCAGCATCAGCTTGTTGATTAAGACAATTTGCCTTGCAGATATAGGCTAATTTATTAAGAGTTATTAATGAATGGGGATATAAGCATGACATAATTAGTCACAAAATTAGATTTATCGCTCGATTCAGAAGCGAATGGATTTGATTGGCAGCAAGTTGTAGTGATTCCTGATGCATCTGGAGATTGGTTTAAGGGAAAACAGGTACTGAATTTTTTCCCGCGTGACAAGTATTATAAAGATATTCCTGGAATGGAAGAATTTGTTAAAGAAGAGTTTAAGGGAGTTGCGCTTGATACAGATGCAGAAATCATGAGAGTTATGCTGGTGTTGAAGCTACTGCACATGCCGGTATGGCGGTCGTCACTATCCCAAACGAATATACAAAAAATCATGATTTTTCTCGAGCAATAAAGGTTATGGCAATTCAAAATGTATATCATGAATTACTTGAACATTAGGAGAGGCGATAAAAAGCAATAAGTTGCCATGTTTGATCTGAGCGTGTTTGAATTAATTGTTCCGCTGGGGGCGGTTTTTTAGTTGGTTTTAGCATGCGCGGTATCCAGTCTGATTAGCGATAGATGGAATTGAAAGCTATGAACACCAAAATAAGTAAATTTTCTTAAAATTTTTGCCAGCAAATGTACAAGGAGTAACTCTAATGGCAAAGAATGCCTATCGTGTTAGCAACACTTAAAATGGTAAGGTTATCTAAAATTGCAAAGATAACCTTACGCTCTAGCAACCAATCTCAAATAAATTTGAAAATTTATCTCATCCCTACTTTCTTTGTCTTGTTTGTTTCTTCTGTTTCTGAGTGAGCAAGAGAAGAAGCAGCTGTAGTAGTTGCAGTAGTAGTTACAGTAGTAGTTACAGTAGCTGTAGGAGTAGTTGATATTCCTCGTTTTGCAAAATTATTAGCAATAATCTGCCTCTTATCTTTATCGGTTTCTAAGCGCAGCATGTTGGCACAAATATCTGAAAAAGTCGCATTTTTGGGCGCTTGTTTATATGCAATTGCGACTAAACCCATCAGATGGTTTCCAGCCACACGCAGTCTGTCGGTATCTGCGTCATTTGTGTCATTTTGTTTAGTTGCATCCCACATATCCGATAAAATATCATAAACTGCACCAGTCATCACTTGAGACGCAAAATGTACTTCTTGTTCTTTTTTGTTTGCTAGCACTTCCGTCAGAGTCACCGTATTAATCGCGCTTCTGAGCCCACGGAGTAGTCCCACTGCTGCACCAAACTGTTCAGCTAAATCTGGGAAAAATGAGTCATTATGCAAGTTGCCGAATGAATAGGAATAAACCATTTTACATGTAACCTGATCTTGTAATAGCATAAATAAAGAATTCATATCTCCAAAAGCTTCGTGTAAAGCGCCTGTTTGCCAACTTTCGCTTTCAAGCAACAATGGATTTAAACGATCACAAATTGCGTGTCCGGTTTCATGTCTAATTACATCGGTCATTCGCCATGTTCCAATTATTTGAGTAGGATCACCTGGGTTACCTGTTCCTTTATTATTTGGGTTAGCAAAGTGATAAAAATTTATACATTGGTTATCACGTTCATAATCTGCATTCATTACGTCTGCTTTACCCGCATTTGCGTCTAATACTAAAGTAAGAGGTTTACCACCTTTATCGCTCCACCATTCCCAACCAAACCCTCCTTGTTGGTGCCAATCCATTAAAAGTTTTTGATAGGTGTCAAATATCTGTTGTACAACACAAAATAAACTGACAGCATCGAATTTTCTTAATTGTTTAGGATCATCCGGATTATAGAAAAAGTGATTATTTGCATCTGGTGGGATAATGACTGGCGTGCCATCTCCATAAACAACTTTTATCATTTTATTCGATAGGTTTGCTGGAATGCCATTTGGCATATAAATCTGTTCAGTTTTAGAACCGTTTATCTTAAGGGTTGGATCTTGAATCCATATAAATGCGCCGCTTCCTTTCACAGGAGCAAGTCTTGACACCGAGGAAGTGGTGTGGGTAATACTATGATCTACGCTTGAAGAAGGAGGCTTTCCAAAATTATATATTAGGGGTTTAGGTAAAGAGGATGATGAATTTTCTGGGTTTTCTTTTTTTATTGCACCTAGAGTTGTCATTAGCTGATTTCCTTATATAGCTTGAGACTTAAGAAAAAAAACAGTGTATATAAACTGACGTGTAAATACAACGAAATCCTCCATATCATAGAGACAATATCTCAATAAATACTGTAAAAAAAATCTAGCTGAAAATAATTCAAGTAGTGCCAATATTTTAAACGATGCGATGAGAGCAATTTAAAGGAGGTAATGTTCACGCATAGCTTTGCCAGATCGGATTTTATTTAAATAGAAAAACTAAAAGCTGAGGCCCAGACGTATGTTTCTATTGGCATATCTTTGCTTAACACGGTGCTGCTTTGCTATAACTAAGGTTATTTGCTAATCGTAAGGAGGCATATCGAGCAATATAAAGAAGAACTTAATCCTCCCACGACATGGTAGCAGTTTGAGAAGAAGCTTGAAATTATCCAAAAAGTTGACGAAAAACGAATAAAACAACGTGAGGCTTCTCATATTTTGGGCTGTTCTGTTCCAATATAAAGCTGCTATTAAACCGCAATCGTCGAAGGCGCTCATGGCTTGATATCAAAGCGTCTGGGAAAGCCAAGTAACCATGCATTACCTGGCTTTAATTTTATTTTTAGCTTTTGCAGTACCATTTATTTTGTCCCAAATAGAATAACCATTATTTAGACTATTCTTATTTATGGCAGGAGGAAGGATATATGCTCAGAGTAAGTTCATTTTTTGTTGTTCTTACAGCAATTTTATTTATGTCGATTAGCGCGGCTAGCCCTCCTATCCTGCCGGCGTATTTCAACTACACCCATCAAGAAATAGAACCATTGAAAGCATTGGAAAGCTCGGATAGTACAGCGACTATTTCAGATTTAAAGCTATGTGATCGCATTATGTACGATAAAGTGAAGAAAAAAGAATTAGGTGACAAAGATGCCGCTTTAATTTATGCGTACGTGTATGTTGCTCAGCGTGATGCGCTTGCAATAACAGCACAACTAAAAAAAAATGAAGCTGTTAATTTATTTATGATTACTGAAAAAGTATTATGTTATTTTCTTGAAAAAAACTGTGACGCTACTAATGCAAATAATATCGCAAGTCCATATTCAGAAGCGCTATCAAAAGTAATTTTAGAAAAAATTAAATTACGACATCAGGCGGATTTAAAAGGCAGGCATTTATATCCAGTTAAAACAGGAGAAGGTTATTGGCAGGGTACCCCCCCTTACTTTGGTCAAGACACTGGATCTTGGAAAACGTGGTTAATTGGATCAATTAACAACTTTAAAGTTCCGGAACCACCACCTTATGATGATGAGCGATGGCAACAGGAGCTTGCTCAAACGGTGACAGCCCGAAAAAATGCAACGACAGAACAAAAAATTGCAGTTGTTCGATGGGCTGGAGGACCAGGAACAATTACGCCGCCTGGCCAATGGTTATTATTAGCTAATAACTATATGTTTCAAAATAAAGAATTGTCACTTGCTAGAATTTCATTTATTCGCTCCATTTTAGCTATGAGCTTGGTTGATTCTGGTATTGCCGTATTTAATGCTAAGTATCTTTATTGGGTAAAACGACCGTTCATGCGTGACAAAACCTTAACGACAGTAATGCCCACGCCTAATCATCCTAGCTATCCTGCAGGACACTCTACCTTTTCTGCCACCGCAGCCACCATCTTAATTCATTATTTACCAGAAAATAAGACGATGTGGGAGGCAAAAGCGCAAGAAGCAAGTAATTCAAGAATTTGGGGAGGAATTCATTACAATATTGATGCCGTAGAAGGATTCATTTTAGGCAAGAAAGTAGGTGAAGCTGCAATAAAAGTGGCTGAAAGAAATAATTAAATGATCATAAAGAAATCAACCATCAGAAAAAAGATCCTTGGAGGATTTATTGGCGTGACCTTGCTAACAGTTCCGCTAATTATTTTAAATTCCTATGGTTATAAACAAATTGACTATTCACTCAATGTTATGGTTGAAGAAGCGGTTCCTCAGCTGCAGGCATTATATGAAATGCAGAACTCTGTTACACGTATTCAAATGATAGCCAGGCAATTAAAACAAGAATCAGATCAGGAAACAGAGGCGAGTGATAAAAGGTATGAATTGTTAGCTGCAATCGACAATTTTTTACACTTCCAATCTGAATACTTAAAATTAGCTAAAAATTCTAAGCTTCACACTATAAATACAACTACATTAAATGATTTGATGAATAGAATCCTATCTATATCATTGAGTTTTGAAGAATTACAAGTTAAGCATGCATCCACTGATGAAAATGAAAAATTGGAATCACAGCTTGCAGAGCAGATTTCTATTCTTAATAATTTAATTGATCAAACCACTGCCGATAATGAGGGACAATTTTTAAGTCTGCGAAAAAGTACGACAGATAAAATTGAAAATAAATTAACGCAAAATTTATTTTTGGGTTTGTTAATGTTGACAGCTGGGATAGGGGTTAGTTTAGTGTTATCACATCATATCTCCAAACCTATTATTCGATTAAGCGATATTGCTAAAAGAATAACAAAGGGTGATTATGCTGCCGTTAAAAATTTGTTGGTGGAAAAAAAAGAAAACGACGAAATTGTGGTTTTGTCTCAAGCATTTAATCGAATGGTTACTACTTTACTAGAACAATTGAAAGAGCTACAAGAAAATCAACATAAAATTGCCGAATTAAATCAAAGTTTAATTGATGCAGCATGGAAGGCAGGTTCAGCGGAGGTTGCTGCGAGTGTGCTACATAATGTAGGAAATGTGTTAAATAGTGTAAACGTGTCAGTAAAAATGATCCAAGAATCTCTTTTAAAAAATCCCACGGCAAAATTAGACAAAGTGATAAATTTAATAGATGCCAATTCAAATAGATTAACTGAGTTTATTACTCAAGATAAACATGGTAAACATATGATTGAATATCTTAAAAAAATGGATGAAAATGGTAAAAAACATTTACAGAAAAATCTTGAAGAAATTAAACTTTTAGAGAAAAATCTAACCCATGTTAAAGAAATTGTAGAATGTCAGCAAAATTCAGGGAAAAATATAGAAGTCATTGAGGAGATATCGATCGATCACTTAATAGAGATGAATTTAAAAGTTAGCATGATCGATTTCAGTAAAGTTAAAGTTCTAAAAAATTATTCATCACTTCCCAAGACTAGGGTAGATAGAATCAGGTTGCAAAAAATCTTAACTAATATGATAAGAATGTCGTATGAATCAGTCATGGTATCCACTAAGGAAAATAAGATAATTACGGTGTCTGCCAATATTGAAAGTAAGAACAATAAAAATTACATTAAAATTGAAGTGCAAGATAATGGTATTGGTATTGAAGCTAAGGATTTAAAAAATATTTTTAATTATAAATTCTCTACCAAAGAAGCAGGAAATGACTTTGGATTACATGCTTCAGCCTTAGCAGCTAAATCTCAGGGCGGCAGCTTAGCATGCTTCAGCGATGGGTTAAATCAAGGAACCAAGTTTATACTAATCCTTCCTTGTGAAATTGTGGGATAATTTATGTTGGGTCTAAAAATGCAGTACTTTAATTCATTCATTAGTGTAAAAGTTCGTTGTACCCAGTAAGTTGGATTTTTATTCACAACGCATAGCGTACTCAATCATTGTTCAATAATAACGCCAAATTCCTTCATAAACTGTAGGAGTAAATAATTTGGAAATCAAAGTCAAAAGATGCTATGACTATTTCTAGATTCACGGTTTTAAAGAGTACAATATGAAAAAAATATTCATGAATGTCAAAGGTTTCTTGCATGGATCTTTTTTAATACTGCTATTTTTTGCTGTACCACTTAGTGCTAAAGAAATTGAGCTCACGCAAGCTCAAGCATTGGAACTAGGGACAGAAGTTTACATTTATGCATACCCCTTAATCACGATGGAATTCACACGCCGTGTGATGACAAATGTGGAAACGGTAGAAAATTTAAGAGCGCCTATGGGACAATTTGTGAATGCAAGAGAATATCCTAACGCCTCATTTCGAGATGTTACTGCACCTAATGCTGATACCCTTTACTCTTCTGCTTGGATTGATGTTGGGCAAGAGCCTTACATATTACAAGTTCCTGATGAAGGCGATCGTTATTATTTAATGCCAATGCTAAGTGGATGGACCGAAGTATTTAGTGATCCAGGCACTCGAACAACTGGCACAAAAGCGCAAAGTTTTGCGATTGTAGGACCAAAGTGGACGGGATCTTTACCTGAGGGTGTAAAAGAATATAAATCATCAACTAACCTTGTTTGGATCTTAGGTCGAACCTATTGCACTGGTAGCGTCGAAGATTATAAAATAGTTCACCAACTTCAAGATGAATATAAACTCATGCCTTTAAGTGCTTATGGTAAAGATTATGTACCCCCCAAAGGCAAAGTCGATACCAGCATTGATATGAAAACACCTGTTCGTGATCAAGTGAATGCGCTTTCAGCTAAAGAATATTTTAATCTCTTATCTTTGCTATTAAAAAGCAATCCGCCTGTTAAAGAAGATATCGAAATCGTAGAAAAAATGGCCAAATTAGGCATCAAACCTGGTGAAGCATTTGATTTCAACAGCGTGGATCCGCAGCTTCAAAAAGCGTTGGAGAAATCTATTACGATTGGCCAAAAAACAATAATCGACCATATTAAAAATGCAAGTGTAATTAAAAATGGTTGGGTATATTCTATAAAAACAGGTACGTATGGCACCGATTATTTACAGCGTGCTTTTGTTGCTGCAGTGGGTTTGGGAGCCAACCGCCCACAAGACGCAATTTATCCCATTGCAACTGAAGATAGTCAGGGTAATAAGCTTAATGGGAAAAATAAATATACAATGCATTTTGCGCCAGGTAAATTACCTCCGGTAAAAGGTTTTTGGTCTTTAACCATGTACGATGATAAATATTTCTTTACTAAAAATGCACTAAATCGGTACACAGTAAGCCCCCGCGACAATCTAAAGAAGAATGAAGATGGATCGGTTGATTTGTTTATTCAACATGAATCTCCTGGTAAGGAAAAAGAATCAAATTGGTTACCTGCGCCAGAAGGAGACTTTATTTTGATGTTACGTTTCTACTGGCCAGAAGAAGTATTGATCAAAGGAATGTGGATGCCACCTGAAGTTGTAAAACGAAAATAGTAGAGAATAATAAGAAGATCTCTTTAAGCTATGAGCACACAAGCAAATCATTGCTCAATCGTAACGCTAGATTCCTTCATAAACTGGGGATCTATAGGCTCAAAGGCACCTCCAAGAGCGTCATGGAGCCACTTCTCAGTATAAGCAAGATAGGTGTCAATATTTGCATAACGTCTAAATTGGTGTCCTTCATCTGAAAACGAAAGTAAGCAAGTTTTCTTTTTTAACCTTTTCAGCTCTTTAAAAATTTGCTGCGACTCTTCTTTAGTTACAATAGGATCATTATCGCCTTGGATTAAAAGCAGAGGACGTTCAATTTGCTGAGAAAAATGAAGTGGGGAACGGCTCGCCAAAAAAAGCCGCCCTTTTGGATCATGTGGGCTTGCCCCCATACTTTTTATAAAGGCGCCTTTGGTAAAAAACAATTCTTCGTCAGATAAAGGATAATTAGGGAAATCCCAGTACATTGGAACCTTCTCCATGACGGTGATTAGACTAGAAGGACCAACGATATCAACTCCAACTGCAAATTTTTTAGGAGTGAAGGTTAGTGCCGCTAAGGTTGAATATCCACCATAACTTCCTCCCATGATGCCAACTTGCGCTTCGGTTGTAATTCCATGATCAATGCACCATTGCACGCCATCGATAAGATCAAAAAGTGCTTTTCTGCCCCATTCTCCGTTACCGGCATTGACCAGTGCTTTTCCAAGGCCTGAAGATAAGCGAAAATTTACAGATAAAACAGCATATCCACGACTGGCTAGCCATTGAACGTACGGATTATAGGACCAAGTATCTCGCACTTGAAAAGGGCCGCCATGAGGAAAGACAATAAGTGGCATAGGTAGTTTGACCGAATCAAGAGATTTAATTTGAGGAGGTAAAGTGATGTAAGCAGTTAGATTTAATCCGTCTCTTGCTTCAAACTCAAAGGGGATCATATCGGCTAACTGTGGATGAGTTTTAGCAATAAATAAAGCGGTAAGTTGTTCGTTGTCTCGGTTATAAAGATAGAAACTTGCACCTATTCTTTTGGGTTCATAAGTTCTGATGATCCAAAGGTTTTTGCTTTGACTTACGACCTCAAAATTAGTGCCAAGGTTTTTTTGTAGAAAATCAAAATTTTCAGTTCCTAAACGATGCCACTCTTTTTTAAGCCAAGTTGTGGCATACATAAATGGGCGATCATCAATAAAGACAACATCATTGATATCACTCTTTGGATTATTAGCCAAAGGGCTTTCTTTGCCCGTTGTTAAATCAACAGCTTTGAGCCATGTGGTATCTGAATTTCGTGAATCAACATAGTATAATATTGAGTTGTGAACTTTTAGAATTCGTGAATGAAAAGCATCCTCAGGAGAAAAGTGAATATAAATATTTTTGTCTTTATAAATATCAATCGCACCATCTTCGTGTATTTCTTCTTTAAAGGCAATGTTAAGATTTTCATCAAAGATAAAACGAGCAAAGCGATCATTTTCAAAAATTTTAGTGAGAGAGCCATTATTGACATCAAGAACAAAAATATCGTGATATTTTGGGTTTCGATCATTGATCCCGACTGCAACTTTAGCGCCGCTAACTTTGAAAATTTTAGCGGATATTCCTTTAAAATCTCTGGTGTGATTTATTAAATCACCCGACTTGATATTGAGAGAGTACAGTTGGTAAGCTTTAGATCCATTGGTGTCTTGTAAAAAAACAATGTGTTTTGAATCGTTTGTCCAGAAAAATCTATAAATCTCTGGAGTTTTAAAATGAGTGACTTGTTTGAGGGAATTGGTATTAGAACATTTACTTGTTTCACAGATATAAAGGTTCATAACCCCTGTGGGTTCTGCTTTCACATAGGCAAGGAATTTGGAATCTGGACTTATTTTTATTGCCATCACCTCAGGGGAAGTAAAAAGAATATCTCTTGAAATATAAGTTTGAGTTTGTTGTTGATCTTTTGCCAATGCTATCTCTCCAAAGAAAAGAGTTGCTGTAGCAATAAAAGCTGCAAGTAATTTGAAGCAATAACTTGATATTGAATATTTCATCAATTTTTCTTAAGTTTGAACGTTTTCTATACAGCTTTAAGAAAAGGAAAATGATTTTGGGCTGATTATACAGGGCTGCACTGTTGGTTTAAAGTTAAAACTGTCTATATACTCTTCCCAGTTTAAATTTATGCTTTGTTGCCTGCGCTCACCCCAGTCATGCACTAATATGTGCATTCCTGGGGATTCGCTCTCTTGGCGCCTCGCCTAAATTTAAACTGGTTCGAGTATGTGTTACTCTAAGTAAAGTTAGTATTTAAAATTTGCTAAACATAGGTAACTTTCCATGTAACCCATGTATCAGGTTCAATATCTGCATAGTCGTTGTACTTGTAACCAAGGTATCCTCCAACTACCGCACCAAAAGTCCCAAGTACTGCAGCACCAGGTATTCCACCTACAAAGATACCCCCAAAACCACCTAAGGCCCCGCCAGTAAATCCTGCACGTAATGCCTCCACAATAGAATGAATTAAAATAGTATTTGAGGTCACAAATTCGTCATAAACAATGTCATATCCGCCAGAAACGGTTTTTAAATCAGATATTTGTGAAATTAAATGCATGGTTAGCCTTCTAAATCATTTGATGTAAGTGAGCTTAATTTAGCTAAAAAAACTGATCGCGTCAATCAAAAGATCGGTTGCAAAGAAGTAGATAACACTTTTGTTTTAAACGCGTTATTATCAATGAGTTTTCTGTAAGGTTCGAAAAATATGTTCAAGCTGATTACGATTTTGTTTATTCAAGTGCTCTGTGGCATGGAAATGGATCTTTTCATTCCCAGTTTTCCGGAATTACAAAACGTATTTAATCTTTCACCTTTTATGGTGCAAATGACAATCAGTATAAACTTTACCGCCTTTTGTATTTGTTCTTTATTTGCAGGTGCCCTGGGCGATAAGTATAACCGTCGAACCGTTTTAATCTTAGGGCTATGTATTTTTGTATTAGGTAGTCTGTTATGTGTTTTTACGCCTAATTATTTCGGTTTAATTTTAGGGCGGGCTTTACAAGGTATAGGGATTTCAGCGCCTGCCATTCTTTCCTTCCCAGTACTTCTAGAAAATTACGCAAAAGAAAAGCAACCTGGTGCGATGGGGCTGGTGAATGGTGTTAAAACACTTGCTATGGCTATAGCGCCTGTCATAGGCAGTTTTGTTAATTTATATTTTAGTTGGAGAGGGAATTTTTCTGTTCTTTTAGGCATGGGCGTTTTGTGTTTAATTGCAAGTTATTTTTCTGTTCCTAGTAAAGCTGGCAATCATGATGTCTCGCTTTCGCTTAATACCTATGTTCCGTTGTTAAAATCTAAAAAGTTACTCACCTTCTTTGCGGGCATATCTCTTTTAACTGGTGCATATTGGTTATTTACAGGTATGGCTCCCATTCTTTACATGCAAGGAATGGCAGTGCCACTTGAGCAATATGGCTACTATCAAGGATCCCTTTCTTTAGTTTTTGCCATCGTGTGTATTTTAAGCCCTCAACTATATAGATTATTTGGACAAAAACGCTGCTTGTATTTTGGAATGATTGTTTGCTTGATAAGTGCTATTTTTTTGTTAGGTGTCTCTTTACTGCAGATCAAGCATCCCATGGTGATTACAGTGATACTCCTTTTTTTCTCATTGGGAATCGTGTTTCCTATTAATATTCTATATCCTTTTTCTTTAGAGGTTTTACCTCATACCAAAGGACGATCTGCGGGGCTAGGTCAATCCATTTTGTTGTCGTTAACAGCATTCCTTATTGAAATGGTTGCTTATTTTTATCATGGGGAATTTATGCCAATTGGTTTAACGATGTTTGTGGCGATTATGTTGTCTATATTTCTTATTCACAGAATTATGCAAAATAAATGGTTAACTTTATAAAGGGTAGGATGACCATATAAGTGAATCCATAAGTGCGTTACGTAAAGATTCAAGGGATTTCGTGTCAAAAAGCGTGTTTAGATTACAAGCAATTAAAATTTTTTGTGGTCCTATCATCGTCATTAATAGATATATCCGTTTAAGCTGCAAAAAATTAAGAAAGGAATTGTAACTTAGCTTAAGAATGGTAACTACTGATGTTTTGTTAAAAAACGATCTAAGGCATTGGCAAAGTCTTGATGATGATGCTGTTGCAATGGCGAAGGTCCGCGAGTGAATTGTCCTTGATCTCGCCGTTCTTCACTAAGATTGCGGGAATGTAATTTTTGCTGGATATTTTCAGTTGAGTAGAAAGTTCCTCGAGGGTTTAAGGCATGGCCCAATTTTTCAATAACACCAGCTGCAAGCGGGACATCGGCTGTAATGACTAAATCACCGGGTTGAATCATGTCAAGTATTTTATAATCTACCACATCAAAGCCACTTAAGGTTTGAACAAATTTAATAAAAGGAGAAAGCGGGATCCCAATGGCATGATTAGCAAATAAAGTTGTCATAATTTGGCGTCTTTTAGCGACGCGAAAGATAATTTCTTTAATTACTTTAGGACAAGCATCAGCATCAACTAAAATCTGCATGGGTTTCTCAATTAAATTTCTTGTAAAATGACTCAAATAACAGGGTGGAATTCATCTTGTTAGCACCAAAACACCTGTAAGTATGTTACAAAAAGTAAACTTAAATTGAAATAGCGTAAAACAAATTTATTTGAAAATAAACTAACTTTAGAACAAACGAAAAAAGGTGCTGCCATGTATATGGTTTATTAAATGAAATGGTTTTACGATGAATTAATCGTTTTAGTGGCATGATTTTGATTTGTTTTGGTGCTTTTGCACTAATCATTAGATTCTATGTCTTCAAATAACAAGTGCACTTACAATTTTCACAATGTTCTCGCTAGCATAGTTTATTGAATTTAAATAATATTTTTTTGATTTTGAACAATCTGAATTTCTCATAAAAAAATCAGGCTGAACTTTTTTAACAATTTTGCGCCTAAATAAATAAATCTCCCAATTTAAGTATTTTAGGAGTGTAAAATGCTAGATATTACACAATACCATCTTAATAAACAGCTCCAGCACTATTGCGATCAGAATTTATACAGCCAAGTAAAGCTCATGAAAGAGAGTGAGGCTGAACCAAAATCATTCGATAGAGACACGATTATGCTGCAAAAGCAAAATAGAGATCTCAAAGCATTTTGGTATGAAAACGACGTTGTAAAGAATAAATCACTCCATCACAAAGATGCAAAAGGTATTTTGAAAATATTCAAAGAGCTCAATGAAGCAGAAAAAGAAAATGTAGAAGAAGCGCAAAAAATACAAAAAAAATTGATGAAAAAAGTAGTCTCAAAATATGACTGTGCTGCTAACATCAAGGCAGGGTTTCTCAATGATGCGGGCAATTGTAATGGATGGTCATTGCTTTATGCTTATTATGAAAGTATTGGCAAAAAAGAAGTATTTGACCATATTAGAAAATATATTGCAAATTGGGATGGTGGGGCTTTTCCAAAATTAGATTCAACATTAAGAGAAATTTATCAAGACGGTGAAGATCTGTTTAAGCAAGTCATAAACGATTTAGTGTGGTTTCAAGCATCAACATTAGACGTGTTATACAAAGATCCTACAAATAAAGGCGCTGAAGTGCAACCAATAGATCAAGTGCAAAAGGAAAAGCAATTTAATATGGTAACACCGGGTGATGAACATCTTTCTGATATTTTATGGTTTGGTACGCCGCCAGTATATACGGCAAGGGAAGAGATAGTCAAAGAAGAAGATTTCATCGATATGATGAATTTGTACAACAATTGGAGAGAGGGCTTTGTTACTTTCTACATCAAAATATTAAATACCAAGAAGAATAGCGATGAAAATCATTTTACAAGTGCCTTTATAACAGATGAAGGTAAATTTAAATACTTTGATTCAAATAATCGTAAGCTTGATCAAAAAGAATTAACAGCTGAACAATGTTTAGCTGCCATGAAAAAAGAGTATAAAGGAGATGAGATCAAGGTTCTGGGTATCTACTTGCATAAATTTCATGAAAAAGATAAAGACGTACTTAATGAACATGAGGATTTTGATCTTAAAGAACCAGAGATTAAAAAATTACTAGCGCTAGGAGTAGCAAGAGGTCAATCTGCTTTAGTGAAATTAATGAAAGATGAATTTAAAACTTCAGCACAATTTAAAGCATTTATTGATAAAAATGATATTATGAATGAAGTAACGCCAGCCACAGACACAGATACACTTAAGATTTTGCTTGATGTTAAACCAGATCTAAGTATACAAAACGCTCAAGGTAAAACACCAGTTAATCTATCAATTATTAACGGCCATTTTAATAAGGAAGTCATTAACCTTATGCCGGATGCGGTTAATATTCAAGATAGTGAAGGGTATTCTCCTTTGCATTTGGCGGTTAAACAAAAAAATCATGCTATTATTAAAACACTGATAGCATCTAGTAATATCAATTTGGATCTTCGTGACAAACACGGCAATACAGCGATTTATTACGCAAGTAATATGCCATATGCAGATCCAGATAAAATTGCCATCATCACGGAATTGAGAAAGGCAGGCGCAAAAAATGATATTGCTAACAATGCAGGAAAAACGCCGCTTGATGTAGTAAAAGAAGGTAATTTTGACAGTGTTATCCAAGCAATAAACACGCCTGCCGGTACAAAAGCTCAAACTCAAACTCAAACTCAAACTCAAACCCTAACGACATCAGGCAGAGCAAAACCAGTTTTGATGCATACAAAACCAAATGTAGATAATGCTGAAAAAGTAAAATCAGTAAAACAAACTGTCGAAGGTGAAAAAGTAAAAACAGCGAAGGAAACAACAGAAGGTGAGAAAGTTGTTAAGAAGCCCAAAAAGCCTTCTGCTTCTCACTGAGTAAAGAAGGCTTTGAGAAAAATTTATTTACACGATGCTTGCCAATCGTGTGCTGTAAATTTGATGCAATGCCTCAACTGAGGTTTTAAGTTCAGCGTTTTCTGGTTTTACTTCATTGTGAAGCTTTTGTACCAATTTCCATGAAGGTAGATAGGTTTCTTTGTGGATTTGAGTTAAAGCGATGCGATAAATGCTCCTTTCCACAACGGTGGTGTCTTCTACTTTAGCTGTCATAAAGGCTTGTAGATCTTTTTTGGATTGATCATTTAATTGGCATTTGGTTAAAGTGACTAACAGTTCTTTATCTGTATCGCTGCATGTGTTGGTAGCAAGTTTTGACTGCAGTTCATTCAAATGTTTTTTAAATTTGGCTGAATGATTCAAATTCATTTTTTGATCAACCAGTGTGGCACTTGCTAACAATTTTTGTGTAACATTATGATTTAATTTATATATTAAAAAACTCACAAAAGCCACGGTTGAATAGCCTATAAGCCCTGTAAATGCAATAAAACTATGAAGTCCGACTAAAGCATGGCTAGTCAAAGTTCCAATTGATCTTAAAGCAGCGCTTAAATCACTTTCAGTTTTATGAACCCAAACGCCATTGATGCGCTCCCACCTAGGATAGGTATCAACAAAATGTCCAATTATTCCCCATATTAAGATAGGGCTAAATAGCAAAACAATCGTATAAAATGCCACACTTGAACCAATAGTAACACTTAATGGAAAATAGGTTGTAGCTATTAATGAGAGCGCATTAAAAGAAAATGTGAACATGATGCTGCCAAGCGCAAGATCTTTGACAGCTTCAAATCCTGTTAGTATTTTATCAACAAGGCCGCCAAAGCTAATTCGAAATACTTTTCTTAAAATAGAAAAGGGCAAAGAAGTAATCCCAATCATTGCAAAATAGGCAGCGATAAAAGGCAGCCAAAGTAAGGTATAAAGAGACAATATTAATCTAAAATATCCTTTGCAAAGTGCCCAGAGATTTTTTTTAGCTGAGCTGAATTTTTTTAAAGTTGATTTTGCTTTAATAAAATTTCTTTTACAAATACTTAGCAAATGGATTGATAAGCTTAAATTTATATAGCTTTGAAAATAGAAATACCATTTTTGATAAAGCTTTAAATGTGGATCCGTATTTTGATGAATATCATATGTTGCTAAGCCAGTAAATAATTTAACAAAGGCAATACGCTGGCTTAGCTGGTACATGAATGGTGATAAAGTAAATCGATTGTTGACATGCGCCTTTTGCGCTAATGCAATTCGTTCACTTGGCAAAAGCTGAAGTAGATGTACAAGGTTGCCTTGAATTTGCGTTTGTAAATTTTCTAGGGTTTTATCCAGCGATTCTTCATTAAAGAAGTCATTGTTCTTAAGATCTTCGATTTCATATTGTGTTACAACTTGATGAATTATCCACAATTTAATTAAAGCTCTTAGCACAGGTTCAAGATTTTGTTTCTTTAATATTATGCCTAAATTAAGATTGTCTTTCCTAACCATAGGATAGGAAACGCCGTTAAGAGTAACACGTTTTTGTTCAAAAAATCCCTTGTTTATATGCCAATTTTCATATTCTTTATTAAAAAGCTTTGTTGGATTTGTATATACGTTACTTTCTTTAGAATGCGCTGTTGTTACTTGTTGAGATCTTAATTGCCTGGGTAGATCGGCTATCTTAATTTCACTTAACGTTTTTGGTTCAATATCATTGTCGCAAACAAAGTGTTTGAAAAGATTAATAAGATATTCTAAAGGCTTATCTTCAGGAGTTCTAAATGCATCTGCCATCTCAGTAACAAAATATCTTGTCAAAAAGTTGTGAAAATCATTTTGGACATCGAGTGTGGTTGGGCGAAGTAGCCATGTTAGATAATGATGCGTTTTTGTATTACCAATTTGGGTAGTATGGGTGTATTCGACATACTCCCTTACTGCTGTTGCATCATTATCATCTGCTATAAGCACAGGCAATGTTTCGCATTTGAAATACGAGCTTACAAACTCAAGACTCTTTGAATAGGCTCCTTTTAATGATTCTTTCACAATAATTTCCCCCCCAGGAAAGGCATTGTGCTTAGTTGCTTAAAAGCGCAATGACGCACGCAAATTAATTATTGGGTTAGGCTTATAGCAATCTTTGGTGCTAGAGTCAATCTAGGCGAGAATTTAAGGCAATTTCATAATGCAGAGGATTGAGGACAGTCATCAAAAGGATTGAGGACAGACATGTATTATGATTATAAAAAGTTAGTTATATTTATATGATAATTTGCTGAATGTTAAATTCGTTGTTCTGTGTTTTACTTGGAATTCACTAAATAAGATGAGGAAAAAAGAGTATGCGCAGTTATCTTGCAAGCTGTGTTGTGTTTATTGTTTTAATTTTTTGCTGCGCATTTACAAAAAAAGAAGATGAAAAGCTCATTTTTGCACTAGATATTGTTCGTCATGGGGATAGAACGCCGTTGCATGGTCTTCCCGCTGCGCCAGCGTATTGGCCTGAAGGATTGGGGCAGTTAACACCAGAAGGTATGCGGGCCTGTTATGAATTTGGTGTGAGCTTAAGGAAAAAATATATAGAGGAAAAACATCTTATATCAGCTAAGTATCACCAAGATGAGATTTACGTGCGTTCAACAGACTATGATCGCACAATACAAAGTGCTCAATCGATATTACTTGGTTTATTTCCAATGGGCACAGGACCGATGCTAAAAGGCGAGAGCAGCTTACCCAATGGCTTTCAGCCGATCCCGATTCATACTGCCTTGCAGGAACAAGATCCGTTATTGTTAAAGGTGGACGATTCTCAACAATACGAAGCGCTCATTAAACAGCATGTTTATCAAAGCAAACAATGGTTGGCATTAAACGCACAATTAGAAGATAAATATCCCACTTGGAGTAAAGCAACTGGTATAGACATAAAAAAACTAAATACGCTGAGTGGATTAGGAGATACGCTGTATATTTATCGTTTACATAAAATGCCACTGCCCCAGGGTTTATCCCAAGATGATATTTCCCAGATTATCAAGGTAAGTCAATGGATAATGGTAGAAAAATATAAGCACAAAGTAATTGGCGAGGCAGGCTCAGGTAAATTGAAGGTAATTATAAACAATTACTTGCGACAAGCCGCTAGTAAAACGTCTTTAAAATACGTGCTTATATTGGCGCATGATAGTACCTTATTAAGCACTTTAAGCGCCATGGGCACACCTACACACGAATACCCGCAATATAATTCAGATCTTAATTTTTCATTATATGAAAATAAAAATCACGATTACTATGTAAAAGTTACCTATAATGGAAAAGCACTTATCATTCCTAACTGTAAAAAGCATGCATGTGCTTTAGATCAATTTCTACAAAGGACAGCATAGGCATATTAATTCCTTAAATTATTTGTGTTTGGCGTTGGTGCTGAATTATTTGAAGGTAGTAAATTGTTTTCAACCCTTTGCTGTGTTGTACCTTGATAATACGGTAAGTAAGATGCCGTTGAAGCATCATAGTAATAAGGTGTTGAAGATACATAAGGTACTGGCGCTATGTAAGATGCTGATGTTGCATAATATTCGGAAGAAACATATGATTCTGAGTATACATAAGGTGTTAAATGATCATAAGGCAGTGGTTTTTGTGATTGTGAATTATTCAATTCAAATTGTCTAAATTCGCCTTGATAGATTTGAAAGAGTGCAAATATTTGCTGTCTTTGATCTAAATCAACGGTTTTAAATTTAAATATAAAGTTATCAATAATAGTCGTAATGGTGTTTGTATCAGAGTTTTCATTTTGTAAATAATCAACCAATAAAAATAAAGGTAAAATCCTGCAGTCAATATGAGGGTAAGAAATTAGTTGCGTATTAAATTCCTTTAATTTAATACGCCAAAATGCCAATAATTTTGGTGTGTGCAATGATTGCTGATGGATAGTTATTGATGGAAACACGATTGAAAATAATTTTTTGTCGATAATATGTTGGAGTTTTTGTATGCTCCAGGGACAAACAAAAATGTTCTGAAGCGCTAATAAATATTCCTGAAGTGATATTTCAAAAGTATGATGAGCGTTATTTGTGAGTGCTGAAAATATGGGACTAGGAATTTCCTTTAATAAAAAGCTTGCAAACGATATTACGCTTAATACCTCACCAGGCGTTTGTAATAGTACCTTATAATTTTCATTTAGAGACAATTCAGGATCTTTTAAAGCAAAAAAAGGAATGTGACTAATGTATACAAAACCAAGCGAAGTATATAGAAAAGCATATTGAGGGATAAGTGCTTGTGAGAGAAAAGTAGTTATATCGTTTCCCCAGGGATGGCACTTTAATACAATATTACTAAAGATAAGCCTACCTTTAGTTAACTGAAATTTATCTAAGAATTTTAGCAACTCTTTAGGTAGATCTTTCTGTTCACAATTAATAATGACGGTAGTGATATTGGAGGGTTTGCCATGTAATAGATTTAATACGCATTCTCCTTGAGCGTAAGCTTCTAAGCCAAAATATTCTAGTAATTTTAGAATTTTCTGTGCATCTTCTCGGATCTTGTATCTGCCGCGACAAACTAATTTATGGATTGATCCAAGTGGTCTTGGTGACGAATTTGGAGATTTTACGGATTTTTGCGATTTTGTTGGTATTTTCGGGGGTTTAGGTGAAGTCGGGGTAGCTGGTTTCTTAAAGTTTGTTGATTTTGTAGGAGAGATGGTTGATTTTTGTTTAGCAGTCAAAACACTTTTTCGGATACTCTGATTTGTCTCAATCTTATCCTCAAATTCAGCTTCAGCTTCAGCTTCAGCTTCTTGATCTTGGTCTTGAATATGAAGACTTTGAAGGTTTCTGGCTTCATATTGTTTTAAAGCATTTTCTTTCCAAGAATCATGTTCTTTTTGAATAGTATTAAGAAGTTGCTGGTGCTCTTGATTTTTAAGTTGTACCTCATTGGCATAAGCTAAATCAAGATCATCATGTTGCTCACTGAATCTGTATTCAACTTTCAATTCTTTGAATTTTTCTTCAAGTTCATGTAATTTTTGTTTGTATTTTGTTTCGCTATTTTCTTTATGCAACAAGGCAGCTTGGTTTGCGTCTGCTTTGGCTTTCTCTAATCCCTGGTTATACTTAATTTCAGCAAGTTTTAATGTGTTGCTATTATCTTTTTCTTGTGAGTCTATCGCCTTTTTTTGTTGATCTGTGATTAGTTGCAATGCTTTCATGTGATTTTGCGTTAATTGTTCTTTTTTGGCTTGTAACTGTGATTCTAATTCTATTTTTTGCTGTTGGTATTTGGTTTGATAAACTGCAGTTAATGTATGAAAGATTTTTGGAATATTGGGTTGTTTTACTGGTTTTTTATATGCTTGAGCCTGATCTTGAGCCTGACTTTGGATATGTAGCAACGATGTTTTTCTAATATCAGATTCAATTTGTTCTAAAACACCAAGCAAGAAGTATTTAAAGATATTAGACTTAAATGTATTGGTGCAAAATTTTCTAAGTTCGAATGATAGTTTTGAGGCAGTAAATATAATTTCATTGGTTAATTGCTTGATATCTGTGTGTGCAAAATTTTGTAAAATATCAAGACAATTAAGAAAGGTTTGTTTTTTAAGACTGCTTTTTGAATGTTCTGTAAACCTTAGCAGTTGATCAGATAGTTGAATATAGTCGTGGCAAGAGAATGATGTTGTGTTTGAGGAATTTGAGGAATTTGAGGAATTTGAAGAATTCATTTTTTGCCATTGCTCATTATAGAATTTCTCAAAAATATTAAAACAAGTTTCTTCATCAAAAACTTCAGATTCAATTGCTAGTGGAACCATCTGCGTAGCAGAATCAGCAAATTGTTCGCAATTGACTTTACAAATTTCTATATAGTCAAAAAAGGGTTTCGTTAATTCTTTTTCCGTCGATTCCGTTTTCAAGAGAGCAATAAAATTTAGCATGCGTCTTATAGAAATTTGGCATTGTGTAACTTGTTTTAAATCATAATAAAAATATATTGTAAATAACAAGTACGCAAGGTATTGTTCTGTTATAAATTCTTTAATACGGGTTTCTTTTGTGCTTTTGTGTATCATCTTGTCAAGATATTCTTGGTATCTATCTAAAAATGGCTCGAAATTAGCATGACATTGGATAATAAATTGATATGCAAGATAGCCATTAATAGTTACATGTTCCTTTCTATTTATAATCAAAGTGCGTAACGCATTATAAGCAGGCAAAAAAGAAGAAAAAGTTTTAGCAATGTATTGTTCAATTTCGCTTTGATTTGAAGCAGTAACAGACTCTTTATTTGCGCAATTTTTTATATAGCTATTAATAAAACTGTATCTTATATTAAACTGTTCGATGTCAATTAGAATATTCTGTTCTATGATAGAAATATTTACATTTACTTCTAGCTCAGATCGACCAGGCTGTAAATATTCAAGATTTTTATTGTAATCGAAACTTCTTTTTGAATATTTTATTGTTAATTGTAACTCTAATGCTTCGGTTAAAGCGTTGAGAGAGGCGTCAAACATAGTCGGGTTCTGATTAAAAAATATGCTAATTGCTGTTTCTTTTTCTCTTAGTAATAGACTTTTGGCAGTTAGAATGTACTTTTCAAATAGTGGGTTTAAATCAATTGCTTTCACTTTATTATTTTTGGCTTTTAATACCCCATTTGTTGACATGCTATATCCACCTTATTTTATTGCTACTAATAATCAAGCTTTTTACTTTTTACTGAATTTAATGAGGTAAGATTGGAGGTTGTTGTTGTCGCTAATGTCGCTGATGTCGTTGTTGTCGTTGTTGTCGTTGTTGTCGTTGTTGTCGTTGCTAAAGTCGCTGTTGTTGCTAATGGCGTTAATGTCACCGGTGGTGTCGCGAATCGATTAAAGCTTGGTGTCATTGTTTCTGTTGTCATAAGCGTTACTGAATCCAAGAGATCTTGCTTTTTTGTTTTCTCGTCATGGGTTATCTTCAGATGAGTCAATTTTGCTAGTATTTGTTTTTGTATTTGATCGGTTGCTAAATTGCTAGCATATTGTGTCTGTAATTGTTCTCGTTCTGCTTTACAAGCTTCGAATAACATAGCTTGCGTATCTTGATGCTCCTTTTGAAGGGTAGCTAATTTATCTGCAAGTTGTTGCTTATAATCAGAAAGACTTTTTTCTTTAAGTTGGTTAAAAGCCGTTTCTTGATCAACTTGAGCTTGCTTAAATTTATCTACATAATCATGTGTGACGTTAGCAATATAAATATTTTTTTTCTGATTAACTTCTAACAGTTCTTGTTTTTTTTCTTTGTCTAAGGCATCTAAACGCGCTTGGTTTTCTTTAGTAATTTTTGCTTTTGCTGCATTAAATAAATCATTTTGTGTTGTTTGATGAGTTTTTAATTGTGCATTCAAATTTTGCGCTAATTCATCCAATTGTTTAAGCTGTTCTTTTTCTATGTTTAATACGTTGGCTTTATTTTGCGTTGAAAGCTTTTCCTCGTAAGCAAGTTTTTCTGGTTCGAGTGTTTTGTTTAGAATTTTATCGATTTCTAGCTGAGTGTGTAAATTGTTGAGATCTTTTTCAATGAGATAAATGATGTTATAAGTAAGTAAAGTTATAACTCGAAAATTAAGCGGGTTTGGAATAGATCTTTTTAACTGAAACAAAAGATGATGCAACTCTTGGAATTTTTCCGGTGTTTGCATTGATTCTGGTAAAAATTGAAATTGACTGAGGCTTTGCAAGGCATTATCTAGCTCAGCGTATACTGTGCCAGTATGATTTTGAGAGGCAGTTTGTAATAAGGGAGAGTTTCCTTTCCAATTTTCATTATAAAATTGATCCAATTTGTTAAAATACACTAAAGGATCTTGATCATTGTCGGTGCTTAAAACCTTATCCATAAGGATGTTTTGTGTTTTAGTCAAGTCTTTTTCATATGCATCTTTTTCGAAATAAAGATCCCGTTTAGGGTGCTTAGCAAAGTTGTTTAATACTTGTAATGCTTTAACCTGGAGTACCTTGGCGCTTTCAAATTGACAAAAAAAGCTATGCAATTGCAATGAAATATGAGTATAAGATGTAAGCCAATTTAATGTTTTTACAATTTTGAAGTTATGATCACTTTCAGTTTTGATTAGTTCCAATGCATTTTTTTGAAATTCATCAATGATGGTGGCAAATAAAGTTATGTTTTGCTGAAGTAATTGATAGCCATTATATAGATTTTGTTTGAAAGGCAAATTGTGCTTTAAAAGGAAATAAACAGTATATTGAACATAGGCTAAATTGTTTAGCATACGAGCAGTAAATATAAGACGTGTTATTTTGTCCTTTGATTTGGGAAATTTAGATAAAATAAAGTATCTTGCATTTACCTCGCTAAGTTGGTTTAATATTTTTTTTTCTAAAAGGACACTTTTTTCTTTAAGTACCTTATCATCATTAATAATTTTCAGTAATGCATCACAGTCTTTTTGAGCAGAATCCATCAATGTTTCATCATGTTCAAAATGAGCATTAATATAAAAGGCAATCGTTTCAAAAGAGTATTTTAACAATAGGGGTTCTTTTAAATAAAATTCATTTAGGTTGACTTGCCCTTGTAGATCCCCTCGTACTGCGTTAATGAAGTCGCTGCAAGATTCTTCTAATTGTTTGCCGATCATTTGTACTTGAAATAAAGTTTCTTTTGTAAGCATCGTTGATGCTGTGTAATTCGGAAGAATAAGATCGACAGGAACATAGAAAAAGTCATTTTTTGTTATTTTTTTTTGCTTGACAGCTCGTGCTCCGTTACTCGACATGTTAACCTCGTTGCGTCCCATTAATTAATGTCTGGAGGAAAAGGTTAGCATAATTGCGTACCAGTGCAAAGTCAGAGCAAAATTTTTTCGTTGAAGTAAAGAGATCTTACTTAGTGTTAATCATTAAGCATTTTTTTACAAAGGTTTTTAAACGATAAGCAAAAAGGTGCTTTCGTTTTTTTAGCGCTTTATGTGAAAAACACTGAGAAGCCAAAATTAAGCCAGCCTTATCTATATTCATCAGATCTTTGCGTTCTTGTGAAGTTAAATCACACTGAATTAAGGCCATTTGAGGATCGATAAGAAATTGACGACGAAATTGCTTATCAGTATAAAGCCGGGCTAAAGTAATTTCAAATGATTGAGCGCTCAAAGGTTTTCCATTAAACTAATACAGAATTATTTCGGATTTGTTTTGCATCGCATAAAATAGCCCTGGTGCGGCTTATTTGTTTTAATAATATGTCAAAAGAAGGATAAGCCCCATCTCGTTCAATAATCACCATCAATGGCCAAGCAACTTTTCTTGCTAGGTGTTTTAGTAAGTCGAAAACGATATCGGGGATGTCATGAAAATGATCATCTAACATACGTTTGCCTGCAAGTGTCTTAAATGGTACAGGTTCATCAATCCAGGTGCCACCGCTTAAGTGAACAAGCTTAACCATTTCAAGTGGAAATTGATATAAATAATCGAAAGGATCTAAGTTAAAATTAATGGCATTTGTATATAAGTTATTTAGATCTAGTAAAAGATAACATCCTGTTTGTTTTATAATTTCACTGATCCACACAGGTTCTGTCATGGTAGAACCAGGAGGGAGAAACAAAGTTGCTACATTTTCAAGCAAGGGAAGACACCCGACACATTCTTTTACATGCTTTAAATTTTTAAGCAGTCCTTCTAGGGTATGCTTGGTATAGGGGGGCGCTGCAAGATGACCAAGCTCGATTTTTCCTGCTCTAACAAAAGCAAGATGCTCAGACCAAATAACAGGAGATAAATAGTTGAGGCAATGTGAAACGCTAGTCAGTTTTCGTTGACAAACAGGCAAAGAAGAGGCTAACCCAAGCCCAATGCCATGATAAATAACTTGAATATGACTTTGTAACAACTTTAAGGGACGAAGTGCAGTTAAAGGCTTGTTTAGATAATCATCGATGATGACTTCAACTACATCGATTTGATCAAGATGAGATAAAATCGCTGGCGCAATTTCTGCTCGCCAGCCTAGACCAACTTTATCTTTGCTTAACTTGAACATCCACCGCATCCAGCGCTACAGCCACCACCACAACCACTATCACAACTGCCTCCTGTTGAACAATTGGTTTGACTGGGTGTGTGGGCGTATGGAAATAATTTCTTAAGGTAAGCAAATTTTGGATCAGCTATATAGGCGATGCCAAAAACAGCCGCTATTAACGCGACTTGATTAGCTTCAATTACTGATTTTTGTCGTCTTCTAAAGCCTTTAAATAATCGCCTGAGATCGTCAATGGCTTGATCGCCCAAGGTTGTTCTTGGTTTTCTAATGAATTTAAGTAAGGGAAGAACAAAAAAAATGGCAATGATGCTTAAATACCAAACATTTGTATGGCCTTCGTTTACTGCGATTATTATTTTTGTTAAAGCAATGCCAATTAGCAAAGCACTCGCCAGAGCAACAATACATATTCTTAAAAAATAATCCTTAGTGCTTGCCAGTAATCTTCGAGATTTAAGGGATGCCTGATAAGGCAAACAAGCTTGTTTGATAGTACTATTATTGTAGATTTCTTTTACTTTAGCAGGAGTTAAATACATATTTAAAATAGCCTTTTCTAAAGGCAGGCGCACATGATGAACGACTTTGTCATCTTTGGTTTGCAATTTGTCACCTATCGCCAATAATAAACCGCGATCTGTCAAAGAAATGATTGCAATGTTGATTGTTTCATGTTCTTTTCCTCTTAACATTGCAATTTCATAAGGGTCGCTTAAATTCAAATTTACGCTGCCCAGGCGGGATTCTCTGCGGTTGATGATAGCCTTTGTTGCGTAGAAAATAACTAGCCCCAGTACGCCGTAAAAAATAAGGAAGTATGTACCAGAAAGCGTGAAAGGGTTGAATAACATGTTTATCATTTTCTATCTTGAATGTAATGCAACATGGTTTGCAAGATTTCAAGCAATCCCAAAAAAGTTTTTGTTTCTTCGCCAGGGTTTAAGTTCTGATTTAACCTAGCATTGGACATATTAGCCAACACCGGCGCCCAATGCTTATCTGAAAACTTATTTGCAAACAGGCTTAATGCTTCTTTGGGGTGTTCCAGATGTATCTCTTCTAATGACAAAATCGTGGCAGCACAAGCTCGAATGGGTGCAGTAAATTCTGCGATAATAGGTAGTAGTTTCTCTTCATTCAGGCTCAACAGCGCATATCGCTCTCTTAAACGCAAAGTGAGATTAGTAATGACTTGCCGGAGACGGGATAAGGTTGCTTGACGTGAAATTTTGATATTTTTGAAGGGATCTGTGCCATACAAAATCAGATGTCGATGCAAAATGTCGGTAAATTTCACCGCAAATGCTTCACTTGCAATGGCAATTTCAGAATCAAGAATAAACATGACATTTAAACCAATCGCGCTATGATAAAGACACAATTTTTCACGTAATGGATTAATGAGGGCAATGTTAAATGATTTAAGGACTAAAATAAGATTTACATCTGAAGTGGGGCGAAGTCGCGCCTCTGCCGCTGAACCATAAAGAACAATGGCTACAAGCTTATCTTGGCAGATTTCTTGAGCATATTGAACAAAATCATTTAGGCTTTGTTGTACATTCCACGGAAGATCTTTGATCTGATCTTGCATCATAAGTTATTTTTCAATGCCAATATATAAATCCATCACAATATTTTGATGATCACTGGCTCTTTCATCATAGATTTCAAAATCTGTTGCAAAGTGTCTTTTTCCGCCCAAATCTGCATCCGTCATTTTCCAAATAGAAAACCATGCATTACGCACAACTGCAGGCATCGGTGCAGGCTGCGTGGTAAATTTAGCATAGGTTTGCGCAGGAATGGTAAGCGCTGTCAAACCTTCAGGGATCACTGCCAGTGAATCGACTTCTTCACCTATAAAATAAGTGTAATCGCCATGGATCTCATTTTCATAATCTGTGTAGCAGCAAAAAGTTGTTCCGGGTTTTTTACGATGAGGAAGCTTTTCAAACAGTTTTTCATGAAAAAATCGTTGAACAATCGGAAATATTTTACCTGTCATGGGGTCAATTTCAGTTTGATTATTCGTGCGAACTTGGATGCCCAACAGTTTTTTTTCTGGTAAAGTTATTTGAGTTTGGTTCATTTGTCTGCCTTAAAATTTAACTAACTATCAGTATGTATATATATTTAACCTTTGTATCTTACAGAAAACGCAAAAATATTCAAATCATTTAAATTTAGTTAACATACCCTGATTATTGAGTAAAGAATGAAAAAAATCATTGTTATTGGCGCAGGCATTGCAGGTTTAAAAGCAGCACTTGATCTTGCCTTGAAACACTTTGACGTTACCCTGATAGAAGCAAGAGAAAGACTAGGAGGGCGCATTTATACGGTTCAAGCGAGCGATAACAAAACGCCAATTGAATTAGGAGCTTCCTATTGGGAAGGGTATGAGGCAAATCCTTTTTATCAGCAATATTTTACAACATCTAAAACCGATCTCATAAAACCGTTTACTCAAGTATTTCAAGAACAACAATCAACCATCATCGATCTTGCTGCAGCAAGGCGCTGTTTGGCATCTTGGGAAATACAAAAATATTATCAACTTGCCAGACAATATATAGAAAATACAAGCCAAAGCCGCGAAGGCAAAACTTGCCAACAGATGATAGCTGATTGCGACTTTAAAGAAAGTGACGCAGAAGTATATTGGATCAAGAAAATAATGGCCGTACAATTTATTCATCAATCAACAGCACTATCTTTGATGGGTTTTCCAAAATTCAAGATCCCGTCTGATCCGGAACAATTAAACGCCTGTGATGAAGCGGGGGCTAACTTTTGCTTTGTCGGTAATGGGTATTTTCGGGTTGTACAACAATTAGCTGACGCCTGTGTCGGTGCGGGGGTTAAAATCATCACAAACACTCCCGTACATAAGATAATTGACAATAATGATAACGTGACCATACAAACTGCGAATCAAGTCTTTTATGCCAATAAAATCATTTGTACTATTCCCATCGGTGTATTAAAAACCAATGCAGAAAAATTATTTATAAAACCATTGTCTGCTGAGAAATTGCAAGCCATTGATGCCATGGGGGTTCATGAAAGTACCCGAGTGGTAATGGAATTTGAAAACCCATTTTTAAAGGAGCATTGCCCTTATTTATTGTTGTTTTTTGCTGACAAAAAAGGAATAAAAGAATTTAGAAATAATCAAGCGCTTCATCAAAAAGCAATATTACAAACGCCAAGTTATGCAAATGAAGCAAAAAATTTAAATGATAAAGATTTGAAAATGCTGATTTTATCCGATTTAAGAAAAGCATTACCTGCAAGTAATTTCTCGCTTAAAAAATATTGGGTTTATCGCTGGTCGAATGATCCTTTCTCTCAAGGGGCATATCCTTATCGCACTTTGAAAATGGATGAAAATAAACATATCGCCTTAGCGCGAAAGGAAGGTAATATTTATTTTGCTGGGGCTGATTTTTCTCGTTATGGGTTTTCAGTTCATCATGCCTATGCATCTGCTAAGGCGGTGGCTCGTGAATTAATTACGGATTTAAATGCCCATTTATCCGGTTAAACGCCCAGATTTTCAAGGTGCAAACACGTTCAAGCGCGTCCTTGTGAAAAGTATCGAGCAATTGATGATACTCAAGCCAAAAATAAAGTCTAAGACAAGCAAAATTAATAAATTGAGGAATTTGCGCTATTACTTGCGATGAGAGTGGTTGGATACTGCGATAGCCATCAACCAGATGTGCTAACCAGGTTTGCTCTAATTCATTATGGCTTAAGTGGCCAAGTCGATTCGCCATCGCATAAATAACGATAGCTAAATCAAAAATATGAAAATGATAACAAGCGTCATCGAAATCAATAATTCCAATGGGCATTGCTTGTTTAACATAAAGATTGTTGGCGTTAAGATCAGCATGGATGAGACTGTAAGTCTCAGTTGTTTTGTCAAGGCTGTAAATCCACTGCATAACATCATTGAGCATCAATCGCATTTGCTTTTGTTGAGTTTGACTTGCTGCTTCCAAAGCATGGCGGATCCCACGTTCTTTATCCCAGTGTTCTCTTGTAGAAATAGGTTCAAATTTTTGACTGACTTGGTGCATTATCGCAATGAGCCTGCCCAGCTCTTTTAAAAATGTCGGACTTTGAGTCTGTTCAATCGATGGATGTTCGCCATCAACGCAGTGAAAGAGTACGGTTGCATATGTTTGCTTACCTTCTTGCAGAGAGATAATTTGTTGATCATGCCGGGTAGGAATAATATGGGGCACTCGCAAATGAGCTTGGGCTAAATGAGTGATGAAGTCGAGTTCTGCTTGGATTTGAGGTATGGTTCGTCTTAACGGGGTTGTAAAGCGCAAAAAAACTTTTTGCCCATGACGTTGGCAAGCATATACAATATTTTCCATTTTTCGAACAAAAACAAGATCGCTCAGTTCCCAAGTTTCACAACAATGGGCTAAAATAGCATCACTTGGTAATGGTTCTTCGATTTTTTTCATGGTTGTTAGCGACACGATTGATAAAGAGGCAAGCAGCATAAGTCATTTAAGCTTAAAAGGGAATTGATTAAACGATTTTTGGCCTAGTTTGTCAACAATCCTAGCGATAGGCATTAAATATAGAAGGCTTTTATATGATAACGGTACATCATCTGAACAATTCACGTTCTCATCGTATTATTTGGCTACTGGAGGAGTTAGAGGTAGCGTATGAGATTAAATCTTATCAACGAAAGCCCAATTTACAAGCCCCCTCAACGCTAAAGGCCATACATCCTTTAGGTGTTGCACCCATCATCACAGATGATAATCTTACCCTAACCGAATCTGGCGCTATTATTGAATATATTTTAAACAAATATGGTGATAATCAACTCAAGCCAGCTTTCAATACACCCGATGGGGTTCAATATTATTTTTGGTTACATTTTGCAGAAGGTTCATTTATGCCCATGTTGCTTTTGCAATTGGTATTTGAAAATGTCTATCAGCATCTCCCTTTTTTAATAAAACCGATATTTAAAGCAATTAAAACAAGGGTAAACCATCATTTAATGTCACCACGTATTGTTTTACAACTGAAGTATATTGAATCGATACTTCAAAAAAAAGAATGGCTAGCCGGGCCTAGCTTTACAGCTGCTGATATTCAAATGGCTATTCCACTGCTATGGGCAATGGAAAGTGGATCTTATAAGGAGTTTGCTAAAATTGATGCCTATCTTGAGCGCATTAAAGCAAGAGCTGCCTTTGTTCGGGCTTTAGAAAAAGGAGGCGATATTTCTCGCCCTAAAATAAGCGCCTCCTAGAACTCACTATGCTAAGGTCGCACCCTGTTATTGGAAGATGTTTTCTCAGTATGTTTGCTGTAATAATCTTCAATATGTTTAACAGCAATAGAGGCAGGCACTGTTACAGGTGCGCCACCAATATAAGTACCTGTTAATGCAAAAAAGGTGAACATTTCTACACCAGATTGTAGACCATGATTCCAAACCATGTAGGGCATTGCTACACCACCAAGTTGAGTGCCAATTTTTGCACCCTGATATGCGCCTTTTGCTGATAGTTTTAGGATTTTATAAGCATTTAGCATCGAAACCTCCCTGTATACTCTTCCCAGTTTAAATTTATGCTTTGTTNNCCAGTCATGTACCAAAGCGTACACGCCTGGGGATTCGTGCGCTTGGTGCCTCGCCTAAAATCAGCCTACTGATCAGCATTATATCTGTGCTAAGTTTCAAAAAAAAGTGATATCAAAATTGCAGGATTCATGGATATACTTACACTTTTATTGTGGTTGAGCGCCATATTGGGTTTGGTAGCTTTTTTTCGATTGGCTGCAATTATAGAAAGAATTTCAGCCTTAGAAGCGAAAGTTAATGAATTACTTACCATTATTGCCAAATCGCAAGCATCTCCTGAAGTGCAGCCACAAGCTGCAGAACCTTCTCATCAAATAGAGAAGCCAGTAGAACCAAGCGAACCTACCACATGGCCTGAAACACCTCAAACAAAACAAATTACGACAGTCGAAGCACCATCAAATACTTATTTAATCTGGATAAAAGAAAACTGGGCTGGTTTTCTTGGCGTGAGTATTCTTGTATTGGGAATAACATTTGCTGGGGTTTATATCAGTTTTTTTGCAACAGCATTTATCCGATTTTTGATGATCATTGGCATGGGGATATTGTTGCTCATTGCATCAAGATTTCTACGACAAAAAATGGTTTGGCAAGAGTTAGCAGCATGGTTGCAAAGCGCCAGTGGCGCCATCATTCTTTTTGCCATGATTGGCTCTAGTGCCTTTTCAACCTTACGTTTTTACCATGAACCCGTACTCGGGTTACTTTTGTTAATCATGGGTCTTATTTACAACTTGGTATTAGCTTATTATGCACCAAAGCAAATACAAGCTTCATTACATGTTTTAATTAGCCTTTTGGCCCTTTTGATTGTTCCTAAGGACCTTATGCTTTTTGCAGTGGCTGTCCTGATAACACTTGCCGGCGTAGGTTTAAGTCTTAAGCATACATGGAATATCAATTTAATTATTTCGTATGTTGCCTTCACGATATTTCACTATTACTGGTTGCAGTTTCAAACTGCAACAGCCATGACTGCTCTTGTCGGCATCAGTGGGATCTCGCTTGTTGGTGTTAGCGCATTACTTGTTCATTATCGCAAAACGTATCAAAGCATAGAGGCAACCAAAAATCTGTTTACGCACGTTTCCATTTGGGTATTATTTGGTACGCAACTTATCTTATATAATGTTGGGTTTAAATATATCTTTATTCCATTAGGCCTGACTGCAATGGCAAGCTTTGCCTTTTCATTCTATGCCAGAAGGCAACAAATGGAATGGTTGTTTATTTGTGATACTTTAGTTGGTCAATTATTGATATTGTTGGCGATAATTTCGTTGGTAAGAATTGAATTTCAGCAAGAATTCATTCCTTGGATAGCGACCATAGAATCACTTGCTTTTACCACACTTTGTCATCAACGTGCACAAAAATTGTTAAGTTGCATCGGTATTTGGCTTACTTATGCCTGCTATATCGTTTTTTGTTTTACTTTAGTTATTTTAGATAAAACCCAACAAATCTTAGTACTTGGCATAGCCACGATAATTCCTTTTTATCTGCTTCGTTGGTATTTTGCTAAAAATGAGCTTGAGACAACTTACTCTGATAATAAGCTAAGTGTGCAAGGGTTTCCTGTATTGTTAGATATCGTTGTATTTGTAACTGCGGCCTTTGTTTTGTGTTTAGCTTTAGTACATTATCAAGGTGGGTATCTTAGTTTCGTGGTGGTTATTTATCTCATGACTTTTAATAGCGCAGTGATGGATAAGCAAGATCATCGTTTTTTCTATCATTTGTTTATTTTATTTACGATCCTTTATGGAACCGGGTGCGTTATCAGGTTCGATGTTCAACTTTTGTCATCCTTTCTTTTATATTTTTTACCTACTGTGGTTTTACTCCTTGGCTTGATACAAAGAAAAACTTTTTTGTTAAAAAACAACAAGGTCAATTTTGAAGATGTCGCTATCTACTTGTTGGGTTTTCACATTGCTTTATTTGTTTTTGTTAAACTTTGGATTTTAAGTTCCTATTTGCCGGGTGTATGTTATTTGGCTGCAGCTATTTTATTTTTTGAGCTAGGATATTTTTGCAATCAAACTTCAAAAAGTAGGCTATTTCTTTTAGGTGCGGCTTGTAAAAACATGGCATTATTGTTTTTATTTGGTTTTATGATCTTATATGTCCTGGGCTATCTGCAAAGCGAGGCTAGCATTGCAGGCATCTCGCTTAAAACAATTTTATCTATCATCGTGATAACGATTTGTGCATATTGGTATTACACGCCACCTTTTAATGCGCAGCTTTATCCGGTGCTATCAAATAAAGCTTCCGTGAAAATGTTACCATTTACCCAAGCTATTCCATTTGATATGGGGCTTTTTACGGCGATTTTACTGTTAGTATCTAATTTCAGTGCGCCTATCCATCCGATAGGGTATGGTATTTTGGCGCTGCTATTGTCAGTACCCTTCACTCGGACTATTGTACCGCTCAGAGCACATGTCTATGCTGTTATTTTGTTGTTTGCATTGTGCATTCAAGTTGCGGTGGTATCGAGTAAATGGGCATCACCCTTATCTGATTGGTATCAGAACACTCATATCACTGGACCAATTAGTTTTATATTAGCACTTGGCATTATCGCTTTTCTCTTGCAAAAACCAGATAACAGTGATCAAAATCGTCTTTTAAAAATATTTTATAAAAATCCAGTACTCATTGGTTATATCCCGCTATTCACTGCGGTGGCATTATTTTTGCTGTGGCGCTTTGATAAGGCTTATTTAACCATGTTATGGGTGGTTGAAGTTTTACTGATGGTTATTGTTGGATATTATCTTAGAAACAAGTATTTGGTTCATATTGCATTGGTATTTTTAATTTTCTGTGTGGCAAGACTTATCTTCTATGATTTAGCTCAAACAGATTTACTGGTGCGAGCGGTGGTTTTTGTGGTGGTTGGCTTGTTAATGATATTTATTCATATGATTTATAAAAAATATGCAGGACGACTGTTATGAAAAGGCTTGCAATCAGTTGTTTACTCATATGTATTTTAGGGGTGGTGAGTTATTTGTTGGTCACAAATGATGTTGATACGCCACAGGGTTTATCATTTGAAACATTCTATAGAATTTTAGGTCAACCGCTTAAAACGGTAGATAGATCGATTACACGTGCTTTGGGTGTAAATGCAAAAGATGAGCGAGCATTGGGAGATCAATTAGCTCAATATCTTGCAGCTGCTGAAACAAAAACAATGAGTTCTGAAAAAGACTATGTAAATAGCGTGATGCAGGAATTAGCCAAGCAGTATAATCCTAAAAATTTGAATTATCGCGTCTTTATAATAGAAGGGCCACCCAATGCCTTCGCTATGGCTGGCGGCAATATCATCATTACAACCGGTATGTTGTCTTTATTAAAAAATGAATCTCAATTGGTTGGGATCTTAGGGCATGAAAAAGGTCATGTGGATTTAGGGCATTGTATCGATCATATGAGGCTTCAAGCCAAAGTCTTTAAATCGCAGTACGGTAGCTTTTTCGATTGGTATCTTAATCTTCTTTTAAATCATAGTTTTAGTAAATTTCAGGAAAATGAAGCAGATCGTTTTGGTTTTGAAACATTACAAGCTTTAAATTATGATCCAAGCGCCTTAGGCGATTCTTTTACCTTGATGTTAAATCATTTTGGAACATCTAAACAATATTTACCAAGACCCATCAAGGATTATTTTACGACCCATCCCTCGTTACATGTGCGTGCTGAAAATTGGGAGGAAAAAGCGAAACAATATAAAGCACGTAACTCCAAACCATACTATATTGGCCAGGAAAATTACAATGAGAAAAAATCAAGAAGTTTAATGGTGTATCCTCAAGAATGGGTGAATAAATAAGATTTTTTTAAGATCCCTTTTATCTTGTTTTGAGGGAAATTGGTCAGATTTTGAGCATCAATTTTAAATTGCTGTGCTAACATAGCGCTCTTGTAAATCGCTGAATTTTACACATGAACTATCTTTCACAACATTGGCATGGAAATCATTCTTTACCAAGATCCTTTTGGTTAAATTGGCTGTTAATTCCTGCTGCCATGAATCTTGTTTACTTGATCTTTTTCTTGTCTTTCGTCCTCGTGCATTACTTATATAAGCTTAGTGCACCTTCGACATTGGCTTTAAGTGTGGCATTGTTACCTTTAGTGCCAATTTGTGTATTTCAACTCATATGGGGCAATGTTGGTTTATGGCGTTCAACTCGACGTTATAGCGCTAAAACTCAAAAGCGGCTCTGGTCTTGTTTAGTGCAAATTATCATTGTGTTCAATGTGGGCTATTTTATGTATGATATTTATACATTAGGCACATCGAATTTGAGTAAAGTATTTTCAATTAACGAAAACCCTCAAATTTTAAAGAATCAGAATTATGATTTGTTTGTTAATTCTGAAAAAAACTACTTACATATTCAAGGAGATTTTAATACAGGTCTTGCTGATAGTGTTGAACAAATTATTAAAGAAAATCCTAAAATAAATACCATTGTACTAGATAGTAATGGTGGGCTTGTGGTGGAAGGAATAAAGATATCAAAGATAATTCAAGAACATCATCTTAACACGGCTTCAAGTGAAAAGTGTTATTCAGCTTGTACAATTGCATTTATTTCAGGAAAAAATCGCATTTTAACTAAAAAAGCGCAGTTAGCGTTTCATAAATCGTCCTTGCCTGAAGAGCAAGAATCCTATATTCCAGAACTTCATCGATTATTAGAAAAATACTACCTTGAAAAAAAGATATATCCTTTATGCCGAAAGCAAGGTATTAATGAAGATTTTATAGAGAAGTTTAAAAAAACATCTGCCGAGCAGCTATGGTTTCCTACAACGCAAGAGATGCTCGATATGGGACTTGTTCATCAACTAAGCGATTTCATGTGACTGCTGCTCTTCTTCGAAATTATTTTAGGTTTACCCTCTAACCTAAATGGATTCAAAAATTACATAACAAGAAACAACGATAAAAAATGCTTTGAGTGAATAAAGCTGCGACGTTTTATATGAGTTTTGTAGGGATTCTCATACGCGTTTAATTGTATACTCTTTCCATTTTGAATCCCGTATCAAGTACGGGACAAGCTTAGGCTTTGTTGCCTGCGCTTACTCAC
>JAFECR010000045.1:3234-5021 GCA_018242045.1 Pseudomonadota bacterium | reverse complement strand
GCAGAAGCACTTGTCTCGTCGTGTGCATCAAGCGCAGATTTGTATGCCTCTTGATGCTTTGTGTACTCGGAGAAGATTTTCGCCAAATTTGATGGCAAGTTCGACAGCTGAACAACCCCAGAGTTGACCGCCGCCAGCAGCTCGACCTTCTTTATCAACAACTCTAGCACGCCGAGTACACGTTGCGCTTCGATGCCGGGGGTCTTTCGCCGACTTGGTTGGAGTTGAGCAAGAGGAGCTATGTCAAGTTTTAATGTTGCAGTTTTCGCTGCTGTTGGAGCAGCCGGGATGGATGCAGGTGTCTTGGGCGGCGCGCTTGCCGGGGCCTCACCGCGGAAGGACCCAGTCATGCGCAAAACACTGCTCGGCCGACTTATAACCTGTCGTTGAACGTCCGCCATACTTGGCAACTTAGAAATTGTCAGTGGCCTATTTAGTCAGTGGCCTATTTAGACAGGATTGCTCAGGAGCATCCGATAACGTTAGACGCATCATTTGCAATGTCCGTGGCTGGCGTCAATGTGTTGGCTCGCACCGTGTGCCTGCGACGGGCCCGAGACGGCCTTGGCCTGCAAATATCATCATTCAAGAGCAGTTCTGGTGTATATGTGAGCGGCTTGACCTCTGGGGGCGCGGCAGCGCAGGCGGGAGTTCAGTGTGGAGACGTACTTTTGGCGATTAATGGGAGATCCGTGGTTAATGCCCCATTCGAGGATGTGCTTGCGCGGCTGAAGAATGATAACACGCTTTTCATCAAGCTCATCCAGAAGCGATCAACATTGCCAGAGCATTTCTTGTCGAGCGACCCGGAAGAGCTCACCGCCCGCATTACGCTAGACCTGATTGCGCTCACGGCCGGGCCCGGTGGCTTCGGCATGAAGATTTCGGTAAGTCCGCATTTTTGCCTTCATTTGTCTCACGTGCGCAGACGGACCCCGATCGCTTTGGAATTTTCATTGAGGCCGTGCAGCCGCACAGCCCCGCAAGCGAGGCGGGGCTCTCCGAGGGCACGATTATTCTTGAAGTCAATGGTGTTCTTGTTGTCGACTCTTCTGTTGACATCTTTATCTCTGCGCTCAGGTCTCGGAGCCCTGCTCGCCTGTTCATCTTGGAGGTACAGCCTGGCACCCTTTTTCGATTGCATCGTTTGTGTTGGCTTACTTTACAGGCGCCCGAATATGAACCGCTTATGGATGATGGTGTGGGCTTGGATGCTGTCGCCCTCCACGACCTTTCGATGAACGATTCTGCTGTTTGAGTTTGATGTGTGTGTGTGTGTGTGTGAGTGTGTGTGTGTGTAGTTGTTTGTTTGCTTGCTTGTTTGTTTGTTGTTGTTGTTTTGTTGCTGCTGTTGTGTGTGTTGATTGTTCGTAATTGTTGTCTTTCCTTGCTCCCTTTCACGTTATTTATTTATTTTATCAATAAAAGTTAAATTAATCGAATCATCAAGTCCAAGCGGTGCTGTTTAATAGCCTGAACGTGGCATGAGCATGGCATGGCCACGAAAGCAAAATGATGGTCGATGCCCTAAGGGCGGCATAAGATGCAAAATGGTCGATGCCCTGAAGGCATAACCTGAGGGAAGGCATACAAGCAACAAAACATTCATACAATGGACTCGTCGTCCAGCCCGGTCATGTCGCCCGACACGAGATGGTCGGTCTCGGCGTCGTACACAAAGTCGGCATACGAGTCGTCGGCGGCGCTGGTCCGGGCAATGGGCGACAGGTGCGGCGCCCGCCCGGCGGCCGCGCTGGGGGGCTGCATGCCCGGGTACGTGCTGGGCG
>JAFECR010000045.1:0-3185 GCA_018242045.1 Pseudomonadota bacterium | reverse complement strand
GCGGCGGGCCGGGGTAAGCCGGCGCCGCAGGAAACTGCGGTGGCGCGCGCGACGTTCGCACACCCGCGCCCTCGTCGCCCAGCACCCCGGGGTACAGCGACAACGGCCCCATCGATGCCTCAATGGCCGCGGCAATGCCGACAGGAGGTGCAGCCGCGAATGTAGCGGCTGCAGGAAACGTGGCGGTGGCCGCCGGCGCGGGCAGCGGCGCGGCCGTGACGCTCAGGCGGCGCTCGGGGGTGCCAAAGTGCGCGCGGGGCGGCGTGGTGGGGAGGGCGGCTGGGGCCGGAAACAGGCGGTCGTCCACGCCGGCCGCGATGGCAAGCTGGAAGGACCGGCGCCGCGTGTCGCCCTCGGGCACGGCCAGCGACTCCGCCGTCGTGTCCAGCGACATGTCGTCCGTGTCCGTCTCGCTCAGCAGCGACTGCGACGCGGACACGGTCAGGACGGGCCGCGGCGGCCCGCTCGCCACAGCTGCAACAGCAGATGCGGCGGACGTGGCGGCGGGGGCGGATGCGGGGCCTGCGACAGGAGCGGCGGAGACCGGGGCCGCGGCGGGCGCGGCGGGCACGACGGGCACGGCGGGCACGGCGGGTGGCGGGCGGACCACCGGGCGGTCGATGCGGGCAGCTGGGACGTCGCTGTCGGGGTTGACGGTGCGGTAGACCGACGCCACAGGCATGGACACGGGCACTGCCGGCGACCGTGTGCGCGCGGGGCTGGCCGAGCCCCACAGCCGCGCCGACGGCGGCGACATCGGGCCGCGGGCCTTCACGTCGGGCGGCGGCGGCGGCGGCGTTGTGCTGGCGCGCTCGGCGGCTGGCTCCGCGGCAGGGGCGACCGCAGCGTCCATGACCGCGAACCGGGCCGCCAGGCGGTCAAACTCAGTCAGCAGCCACATGCTGCTCGCGCCCGTCACGGGCCGGGGCTTGACCTCGCGTGCGCCGCCGTCCGCGCTCGACTCGAGCGACGAATTGCTGCTGCGCACGGCGGTAGGCGGCGAGCGGCGCGTCGCGTCGCCCTGGTCCACTGAGATGCGGCGCGCCGAGGGCGGGCGCGTGATGGGCTGCGACGCGGACCGCAGCAGCGAGCTCGCGCGGGCGTCGGTCTTGCCAACCACATCGATCGCGGCGGTCGACACGGCCGCACGCGCCGCCTGCATGCGCTGCGCGCCGAAGGACGAGAAGGACTCGACCTGGCGCAGCGGCGACCGCGGCGTCGGCGGCGACAGCTGCGGACGCGTGTCCAGCACGGCCGCCACGGACTGCGCGGCCGCGCTGTCCGGCCCGCTGGAGGACTGTGACGTGCGGCCCGGCGAGGGGACGCGGTTGGCAGGCAGCTCCTCCATAGATGCTGAGCGCCTACCCCGGGGCGGAGAATATTCGCCAAACGGGACAGTCGTTGAGGATATCACGGCGAAGGAGGGGGTGGGCACGGCCGCAACCACGGGCGACACGGCCGGCAGGGGCGACACGGCCTGCGGCGCGGCCTGCGACGGCACGGCCGTGGTCACTGACTCCTCCGACTCCGAGCTTGACGCCGCCGCCGCCGCTTCGATGGCCTCGCTCTCGTCGTGGTCGTCGCGGCCCTGGTCTGGGTCGTGGTGGTCGCTCAGCATGGACATGCACGCAGACTGGATCGCGGACGGGGTCACCGACGGTGCGGCCGACGCGGTCATGGACGGTGCGGCCGACGCGCCGGGGGATACGCTGGCCGATACGCTCGCGCTGGCCGCCGTCGAGTCGGCGCTGAAGACGAGCGCCGCGTTGTTGATAAGCACCTCGACGGCGGCGTACTGGTGGGACACGTCGCCAAACTACACGGTCAGGACAAAGCATGAGTTAGTTCAGCAGGAGATGACAAGTAATTAAAAAAAAGCTTCAATAACGACAAGTAACGACAGACGCCTACACCCGCATCAACATTAATCGCACCATGGACTGCACGGACTCCTCGCCCACAGGCCGGATCAGCGTGGGGCCAAAGACGGTGGCCAGGTTGCGGACATCCATCTGAAATTAGCGAAAATAGTTCAAAAAATGAATAAATAATGTAAGCCAAAGAATAATTCAACTGCTGAAGAAAAACATCCTTTCAAAAACAACCTTATTTTGCGAAGAGAACTCGGCGACTCGCGCCAGATGCGTGACGATGGTGTGCAACGTGTCGCGATTTTCCTTCGGCAGCTGCGCCACCACGCTCGCTAGGCCGGCCACGCGCTGCGCAGCGGGAAGCGACGCTGCCGCGATAAACTGCGGGTACATTCCCGCCGTCAGCGAGCCGGGCAGCTCGCGCACGTACTGCTTCAACAGCCCCGACGCCGTGTGGATGTCGTCGCATGTGTCCTCGTCCTCCATGTGCACGCCCGAGGGGTCCATGGCGAAACGCTCTAACAGAGCTTTTGTTCGCGTGTGCGGACCAGCAAGCCTGCGAGTGTTAATTATCGATGACTTCATTCGAAAAAAAAAAAAACATTCATCAATCGAAATTTAAAATTGCTAAACAATAACCGGTAGATGCCCTCGACAGTCAGGCCGCGGCGCTCGACCTCGGCGATGCACTTGGTGACGAGCAGCGGGACGGGCACGCCCTGCACCGCACAGATCTCTGTCAGCGACCGCGGCTCGGCCTGCGAGTAAGCGTGACCCTAATGCCAGTTTGATGAAGTGACAGGACTTGTAGTACCGTAACGTTAGCATCGCTTCCTCCTTTCTTTCCTTTTCCCAGCAGTCTCGGTGTTGATCGTTTTTTCTCCATACTGAAAAATAAATTATCAAAATTTCCTAAATGACATCGATGAAGAAATTGGAGATAGATATGAATAACACAACAGTGCGTACTCGGCTGCAGGCGAGGCGCGACGCGGGCCCGGGCTCAGGCGGCCAGGCGATTTGGATGTGAGCGTTGACGCTTTGCGGATTAAGTGCATCACCTGAAAATATAAGTCTTGGAATACAGAAATGAAAAAAAAACATTTGGATGTGGCCGACCATGGCGTGCGTCCGTGTGTCCGAGACGTCCAGCCTCGCCGCATCTGTGATGGCGCGGTGCCATGCCATCATCTCCGTGTTGTCCGCTGCCTGACCGGTCAAAAGAAGACAAAATCATCACAGAAATCCAAGAAAATATAAGTTTATTGAAACCCCACCTGAAGCAAGTACTCTGCCTTATTTGATGTGTAAAGT
>JAFECR010000044.1:2290-4717 GCA_018242045.1 Pseudomonadota bacterium | reverse complement strand
CAAATTTTGAGACAAGGAATAAAATCCAAGGGTTTTATGAGAATAAGTTTATCCGCCCTTCTTCTTCGACACACCGACAGTCTTGCCGCGGCGACCAGTGGTCTTGGTGTGCTGTCCACGGACACGCAGACTAACAATGAGCGAAAAAAGCAAATCGAGCGAACCCCCAGTAGTGGCGGATACCGCGGTGGGCGCGGATCTTCTTCAAGGCCTCAAGATCCTCTAAACAATGTTACAGTAAGTAAAAGGGCTCCGAACCGCGAATCTTGTTGTCCCAAGCGTTGGACAACGTCTGCGAGTACTTGCCGTCGCGCAGATCCTTTTGCCGGTTGAGGAACCAGTCAGGGATCTAAATTTCATAAGATATTGTTTAGTATCATCAAACCTTGTACTGGCGGGGGTTCTGCATCACAGTGACGAGCTTCTTGACCTGAAAATGAGATTCACTAAATTAATTTTTTTTTACCTCATCATCCGTCTATGAAGTCAGCGAGGTAATCGAGCATAATAGAGAACGTTAGCAATGGTAATGAAGAGACAATAACCATACACACATCAGTTAATTTTCAGAAACAGCCTCGAACATATATCACAAAGTAATTCACATGTTCGCTCTCATCACCAAACGAAGCTTAACAATGAAAATGAAAGATTACCAGCTCTCCAGCGCGCTTGCGCATGTCAATCTCAGCCTTCTTGCAGCAGACATTGGCAAAGCGGCGACCGCAACCCTTGATGGCAGTCAAGGCATACATGATCTAAGAAACATAAGACAAGACGGAAAAGGAGAACCTTGCGGCTACCCTCGATGTTCGTGTTCATCACACGCAAGATGTGCTGGAAATTGTCTGGCAAGAGAAGAGCCCTAATGCATTAGAAAAAGGCAGGTCGCCATTTTGTACGCACATGCTTGGACAGGGGAAAAAGACCTAAACACGTGCCAAGAATCGAGGTCCATTCTAATCGCAAATTTTGGCAATTAAGCCATTACAGAAATTAATCGTTGTCTCCACAATGGCAGTGTCAAACAAACTCTACACCTTCAAGCTTGTGCTTCTTGGTAACGGTGGTACAAGACAAATGTGTAATTTTGTTAGGTGAGATGGCTGTGGGGAAGTCCAGTCTCGTTCTTCAGTTTGTCAAAGGACATTTTGATCCGAAACATGAGACGACGATTGGAGGTTTGATTTCATGCAAGCATTTGTCAAACTTGAAGCGGCCTATTTGACACAAACTCTCCCTATGGATGATGCGACAATCAAATTTGAAATTTGGGACACAGCTGGACAGGTATGTGACCCTTGTGTGTGTTGACACGAAGGAACGCTACCATAGTCTTGCACCGATGTATTATCGGGGAGCTCACGCTGCCATTATTGTCTATGATGTTTCAAGTCAAGAATCTTTTGCGCGTGCCAAAATCTGGGTGAAGGAGTTGCAGGTGATCCATTGATGTTTATTTGCTTACATCGCAGGGCATTCAGGTACTTTTCATGCGTTGCCTCGTCTAATACATGTGCAGCGACAAGCGTCTCCGAATATCGTTATTGCGTTAGCAGGAAACAAGTGTGATCTAAGGGCGAGCAAGCCAGCAAGCCAATGCGTCTCGAAGGAGGTGAGACGCCCATTTTTAATAATTCTCATTGTAGACTGCCGCCGCCTATGCAGACGAAAATGGTTTATTATTCATGGAAACATCTGCGATGAAGTCTATTAATGTTCATGAACTCTTTGAGGCTATCGGTTTGTTTACTTGAACTAATGATGATGCCATTTTTCTTGGCTTACGCCACAGCACGAAAACTCCCAAAAGGCGCCAATGTTCAAGACGGGCCTGGTTCATCACAATCAACGAAATTAGATCTTTCGAAGCCTATTGAGAAGCCAAGTGGTTGCTGTTAGTTTGGAAGAATGTGTGCCATTTCTGCACTCCCATCTTCTTCTGTTGCATCTCAGCATCTCCCACGTCCAAAGTGCACGAAAGGTTTCTTGACCTTCGTTATGCATCATTTACTGTGCATCTGCTTGTTCCGCCACATCTTTATTTCTTCTCTGTCTCAGTTGGCTATGTGCATACTCTGCTATTGTTGATGATTCGATTTATGATCGCTTTTATCGTGACTTTAATATACCAATGTGAGTGAATGATGACGTTTATTGTTTCAATAAAATGTTAATGCAGTGAGAAGTATGTACAGAATAGATAGATATTTTTAAAATCCAATCAAAATTCGTGTGGGAAAGCAACGACGTCTGTACTCTACGCGAACTCCTCGGGCAGCTCATCCGTCTTGCCCTGGCCCTGCGTGTACAGCCCTGCGTAGCGCCCCTGCCGCGCCATCAGCTCGTCGTGCGTGCCCGACTCGATGACGTGCCCGTGCTCCATGACCACAATGCAGTCCGCATTGCGGATTGTTGACAGCCTGA
>JAFECR010000044.1:1394-2243 GCA_018242045.1 Pseudomonadota bacterium | reverse complement strand
TGCGTGCGTGCGTATGTGAGTATGTTTACCTGTGTGCGACAATAATGGAGGTGCGGCCCGCGCGGGCGGCGTCCATGGCGGTGTGCACGAGGTGCTCGTTGCGCGTGTCGAGCGCGCTGGTCGCCTCGTCCAGCAGCAGGATCTTGATCAGCTCGTGCCGCGCAAACAGCCGCGCAATGGCTACCCGCTGCCTCTGCCATGGTTAGCACGTATTCTATTTGAAAAAATGAAACACACACACACACACACACACACACACACACACACACACACACACACACACACACACACACACACACCTGGCCGCCGGACAAGCGGGACCCCAGCTCGCCGACGTTCGTGTTGACGCCGTCCACAAGGTCACGCACAAACTCGCCGCAGTTGGACATCTCGACCGCGCGGGCAATCTGCTCGTCCGTGCAGGCGGGCAGGCCGTATGCAATGTTGTCGCGGATGGACATGTTGAACAGGCGCGGCTCCTGCTCGACCGCCCCCACGTGCGTGCGCAGCGAGTCTGTGTCCACAGTCGAGATGTCCGTGCCGTCAACCTTGATCTGCACGGTCAGTGTGAAACACCACAAGAAATGTCTGGCTCTTCAGTAGTAACAAATAGGAAAGGTGCGAAATTCACACGACCAAAACACACGCACCGAGCCGCCGAGAACGTCGTACATGCGCTGGAGCAGCTGGAGCACGGTGGACTTGCCGGACCCCGACTTGCCGACCAGTGCGACCGTCTGGCCCGCCTTGATGTGCAACGAGAAGTTCTCCAGCACCTTGATGTGCGGCCGCGACGGGTACGCGAACGTGACGTTGTCAAACACAATGTCGCCGTGCGGGACCTTCGCC
>JAFECR010000044.1:0-1388 GCA_018242045.1 Pseudomonadota bacterium | reverse complement strand
CGCACGCGCGCGGCGGCCTTCTTGGCCTCGGGGAGCTTGGGCATCATGGCGGCGTAGATGCCGCCCATGATGCCGCAGAAGAGCACGCCCGTCAGCGACGCGAACATGTCGGTGAAGCCGCAGTAGCCCTGGTCCACCACCACCGACCCGTACCAAAACGCGAGCGCAAACGCACCAAACTTGGAAAACTCCGAGCCCAACGCGACCGCCCCGACGGCGCGGTTCTTGGTGCCCGCGGCCAGCAGCGGCGCGGCGAGCATTGCGTCGTACTGCCCCAGCATGTGCGCCGCACGCCCCATGGACGTGACCAGCCGCACGTTGCCCAGCACCATCGCGGCGTGGTCGCTGGCCGCGCGGCCGCGCCCTGCCGCCTCGAGCGTCGACGAGTGGCTGAGCCGCATCATCAGCACGGACCCCGCAATCAGCAGCGGCATCGTCGCGAGCACAACAAGCGCCGTGCGCCAGCAGTAGTACAGCGCGACGCCCAGGCCGCCGCACACCAGCGTCAGGCACAGCACCGCAATGCCCGCGAAGTCGCCCACCAGGTTGCGGACCTTGGGCACGTCGGCGCCGAGGCGCTGCGCAAGGCGGTGCGCGCCGTGCGCGGGCTCGTCCAGCCACGCCATGCGCTCGTGCAGCACCGCGTCGAAGATCTGCTGACGCAGCCGCAGAGTCAGACGCTCGCCAGCAATAAACGTAAAGCTCATACGCAGGGTGGTGCCGATGAGGTTGGCAAAAGCAAGCCCGATAAACCCAAGACACCAGTCACGAACCGAACTGCCCTCCGCACCCTTGGCATGTTAGAATGTGTATAAACACACACACACACACACACACACACACACACACACAAACATACATACACAGACATGTTAATAATTACAGCAAAAAGCACACCTCCATGATGACGCCGAGAGCCTTGGAGAGGACCACAGCGTTGATGGGCCACAGCGCGCCGAGGATAACGCCGCCGAGCACGGCGCCGAAGAGATACCCGGCATCCGGGCGCGCCAGGCGCCACGCCCACATCACGATGCCCTCCTCCGCCGCGGGCACGACCGCGGCCTCCGCCGCATCCTCGTCCTCGTCCTCCGCCGTCTCGCTCGTCTTGACCGCGGTGGCCGCGGCGGCCGCGGCAGCCGTGACGACTGCCGGCGTGCTGGCCGCAACGTCGCCCTGCTGCTGCAGCAGCTCGTAGTACCGGCCCTGCCGCGCAACCAGGTCGTCGTGCGACCCCTGGTGGTCACTGACATGTCGGACAAATGAAGTGAAATGTGTGTGTGTGTGAGGTGTGTGTGTGTGTGTGTGTGTGTGTGTGTGTGTATGTGTGGGGTGTGTGTGTGTGTGTGTGTGTGTGTGTGGGTGTGGCGTGGCTGTCTGCGAGTGTG
>JAFECR010000043.1 GCA_018242045.1 Pseudomonadota bacterium | reverse complement strand
TGTACCACTCCGCACGCACCACCGCCAGCAGCTGCCCCGCCACCACGCTCGCCTGGTCCCGCAGCCCGTTGGCGCTGTCCATCACCATCGACGCCCCAAACACCACATGCTCCACCGTCGGCAGCAGCGACTCGGCAATGTCGTAGAAAATCTCGCACAGGTCCGTCAGCTCCGCCCGCTGGTTCGCATCCGTCCCGCCCATCACCACCCGCTCGTACACCTGCTCCATGATCGCCGCCGCAATCGGCAGGTTGTTCATGTGCATCATCACCCGCTGGTCGTCGCTCAGAAACGCCGCACACAGCTTCCGAAACTCCCCGCTCAGCGCCCGCACCAGCTCCCCGTGCCCGCTCATCACCGGCATCGGCACAATCTTCGCCGACATGCACAGCGCCACAAACGAGCAGCACGAATAAAAGTACCGCAGCGCGCTGCTGTCCTCGTGCTCCTGCTCCTCCCCGGCCCGCGCCTCGCTCAGCAGCGTCACGTCCCGCCCCTCTAGCCGCACCGGCTTCAGCTTGTAGTTGAACATCCGGCTCTCAAACGCGCTCCCCCCAACAATCCCCTTCTCGCTCCCCGCAACCACGTCCCGCAGCAGGAAATTCGACGTCATCACCACCGACGACGGGCTCGGCATCATCTTCACCGCCGCCCCGCTCCCCGCCTTCTGCCCCCCCTCTTGCGGCTTGTTAAAGTCCATGTTCGTCGCCCGCCCCGCCTTGGTCTTGCGCCCCATCAGCAGCTTCATCTCCGTCTCAATCCCCTCCAGCATCCCCGGCTTGACGTCGTCGAAAAACGCAACGTTGTTCCGCAGCAGCACCCCGAGCTGCGCGCTGTCCAGCGCCCGCTTCGACACACTGCTCATCGGCTGCAGGCTCACCACCACCCGCCGCAGCAGCTCCCCCACCGCAAACGTCTTGCCGTCCGACGCCGCCCCCGTCAGAAACAGCTGCACCCCGCCGTCGTCGCACATGTGCGTCGTCAGCGTCGCCATCAGCATCCGCAGCCCAATCGACACGTCGTGCGTCAGCATCCCCAGCCGGTCCAGCTGCTGCAGCACCCACCCCACCCACGCCCCGCTGCCCCCGCACGGCCGATCCCGCGGCCGCACAAAGTGCAGCCCGTGCTTCCGCAGCCCCGCGAGCATCTCCCGCGCCACGCACTGCGGCCCGTACGGCGTGTCGTCCTTGTCCGTCATCATCAGGTTCGTCGCCAGCGCAAACGACCGCACCATCAGCCGCCGCAGCTCCTCCGCATCCACCCCGCGCCCGCGCGCCCGCGCAATCCGCCCCTCAATCTCGCTCAGGTACCCCATCGACAGCGTCCCCGACGTCACCTCCTCCGTCAGGCTCGGGTGGCCCCGCAGCGGGTGCGGAAACGTCACCGGGCCCCCTTCCTCCGCCGTCAGCCCCGTCGCCCGCCCCTCGAGCACGCTCTCGCAAATCTCCGCCCGCGTCTTGCCCGCAAGCACGCTCCCCAGCGACGGATACATCCCCTGCAGCAGCTGCGCCAGCTGCTCCGTCTTTGGCAGCTGGTCCGGGAAAAACGCATCCGTGCTCATGTCCCCCAGCGCCATCCGGTACACCCGGCACGCCTCGGGCAGCGCCCCAAAGTCCAGCCGCCCGTCGTCCCGGAAGACCGACCCCTCCAGGTCGCTGCACAGGAAACTCGCGCTCGGCCACACGTCAAGCACCGTCTCGCTCACACACACCCGCCGCGCATTCAGCGCCAGAAACGGATTCAGCAACTTCCGCGGCTCCACCGCCTCAACCCCTTGCAGCGCCTCCCGCGTCACCACCAGCGCAACCCCATCTCCTCCTCCTCCCCCCTGCTGTTGCTGTTGCTCCGCCTGCACGTGCTGCGCCGCAATGTCGTCCACATAGCTCGTCAGGTCGTCGTACATGTAGTTGTCCCCCGTCGGCAGACCCGCCCGCGTAAAGATCCGCGGATGCATGCACGCGTTCAGCAGCCGTCCAAAGTGGCTCGCGTCACACCCCCCAACCGCCTTGGCCCCGTGCCCGCGCGCCGACAGGATCTTCCGCAGGCCCAGCGTCCACGTCTGCATCGTCGCCAGCGACCCCACCCCAATGATCACCGCCACCAGCCCGCGGTCCTCCGCCGCCGCCGCGCACGACCCAGGGACCCGCACAAAGTACACATCCACCACCGTCCCGGGCCCCGCCGTCCCGGGCGCCCCAATGTCCATCGCCGCGTTCAGCAGCTTCAGCAGCATCCCCACATGGTTGGTCTCCGACCCTTGCCGCTGCAGCTCCCCAAGCGACCGGCCCCCACCCACCTGCCCGCGAAACTCGCTGTCGCACATCAACAGGCACGCCGTCGCGTAGTACGGCCGCGTCTCTTTCTGCTCTGCACTCCCGAGATACTCCCCGCACACAAACCGTCGCAGTATTTTAGACATCTACTAGCCCTAAGGTTTGTGGAGAAAAAGAAAATAAACTAAAAAAAGTAACCAATTCCCTTTGACTCTGAATCATTTTTTATACATCATCGATGCAACCACTATCCGCGGACGATGTCGAAATCGAGATCGACACAAACGACGCCCACCACGCCCAGCAAAACATCCTCAGGGCCGACGCAAACGCCCTCATCGTCGACCTCAAAAAGGCATACACCATCAACCAGGGCCTCTACGAGCCCGTCGTCGGCGACGTCGTCACCCGCGTCCACAACGACCCCCTCGGCCGCATCTGGTTCATCGTCCACAACAAGGGCCGCATGCACCCGCGCGCCTCCTTCTCCTTCAACTCCATCAAACGCTCCGTCTACAGCGGCCACGGCTCGGGCGAAACATGGGTCCTCCAGTGCGCCTCCGACTCGTCACGCAACCCCGTCTGGACCGACCCCGCCGAAAACAAAAACGGCGAGGGCGAGCGCGAGCAGCGCCACTGCATCGTCACCCGCAGCGAGGTCGGCATCATCGAGTACTGGTTCTACCCCACCCCCGCCATCGAAATCGCCGCCATCGAGCGCTCCTCAAAGAAGCAAATCACCGAACTCTACCGCTGCCGCAACCGCACAAAGGTCACCGTCGTCCCCACCCCAAAAGACCTCCGCCAGGGCGGCGGCTACGTCGCCGTCATCTCAGACTACATCTACTTCAGTCCCGAGGCCTGCGACCTCCGCCAGCGTTGCGTCCAATCCGGCATCCTCGCCAGCACCGACCCAACCCGTCCCCCGCCCGTCTACAGCAGAGACTTTTCCGCCCTCCGTCCAACAATCGTGAACACGCTTCCCGTCGTCCCAGGCATCGGCGACATCCCAGACCTCTCTGATTTCACAGGCTATACAGATTTGCTGCAACCACAACCTTAGGAATTAGGTTGCTCCATTTTTATTTTCTTAAAGGGTGAGACAATGGACGATGGAGCATTTCCACCAAAGTATTCCGACGTCGTCCGCCAAGTGCCCGTCACCACCCCCATGCTCATTCAAGACGACCCCGAGTACTCACGTCTCCTCGTCAAGGTCGCCACCCTCAAACGCATCAACACATCTCTCTGCGCACTGACTACCGTCACCCTCATCGTGCTTATATGGTTACTCGCAAGTCTATAAAGACTATAGTCTAAAAAGATTAAAATTATTTTTTTTAATAATAATAATAAAAAAAAACATCAGAAATCGGCATCCAGACAAAACACCGGCGGCTCGGCAGCCCGCACGTTTGCCTTTTTGTACTCGCCCACACGCCGCTCGAAAAAGTTGGTCTTGCCCTGCAGCGAGATGTTCTCCATAAAGTCAAACGGGTTGGCCGCCCCAAACACCTTCCGCCCGCCCAGCTCCACCAGCAGCCGGTCCGCCACAAACTCAATGTACTGGCTCATCAGCACACAGTTCATCCCGAGCATCGCCACCGGCAGCGCCTCGGTCAGAAACGCCTGCTCAATCTTCACCGCATCCCGCACAATCTCCTCCACTCGCTCCTGCGACGGCTTGTCGCGCAGCATCCCAAACAGCAGGCACGCAAACTCCGTGTGCAGGCCCTCGTCCCGGCTGATCAGCTCATTCGAGAACGTCAGCCCCGGCATCAGGCCCCGCTTCTTCATCCAGAAAATCGACGCAAACGACCCCGAGAAAAAGATCCCCTCCACCGCCGCAAACGCAACCAGCCGCTCCCCAAACGACGCCGACCGCCCCTTGATCCACCGCAGCGCCCACTCCGCCTTGCCCCGCACCGCCGGCAGCGTCTCAATCGCCCGAAACAGCCGCGCCTTCTCCTCGCTGTCCAGCACATACGTCTCAATCAGCCGCGCATACATCTCCGAGTGCACATTCTCCATCGCAATCTGGAAGCCATAGAAGCTCCGCGCCTCGGGCAGCTGCACCTCGCTCATGAACCGCTCCGCCAGGTTCTCATTCACAATCCCGTCGCTCGCCGCGAAAAACGCCAGCACATGCTTGATGAAAAACTGCTCCGAGTCGCACAACCCGTTCCAATGCCCCATGTCCTTCGACAGGTCCACCTCCTCTGCCGTCCAGAAGGACGCTTGCGCCTTTTTGTACATCTCCCAGATCGCCGGGTATCGAATCGGAAACACAACAAACCGGTCGGCGTTCTCTCGCAACAACACCTCCTCGTCTTCACTCATC
>JAFECR010000042.1 GCA_018242045.1 Pseudomonadota bacterium | reverse complement strand
GCCAGCCTTCGTCGGTGCGGATGTAGGTGATGTCGCCCACCCACACCTGATCGGGCCGTTGCGCGGTGAAGTCCTGCTGCACCCGGTTCTCGGCCACCGGCAGCGAATGGTTCGAGTTCGTGGTCGCCTTGAACTTGCGCGCCGCCTTGGCTCGCAAGCCCTGACTGCGCAGGCTTTGCGCCACTTGCCGTCGTCCGGCCTGCACGCTCCTGGACAGCCGGGGCGCGCCGGCGCGGCCCCGCTCGGCAGCGAAGGCTGATCCTGCCCCTGCGGGCCGAAGCGGCGGAACGTGACCGGCTGGACTTCCCCTTTGATCGCTTGGTTATCTCCCCTCACGCCTTCACTTTCATGCGGATGCGGCAGAGAATGCGACGTGGCTGGATGTAGACACGATGGGCCAGTCCCATTCCAACGATCATCACCAGTTCGAAGACGGCGAGGAGGCCCATGACCAGTGCCGAGGGGTGAGAACCCATCACCATCCGACCGAAGGCAAGCCCCATCAACACCGCGAAGTACGAGATCAGGCACCAACCGTAGGCGGCGACGAACGCCGAGGCCGATATTCGGATGCCCTGACCCCGGAAACACAGGCAGCCGACGCGATGCAAGTGCTTGATTTCCCGGTCAGTGACGTCGGCTACATGCTTGAATTCCAACACCAGCCGACGCCGCGCCCGGCAGGCATCGAAACCAAACCGTTGCAGAAACCGGGTTTCGCTCGCGATCGCGGCCTGGTCTTCGGTATCCAGCAGATCATCGTCCAACGTGCATAGCGCTTCCCTGAGCGTCTGCTCGACGCGATCGATCGCCGGATCGCGGCGCGGCGTTGTCGTGCCTCGGTGGATGAGACGCACGACCTTGCCGTCCGAACTGCCGTCACCTTTCATCCTGCCACCGCCATGAGGTGCTCGACCTGCGTGGGACTCAGTGCCGCACCTTCCATGCTCAGTACGTACAAGGCACGCCGCACCCGAGCCCGCTGCGCGGGCTTCATCTTCTTGCGCGCGCGCGCCAGATGAGACTCGATCAGGCGATCGATCCGCTCGACCAAGTCAAAGTCGAGTGCGCGCGCCGCCGCCCGTTGCGGCGTGGGCTCGGTTCCCGACAGCATCCAGATCGGATCGATGCCGAACTGCTCGAACAAGGCCCGGAACAGGGCCACAGGGGCCTCGCGCTCCCCGCGCTCGTAGTTCGCGTAGGCGCGCAGCGACAACCCGAGCGTCGCGGCGAAGTTCGTCTGGTTCAGTCCCGTCGTCGCTCGCACCGACGCCAAGCGTCGTCCGAACGCGGCATTGTCGTCAGCACTTGCAATACTACTCATAAATGCCTAAACTGAGTCACACTGTTGCCGCCTAGGCTACCGCCTTGAAGACCCAAAGGGAACGCCACGAACGCATCAAGATGCGGTTGCGCCTGGCGGGCAGTTCGCTGGCGCAGGTCGCGCGCGAACTGGGCGTGCAGCCGACCACGGTGACTTCCGTCTGCCTCGGGCAGCGGCGGTCGCGCCGGATCGATGATCGCATCGCGGAAATCCTGCGCACCACGCCGGCCAAGCTCTGGCCGGATCGTTACCCCGATCGTGATGCCGCCGCTGCAGGTGCGTCGCGACGTACTCATGCTGGAGGCATCCCGCCCAGAACCGCGCCCTGTTAGTCAACCAGAACGTCGGGCGCAAAAAAGGCCGCCGTCGTGGCAGACGCCAGCCTTTAGAGATTGCACCGTCGAGTGATCCCCGACACGCGCATTCTCGTTCGCCCCCTCCGATCCTGTCAAGCACGCGGCCTGGACTCCAGGCACCCGCGAGGGTCGGTTGCGCCCGCTCCATCCATGACCGAACGAGAACTCTCCATGATTCAGAAGAATCTGTGTCGGCTGCTGCTGACCACCGAACTGTCCAATCGCGAGGCCGGACAGCGGTGCAACGTCTCCCACAACACTGCCGGTCGATATCGCGAACGGCTGCGCGAAGAAAGGCTGACTTGGGAACAGGTCAACACGATGTCCATCGCGGCGCTCGAGGCCCGCCTCAACGATGGACGCGAGCGCCGAAAAAGGAAGTTCGTCGAACCCGACTGGTCGCACATCCACGCCGAACTCGAGCGTGTCGGCGTGACCATCACGCTGCTCTACGAGGAGTACGCAACGAACCTGGATGCCGGTATTTTGTCGGACCGCGAGTTCCGACGCCGCTATGACCGCTACCGGCGCTCGCGCGGTTTGGTCATGCGCCAGGCCCGGCGACCCGGCGAGGAGCTGTTCGTCGACTACTCTGGCAAGCGACCGTCGATTACCGATGAACGGACGGGGGTAAGGATGCCGGTCGAACTCTGGGTCGGTGTGCTGGGTTCCAGCCGCAAGACCTTCGCGTTCTGTACGTTGTCGCAGCAACTGCCGGACTGGATCGATGCGCACGTCCGTGCACTCGAGTTTTTCGGCGCCGTGCCGCAGCACCTGGTTCCAGACAACCTGAAGTCGGCGGTCGTCTCGATTTCCAAGAAAGACGGCCATTACATCAACCCCACGTACCAGGCTCTCGCCGATCACTACGACATGATGGCGATGCCGACCCGTGCCCGCAAACCAAAAGACAAAGCAGCAGTCGAAGCCGGCGTGCGTCTTGCCCAGATGTGGATTCTGGCGCGGCTGCGCAACCAGACCTTCTTCTCGCTGCATGACCTCAATCAGGCGATCGCAAAACTGCTGGATCGACTCAACGACAAGCCGATGCGCACGCGCGGAGGCAAGAGCCGGAATGCGCTGTTCGAGGAAGTCGATCGCCCGGCGATGCGGCCGTTGCCCATGCAGCCATACGAATACGCCGACTGGAAGATCAGCGTGACGGTTCCTCAGGACTATCACGTTGTCTGGGAGCGCAACTACTATTCGGTGCCTTACAGCCTGGTCACGCGCAAGGTCAATGTGCGGGTGACCGCGACGACGGTCGAGGTCTACCACCGCGATCAGCTGGTCGCGACCCACCCGCGTTCCTACGAGGTTGATCGCGTCTTCACCAAGAAAGAGCATCAGCCGCCCGCACATCGCCTGTATGGCGAGGAGCAGTTGTCCGAACTGATGGCCTGGGCGGAGTCCGCTGGGCCGGCTGTCCATGGGTTCATGCAGCACCATCTGCAGGTGCATTCGGCGGCGGCTTCGATGCAGGCGTTTCGCGGCCTCAGGCGCATGGCGCGGGATTGCGGTACGGAGCGGCTGGAGCGCGCCTGCGCGCGGGCGCTGCGCATGAAGGCTACGACGATGACGTCGGTGCGTTCGATGTTGGCACGCGGCATCGAAAGCACACCGCTGCAGGTCGAAGCGGCTAATGATCCCGTCGCGCCGCACGCCAACGTGCGCGGTGCGGCCAACTATGAATAGGAGCCCCCCAATGAATCACAATCACACGGTGGCGCAATTGCACGGCCTGCGCCTGACCGGCATGGCCGAAGCGTTTGCACAGCAACTGACCGACACGGTCTATGCGGGTTTGTCGTTCGAGCAACGCCTGCAGATGATGGTGGAAGCGGAAATCGCGCATCGCGATTCACAGCGCTATCGTCGCATCCTGAAAAACGCCAAGCTCAAGGTGATTGCGGCACCCGAAGATCTCGACTATCGGCAAGGCCGTGGTCTGGACAAGGCCGTGATGGCCGACCTGCTGACCTGCGCATGGGTCGGCGCGCATCGCAACGTGTTGATCACCGGTGCAACCGGTACCGGAAAAACGTGGATCGCGTGTGCGCTCGGCGTGCAAGTCGCCCGACAAGGGATCACGGTGGTCTATCGACGCACGGCGCGCCTGCTGGAAGAAATGGCGGTCGGGCACGAGGATGGAACCATTCGTCGGCAGCGCAACCAACTGGCCAAGGCGCAGTTGTTGATCCTCGACGACTTTGGTCTGACCGCGTTAACGAATCGCGGGCGCTCGGATCTGCTCGAAGTGCTGGATGATCGCGTCGGAACCGGTGCCACGATCATCCTCGGGCAGATGCCGGTGAAGGAATGGCATGGCATCATCAACGACCCAGCACTCGCCGATGCGATCCTGGATCGGCTCGTCCACAGCAGCGTCAAGCTGGATCTGAAAGGCGAATCGATGCGGCGCGTGAAAAGCCGGGGTGGTCAGTAGCCCGCCGCTGCTGGTCAGCGAGTTGCCGGTGCTGGGCAGTTCGCTGGCGAAGCTGGGCAGCGACTTGGCGATGCCGGTCAGAGATGTTGCCGGCACTGGTCAGTCGCGTCGGCGAAGCTGGTCAGTTGCTGTGGCGAAGGTGGGCAGCCGGCTGGCAGTTTGCAGCTCGGCTTGTCGCTGGTACAAGCGGCGCTGGCCGGCATCTATTCGGCGGCGTTGTATCGCTTTGCCAGCACCGGTGAAACACCCCCGGGCTTCGACGGCAGCGCGTTGCAGGAGGCATTCCGGATCAAGGCGTGAGGCGGCAGTTCCCCAATGAAATCGCGGAACAAATCCATCCCCCGCCTTCGCGGGGGCAGGCTGTGGGTTTGTCAGCGGGCACCATCCATGGCGTGCGGGAAACGCCGATGAATCGGCGCTTCCCAATGTGGATTGGCTCACGCAGCGCTTGATCCACGTACGTTCGATCGGTCGTACGTAATCGCCAGCACTCACCCCAACCGCTCTCCCGCACGGACAGGGGCGGGCGCTCAGTCGTACAGCGACCCTTCGTCGAAATCGAAGGCGCGACCGGCCGCCGATTCGATCGCGAACAGGTTGATCGCGGTGCGTGCGACGTGGCGGGTGTCGTACCACGCATACGCGCCCACGCCCATCGCACCCACCAGCGGCAGCCAGCGGGCGATGCCGTGAACCGCGCCGCGCTCGCCCAGACGCACACCGATCTTGCGCGAGATCGCACGAATCGTGGAGGTGCTGGCGGCGTTCACCAGCCAGCGCTCGCCCACGCGCACGGCGATGTCGCGAAAGGCCTGCGCGGCGGTGTGGCGGAACAGGCAGAACAGCATCTGCTCGCGGGTGAGCTGCCAGTGGCGGCCGTAGGCGCCGGCGATGTCGGCCACCATCTGCGCCTGGATCTTCCAGATCGCGAACAGCTCGGGCAGCACGGTCAGCCAACCCAGCGGCCCGGGCGGCAACGCCAGAGTGCCGGCGATCAACGCGGCCTTGCGCGCGGCCGCCTCGGCGATGGCGCGCGAGCGCACTTCCGGCGCGAGGCTTGCCGCTTCGCTGGTGTCGGGCAAATCCGAGAGCAACTGCAAGATGCCGTCACCGATGCGGTCGGCGGCACTGCGTGGCCGGCCCTTGCGCGCGGGGATGAATGTCGGAGCGGGGCGCTCGTCGTCGACGGATGCACTCATGGGCACAGCATAACAGCACTGGCGCGGCTGTCGTCGGCTAACAGGCTGTTGAAAAACAGCCTGCTGATGCGATCCATGGACGGATCGCACGCCAATCAAACACGCAAGTGTTTGATTTGGCGGAGCCGAGTACGGGCATGTACCGGACTGGGCGCGTTGAAAAAGGGCAGGAAAGCCCTTTTTCAACAACCTGCTAATTCGGGTCGTGCGAGCGCGCAGGGCGGATTTCAGATCGCCAGCTTGCGCCCACCGTCCACATGCAGCACTTCGCCGGTCGTGTAGCGCGCATCGGCGAGCAGATAGAAGGCTGCGGCGGCAACGTCGTCGGGCTCGCCGGCACGCCCCAGCGCGGTGTTGGCCAGCAGTTTGGCGTGGCTGGCCGCATCGTGGTCGCCTTCCGGCCACAGCACCACGCCGGGTGCGATCGCGTTCACCCGCACTTTCGGCGCCAGATCCTTGGCCAGCGCCTGCGTGAGCATGAGCAAGGCCGCCTTGGCCATGCAGTAGATGGCGTGATCCTTGAGCGGCCGCTCGGCGTAGACATCCACCAGGTTGACGATGGCTCCGCCGGTGGCGGCCAGATGCGGGGCGGCGGCCTGCGCCAGAAAAAACGGTGCGCGGGCGTTGGCGGCAAACAGGGCGTCCCACTGCGCCGCGGTGGCGTGGCCGATCGGCGTGGGAAAAAACGCGGCGGCGTTGTTGATCAGCGCATCGATGCGGGAATAGCGCGCCACCGTGTCGGCGACCAGCAACGGCAAGGCGTCGAGGTCGGCCAGATCGGCGCGCAACTCCAGCGTGCTGCCGGCGCGCACCGATTCCAGCTCGGCGCACAGCGCGTCCATGCGATCGTCGTCGCGGCGATGGTGCAGGGCGAGGTCGTACCCGCCGGCGTGCAAGCGGCGGGCGATGGCCGCGCCGATGCGGCGCGAGGCGCCGGTGACCAACGCGACCGGACGCTGGCCGCTCATGCCAGCGCCCCCGGTGTGCCGATCATGGCGCTGTGCCTACGGCTGCGCGCGGACGTGCGCGCAGCCGTTGCGATCGTCGCGGACAAGCGCTTACTTGCCTTCCACGCGGTGCCAGGTCTGGCTGCGGCCGATCCAAGAGAAACCAATGTAGCCGCGCACGACCAGACTGCGCCCGCCATCGGTGAGGGTCAGCTTGGCCTTGTACGGGTCTTGATCGTTGCCGGGCTTCTGCGGGTCGAAGATACGCCCGCCGGTCCACTGGCTGCCGTCCTTCGCGAAGCCCCACATGATCGTCAAGCCCTTGATCTTGTGGTTGTGCAAGCTGCCGGTGCACTTGTCGCAGACCGG
>JAFECR010000041.1:1341-4157 GCA_018242045.1 Pseudomonadota bacterium | reverse complement strand
TGGCCCTCAGGCATGCACACAAACCCAACAATCACAAACAGACTGACAGTCATGACGACATGATAATTCAACCAATACATGACTTGTAACAATCAAGGAGTGAAATAATTTTTTTTTTTGAAAAATAACGGTCCACAGCATGCGGATCGGCTCCGTTGAGCTGCTCAATAGCATAACCAATGGGGTCTTTCTCGATTTCTTGCGCCTTTCGTTTGCTCGTGCTCGATCACGCACAAAAATTGTCAAAAAATCAAATTGTGCGGTTCGCCATTAATAATTTTACTGACTCGATTGCGCATTAATTAATTGGGCCTGCCCTAAATTGGGTCGGCACTTGAATTGAGTGCACATTGCGCGGGCTTTTCTTCCGGCTTTCGATCCGGCTTTGGGATCTACACGTTACATGCGCCGAGGAGAACACTCACATTCCTGAGACGACCTTCGATGCGAGCGAGGGCTTCCAAGAGCTTCGGAACGCTGGCGTTGATGCTCATAAGATCCGCCACCAGCCTGTCCTGGCCAACCTTAAGATCCGCCACCAGCTTGGCCTGGCCCGCCTCCAGATTTTCTCCCATCTTCTTATATTGTTCCTTGAGCTGAGAGACGCTGAACTGCATATAAGCTCTCGCATCAAGTTGCTCTTACAATACTGTATCCTGTCGTCACCACAGCCCCGATGGTTGCAACCCCGGCAAACATGGCGGCCTATACTTTTAGCTGCCATTCTATGAGACTATGAGAGGACAAATCATCGCACCTTCAAGAAGTCTTGATAGTTGTCTTTCTTTATCTCGCGCAACATCTCTTGGTTGAATTTCATCATCGTGGCCCCAACCGCATCAATTGTGAGCGGCTCCGCTACGGCGGAAGCAGACATCCATCGAACGCAGCATTGCGATACACGACCAACACGAGTGAACATTTTGGAGCACAAAATGCGATTCGACACATTATGAAAAATAGTCAAGCCATAATTAAGTCAGCTGTGTCGATCACCGTTATGGACCCGACGTCCGGCCCGGGCCCATTGGCCGACATCGGACTGATCGAGGCGGCTGGTGAGGTGAAATGCATCCTTAATTCAGTATTTTTTTTTTTTTTTTGACTGACTATTTCCCTATTCATCCACATCAACATCCACAAATTTATTTATTAATTCAAGAGCACAATGCCACAGCACGGCACGCCCAGCTTCCACAGCACCTAGTAGCTACGGCCAAACAGCGTGCGGCGGGTCGCGGGCTTGCCGCACTCGGGGTGAATGCACTGCGCGTGAGCGATGCGCTGACTACCAAGGGGATGGACACAGAGGGAAGCAATACATCACAAATAAACATAAACATGAATATGCAAGCAACATCAATCTCAACCGCCGCTCCACACCTTGGCATCGGCGGCGATGGCGGCCTGGGCGAAGGGGATGCAGAGACTCTTGGCTCCCATGGCCGAACCGTCGCTGGGGGTGAGATTTCACCACACACACACACACACACACACACACACACACACACAACAACAACAACAACCACCACCACCACCAATACTGAAAGGCAACGAACTCTCGAGTTGTCTCCTTCTTGATGCGCTCCTCGCACTCGACCTCCTCGCAGAACGGCGCGAGCACCATGCACTTGTTGTCCAGCGCGGGGTTCATCTCCGCCCACCTGCCCGTCAACACAACAGCAGACGTGCAAACAACTCAGACAGTCTATTGATGAATGAAACTCACTTGCTGACGGTGACCATGCGGCTGTCGCGCTCGGCGCTCGCCTTGGCGAACAGGAATGCCTGGATCTCCTCCAGCATTGCCTGCCCCATAAGAGCCGTGCAAAAAGAATGCATGTGAAGCAAAGAAGATTAAAATGAGGCGAGCAACGAACCGGCAGCTTTGTCGCGACCTCGGCGAGCGGCACGTCCATCTTCTTGCCCGTCGCGCGCTGCACGGCGACGACCTTGCCCGCGGCCAGGTCGCGGGGCCCGATCTCAATGCGCACAGGGACGCCCTTGAGCTCCCAGTGGTTGTACTTCCAGGGCGGGCTGTAGTTGTCGCGCACGTCGCACTGCACGCGCACGCCCGCGGCCTTGAGCTGCGCCGCGACGTCCTTGCACGTGCCCAGCAGCTTCGCCGTGTCCTCCGCCGTCTGCTTGCCGCCCAGGCCCGTGGGCACAATCACGACCTGGCGTGAGTGTTACAAAAAATACACCACACCACACACACACACACACACACACAACACACACACACACACACACACACACACACACAATTATTAATAAGACACTCACCTGGATAGACGCGACGCGGGGCGGCAGGACCAGACCCTGATCGTCGCCGTGCACCATGATCATGACGCCGATCGTGCGCGTCGTGATGCCCCACGAGTTCTGCCACACAAACTGCTTCTTCTGTACACATAAGCGAGAGAAAGAAAGAAAGAAGGAAAGCTTGAGAAAGAGAGACAGAGAGAGAGAGAGAGAGAGAGAGAGAGAGAGAGAGAGAGAGAGAGAGAGAGACAGAGACAGAGACAGACAGAGAGAGGAGTTAGTAGCGAGGTAACCTTGTCAGCATCCTCGATGACGATGTCGAACATCTTTGAGAAGTTCTGGCCCAGCGAGTGCGACGTGGCGCCCTGCCGGTCAGCACCACATGCAAGAAGTGAAAATGCAAGTCACAACAAGAAGCACAACAATACCTGGATGCCGCGTCCGTTAATGGGGACGAAGGCCTCGACGGTGGTCGTGTACAGACCGCCAGCGAACTTCTCCTTCCGCGTCTGCAAGAGTCAACACTCGGTTACAACAAACAACAACAACAA
>JAFECR010000041.1:0-1290 GCA_018242045.1 Pseudomonadota bacterium | reverse complement strand
AAACAAACAACGTTAACACAAGCGGACCTTGGTGCCGGGCACGACGGGGATGGCGAGCAGGTCCTCGTACACGCGGCGGTACAGGTCCAGGATCTGCCGCACCTCCACGTCCGACTCCTCCTGCGCGGCTCAGCGATTGGTAGGGATACACCACACACACACACACACACACACACACACACACACACACACACACAAAACTGTGGCGACAAAAGTTGCAGTAACAATTACAACAAACCTTAGTCGCAAAGGCGGTGTGGCCCTCCTGCCACAAGAACTCGCGCGTGCGCAGGAACGGCGTGGGCTGCTTGAACTCCCACCGCACGACGTTGTTCCACTGGTTCAGCTGCACGGTCAGTGGGATGCCAACAATATTAAAAACAACAAAAGATACACAACAGTAAACATCATCATCAATAGCACCAAAACAAGCACGCTTAAAAAAAAAAGGACACAAAAACAACAATAGCAATACCCGCAGGGGCAGATCGCGGTGGGAGTGGATCCACTTTGCGTACGCGGGGTACATGACTGTCTCGCTGGTGGGGCGCACGGCAATGGGCTCGGCCATGTCCGACTGCCCGGACTTGGTCACCCACGCCACCTCCGGCGCGAAGTCCGCAATGTGCTCCTGCAAGTCAGTGACAGGAGAATAAAAAGTGGGTGATGGTGATGAGGGTGGTTTGGTGAATTTGCATGATGTGAAAAAACATTTCTTAAATGAAAAATAAAGTTTCAAAAGCAGTGTGGCACCTTCTCGCGCTCGAGAGCGGCCTTGGACACAAAGATAGGAAAGTACGAGTTCTCGACACCGAGCTTCTTGATCTCGGGGTCGAAGAAGTCCTTGATGGCCTCCCAGATGCAGTACGACCACGGGCGCAGGATGTAGCAGCCGCTCACCTAGGCCGTCAGAGGCATGCAGACGCCCAACACACACACACACACATTAATTTCAAACATCATCGATGCGGAACTTATACACTGTAAAAAAAAAAATGCTCACCTTGGGCTTTTTAAGAGATTTTCAAATCCACTCGAGTCTTCAACGGAAATCACAGAAAATCTCACACCACGCCTCGCCGCGGGTCCCCACACCGCGTGCACGTCACACACGGCTGTGCCCACACTGCATCCGCTCCGCTTGCTGTGCGCCATGCGGCGCCTTGCAACCCGCTTGGAGCAATTGTCATAAGAAATCAAGACAAATGCAAAATGGACGCCATTTTGTTTCTGTTATTTTAACTTGTTTTTTTATTGAACACGGTCGGGCAATCTATCACGCACACACAC
>JAFECR010000040.1:4754-5325 GCA_018242045.1 Pseudomonadota bacterium | reverse complement strand
ATCAGCGCACCCGACACAACGGCCTGGTCATAGTGCTCCTCCCGTCGGCGTCCCAGCGAAATGTCATAGAACGTGCACGCATCACCTGCCTGCAGAGGTCAACAATACGTCCAGTTGTCAAGGTGAAAAACCAAAACAAGTATTCATACAACGGTGATACATACCACCCAAATGTCACTGCGCGCAAGCAACTCGGAGTTGACGACAAAGCCGTCGCGGACGGGGTCGACCTCCATGCGCCCCGACACCGCGAGCTCGGTGCTAGGCTTGAGGCCCGCCGCCACCACCACCTTGTCCACCGCAATCTCCTCGCCGTTGCTCAGTTTCAGCTGCACACGGTGGTCTAAAATTTGTTACATAAACCCCACATGATATAGCACCTGGCGTTGCTGTCGCGGACTGGACGCTGCACGAAGAATGAATGTTGACGCCGAGAGCACGCAACTGTGACAATGAGAGAGTTAGAAGCAAGGGTACCTGGTTGGTGGTCCACTCACTGAGATATTCTGGCAACACCTTGGCAATGTTTCCTGTCTGTTACTGGATGTCCCACACAAACACACACACACAC
>JAFECR010000040.1:0-4714 GCA_018242045.1 Pseudomonadota bacterium | reverse complement strand
CAACAACAACAACAACAAAATCACTTCCTGCCACACACACACACACACACACACACACACACACACACACCGTTCTCAGGGAAAATCTGATCAACGACAATGCCCGTCTCCTGGGCCCGCTGCATCAGGGCAACCGCAAGCTCGCTGCATGTCAGAGGCGGTCGCATTCGGCACACCTGCCCAGGAAGCCGCCGCCAACGACAGCAACCCGCTTCACGGACTTGGTTGCCGTGTCTAGAGTATTGAAGTCTTCAATCTGAATTTGAGACAACAGTGCACAACAGTCTCCCCTACCTTTCGGAACAACACGACATTTGACTGCACATCTGCTGACGCCTGTTCAAACACGGGCAGGTTGCGTGGCTTGCCTCCTGCCTGTGAACAAGTGCATCTGCGAGAACACAAAAACCGATTACACGACACTCCTATCACTCACAATGCAACCGAACAAGCACATAGCTACAACACAATGACACAACACCACAACAAACCCGTAGCGAGAAGACACTTCTTGTAGAAAACCGAGCTTCCGTCGTCCAAAGTCAGACGCTTGAGAATCGGGTCGATTTCCACAACCTGCACAGTCAGCACACCACGCACGCATGCTGTCACCTTGCGGCCAGACAAGAGAGCCACGCCGCCCGCCTCGCCGGCCAGCAGAGTGTCGACGGAGGTGTAAAAGCCTTTTTCTTCGTGGAACAAACTGGCGTCACTCAATATCACACGGATCGTACCTGCGCTGATCCCCGTTCCATGCCTTAAACAAAAACTCGTCATCGGGCTGCGAGCTCTGCACCCATGCCTCCTTGGAGAGGGGGGTGCGGGTGTAGGGCCGGACCGCTTCCTCGCCAATAATGAGGATCTGAAAAGTTAGCTTTCGAATTGAAATGAAACCTTCGCATTCGGATCACCTTCTAAGATGCCCTTCATTGCAAAGTGGGACGCCGTGCCGGCACCGACCAGCACGTACGGGGCATGATACGCAATACCTGCTCCCTTGGACATGATGGTGTCTGCAATTAATGAAGAGTGAACAGGTCTCACCCAAAGTCTCCTCCTCTGGCTGAGCATCCGTCGGTGCTACTGCTGCATCCTCGGCTGCGGCGGGGGCGGGGGCGGGGACGGGGACGGGGGCAGGCTCGGAAGTTGACGCTTCGACGCTTGGTGTGGCTACAACAGGCGCTGGGCTAGTCTTCGCTGGCACTGTCTCTTGTGTTGACTGTTTCGCTTTGGATGCAAACGGTGTTGACGCAAATAACACAGAGTCTTGCGAAAGCTGAGGTGAGTACGATTTAAGAAAGTCATACCAAATATCCAGCCGCTGAAACTGCGATAGCCGCCACACCCAAAAACACAGGAGACATTTCTTTTGGACCATTTGATTGAGGAACAGTGGAGAAACCCTTTCGTGCGAGGACCCGGCCAACAACCACGCTTCGTTGAAAAACAGCTCGAACAGAAAACATGTTGCAATCCACTAACTAAATAATTAAATCAAATTTAATCATTATAATTAGGTTACGTCATGGTATGACGCGCTTCCTTTAAGAGTCAGGTTTTTCAGGAACATGAGTGATATCACCCCATAACCGGTTTTCGGGCACATGCTCGCATTTTGTGTTACTTCACATCCTCTCCAAGTCCATTTCCTCAAGTGAGTTGTTGTTTCGATCTTGCCTTGTGTATGCCCTCATTGTACATCAGATCCATATGAGATTTCGTTGAATCGTTGCGATCTTACACATTTTCGTCTGGCTGTATTTTATTTTGTCCAGTATTGGTTCCTCCCCAAATCTTTTGAATCTTCTGAATCTAATCTTTCAGATCCGATCATGCCTGGTCTTCAATCTATTTCTTCAGCCGTTGTTTCTTCAAAGGGCCCATCTACGATCCGCTTTATGGATCAGAAGGGCAACTTGGTTAGTTGAAATGTACGATCTGATCTCACGATTTCCAGGAGGCTGCATCACCGTGCTCAAGCCCTGTTACCTTGAAGCGCCGCTTCACTCGTGAGCCTGTTCGTGGCCCTGAGAGCGCCCAAGATCTTCGATTTGATAACGGTTGGTCCATCTTGCATCATGTGATTTACATTGCAGGCATCACCTTCTCTTTCCAGTATCCCAGCGTGCAGGACTTGATGCAGATGCATATTATCTCCAGCTTCAATTCGCAAAGCCCATCTCGCCTTCCTAGTGCTGCACCATCACCAATGGCCCTGATTGATACCGAGGATTCTGGTCGCGAATCAGAGGTGTGTTCCCAAATCATTCCCAATCTAATTCGTAGTGCGATTCTGAGCTTGAGTTGGAGAGTGTGGGCGCAGATCTGCCGTATTCTTCATACGACGATGATCGCGTTGTCGAGACATTCAAGGCCCGGAAGCCAGCTCAACGCTCGACCGCCCCTTCTGCCAGCAGGAAGCCCAAGCAGTGCGCATGCTGCGGATGCACAAGGTACAATTTTCACCGACTCTCTCGATGCTAACTTTTGTAGCACTCCCCTGTGGCGCGATATGGGCAAGGAAATGCCGCTGTGCAATGCATGCGGCATTCGGTGGAAGAAGTATGGCATCGTCTGCGATGTCTGCCAATATGTCCCTTGCAAGCAGGAGCGGGAGAACAAGAACTGCAAACGCTGCAGCGCTGTTCTTCCCATGTCAGCAAAGCGTGTCCGTGTTATGTCACCACAAACAGTTCAGACTGTTCCCAAGAAATAGACAATGATTAGATCTGTTTATTTAATTTTTTGTTTTAGATTTGTTTGTTGTTTTCTTTTTCATTTTTTCGTTTTCCTTTTGTTCCTCATCATGCTGGGCTTGATTGTTAAGTTTATTGAGTTGTGCTGAGAGTTTCAACTGTATGTTATTTAGATCTGTACAGATAGTAAACCTTTTTGCATTGAGCCTTTGTTCTTTTTGAAAGCGTTTAATAATAGTTTACGGCGGCGGGGACAGTAGAGTGAAGAAGAAGAAAACACATCAAGGAGCGTAGGCCACCAGGCGAACACCGCCCAGGCTGCCGCCCTCGAAGAGCCGCGCGACGGCTGCGTAGAACGTCTCCTGTGCTGCATACGCCGCTTCAGTGTGGTCGCGCGTGTAGGTCTCGCGGTTTGCCCGCCACGCGGTCAGGCGCTGCGTGACAAAAGCCGTCCACTCCTCCGTCATGTCGGTCGCTGCGACGCGCACGAAGCCGGCGGCGTGCAGGTCGGCGGTGTACTCCTCAACCCGCGTCACGCTGACGGCGTACACGATCTCGCGCAGGTCACGTTGCTCCGGCTCCCCAAAAGCGCGCTGCGCGACAAAATCCTCAACAAAGAAGGCGCCGCCAGGGCGGAGCGAGCCGGCGATCTGGCGCAGCAGCCTCGGACGGTCGGGAATGTGGAGGACCGCAAGCCAGCTGACCACGGCGTCGTATTCCGCCGGCGGGAGCGGGTAGCTTAGCGCGTCGCCGCAGAGATGTGTGACGCGCTCGTCAAGCCCGCAGCGGTGCGTGAGATCACGCGCAATGTCGTGAACTTTCGGCTGCAGCTCGAGGGCACACACATGGCAGCCGACTGTGTGCGCAAGATAGCGCGCTGGTCCGCCAATCCCGGATCCAATCTCCAGCACGCGACTCTGTGCTCCAAGCGCAAGCGACCGCGCTGCTTCAGCGAGGGCCGCGGTGCCGTGGTAATGCCACTGGTCGAACGGAAACAGCTGCTCGGGCGCGATGGGATCGCTGGAAGCGATTCCCAGGCTTGCCAGGCCCCGCGCCACGCGGTCTAGATTCGTGTAGAGCCCGATTGATTCGATACCGCCATCGTCGCACATGAACGTCGTTGCTGGAGCGCGTTGTTGGAGCTCCTCAGAAACTGTTTCTCATGAATTAAAAATGAATTAATTAACGGTGAAGCGGTTTTCCGGTTGAATCGGCACTCTTTAATTTCAACACATGCAGCACACTCAAAGAAAAGGCGCCGTGACACACACACACATACAAACACACACACACACACACACACACACACACACACACACACAAGCGCAGTTCACGTGACATTTCTGAAATTAATTACGATAATAATTAAGACAAGTAAAGTTGTGGTTGATGTTTGTGCGATCCGTGAGGCGTCCCCTTCAGCGAGTGAGCGTTCGTCATAAGAACACAAGCGAACTCGTTAGTGCACACATTCGTTGCGCGCTGCCTCCCAAATATGACGCTTCCTTCACCGAATCTTTTTGGTACAATATTTGGGAAAAAGATGGTCTCTTTCGACCGACTGAAAGTGCAACTGATGAAGACAAATCTTTTTCAAAATCATTTTCTATAATGCTACCGCCACCGAATGTTACTGGCAGCCTTCACCTCGGTCACGCACTGACGATTTCCATTGAAGATTCACTTACGAGATGGTGGTTGCAATATTGTGCATGCTAACGTGCAGGCACAGAATGCAAGGACACCGAACATTGTGGGTTCCAGGATGTGATCATGCTGGTATTGCCACACAGGTGTGTTGATGTGTTGCATGCTAATTAGTGTTTTCGGTTTCAGTGTATGTTGTTTGTGTTGTGTCATTGAGACAGTGTGTGTCTGTGTGTCTGTGTGTATGTATGTATGTATGTGTGTGTGTGTGTGTGTGTGTGTGTGTGTGTGTGTGTGTGTGTGTGTGTGTGGTGGTGGTGCACACAGACAGACAGAGAGACAGACAGACAGACAGACAGAGAGACAGACAG
>JAFECR010000003.1:130837-137090 GCA_018242045.1 Pseudomonadota bacterium | reverse complement strand
GAAATATGTAACCTTTACAATTGCGAGGAGTCTGCGACGAAGCAACCCAGATTACATCTTGATATTTTCTGGATTGCTTCGCTAAAAGCTCGCAATGACGGAACTCCCAAATTCAAAGTGGAAGCAGTATACATTCCAATAATATCTATATAAGTAATGAGATTAAATAAATGCAATACGCATGAAACCATTCAATAGATTTTGCAGGCTAACTTTTTTGTAAATATTATTCACTCTTTAGAATCCGAAAAGCGAAAATAGGCGCGCCGTAAGCCAATAGATTCATGTCTTACTTGCCTGTAGAAGGTGTCTTTAATTCGTAACTTTTTGTTTTGGCAGAAAGGGCAGTCGGGGTTCTTAGTATAAGTTGCCCCCATAACTAAAGGCATTGCTTGGATGGTCTTTTTAATTGAAAAGCCAGGTAAAAATAAAATATGATTGGTTTTGGGCATTTTAAGCTCATTTTTGCTAGTATTTTCCAATACTTAGCTTAATACATGTGGGTTAAAGTGCCCCTTTATTTAGGGTAGGGCCGAGGTGTTTCGTGAAAATACATCTTATTTGCGGCTAAAACCAGTATTCAAGCACCGCGCCCAAGGCTGAAGGGATATTGGAGTCCGTATAGTCCTTATTAAGTAAGGCAGTGATTGAATGAAAATAGAACTGACAAAAACGCAGGTTGTGAATGATGGCTTAGCTATCCCCAAAAAACTAGGGTCTTTTATTAGGATGTTTTTAAAGAGACATCCTTATTCCCTCTTGGTGTTTTCAATATTTGTGCTTTATGAAGCGCTTATACCCCTCATGAACGCCTATTTGTTGAAAATGATTATCGATGGCGTGATCTCTACCGCAAGTCAACTGCATTTGTTACTTGCAGCGATATTTATTCCTGCAGCTTTATTTGTTTGCGTCCAGATCTTCATGAATATCATATTCAGCCTTTATCGGTACGCACACTTGCAGTTTTATCCTAAAATAAAATCAGATATAGCAGGTACTATCCACCATTATCTGTCGCAGCATTCTTATCGTTATTTCAGCGAACATTTTTCGGGTAGTTTATCAAAAAAAATATTTGATTTGTGTGGAGGTGTCGAAGCACTAGTACAGATCTCTACGTCCATTCTACCGAAAATTCTGGCTGTATTATTCTCTTCAATTATGTTGTATTTTATCCACCCTGTGTTTGGCTTAATGCTTTTTATATGGTCGCTTATTTACATAAGCGTGTCTTATGTTATGTCTTATCATTCAGAACGGCTCTCTTATGCTATGTCAGAAGCTGGCAATGCAATGAGTGGAAAAATTGTCGATAGCATTATTAACATTATGAGCGCAAAGTTGTTTGCCAATACCCACTATGAGGAAGAAGTCGTTTTCAATTCCATCAATCGCCTTATGGCAAAAGACAGAGCCTTGCTATGGTATATGTTAAAGGCAAATTGTATACAAGGCATTTTAATTGCCATTTTAATAACCATTATGCTAACTGGGTTAATCTATGGGCGAGTAAATAATTTTGTTACTGTGGGTGATTTTGCATTGATCCTTACTTTGTCCTTAGCGATAGCAAGTAATATTTACAATATAGGCGAAGAGATTCTTCGTTTTTCAAAAGAAGCAGGAAATTGTCGCCAAGCGCTCAATATCATTATTGAACCCCATGAAATACAAGATAAAGCTGGCGCAACTGATCTTAGTGTAATAACAGGTAAAATCGTGTTTGATAATGTTCAGTTTCAATATCAAGGCACTGAGCCTTTATTTGAGAACAAAACGGTTACGATTGCGCCTGGCCAAAAAGTAGGACTTGTAGGTCATTCTGGCAGTGGAAAATCTACTTTTGTTAATTTGATACTAAGACTATTTGATGTAACGCAGGGTCGTATACTTATTGATGGCGTTGATATCAAAGAGGTCACCCAGCAGAGCTTGCGTAAAAATATTGGAATGATCCCACAAGATCCTTCTCTTTTTCATAGAACCCTATTAGAAAATATTCGATATGGCCGAATGAATGCCACCAATGAAGAAGTTATCATTGCTGCTAAACAAGCACATGCTCATGGGTTTATTGAGAATTTAGAACAAGGATACGATTCATTGGTCGGTGAACGTGGCGTTAAGCTTTCAGGAGGGCAGCGGCAACGAGTTGCGATAGCACGTGCGTTTTTAAAAAATGCACCTATTTTGATTTTAGATGAGGCAACGAGCCAATTAGATTCTGTAACAGAGCAATTTATTCAGGAAAGCTTGAGAGAGTTGATGCAAAACAAAACTACTATTGTGATTGCGCATCGGCTTTCCACTTTGCTGCATATGGATAGGATCTTGGTATTTGAAAAGGGAAAAATTGTAGAAGATGGGACGCATGATGAATTGTTAGCTAAGGGCGGTGTCTATTCTGAGCTTTGGGAAGCACAAGTCGGCGGATTTTTATTAGATAGTAATGAAGGAGAATAAACATATGAGCAGCATTAAGCGCATTTTTATTGTAGGGCACATGGGGGCGGGAAAATCCGTATTGGCTGTAGCTTTGGCTAAAAGATTAGGTTGGCAGTTTATTGATGCTAATCCTAGTTTAGAACGCTACATAGGACGAAACTTAAATGAAATTTTAGGGGAACAAGGTGAAGAAGCATTTCATCAGTGCGAAGCAGAAATAATATCTCACTATATTGGTCAAGAGCATGTTGTGATTGTGCTGGAAGAAGCGGTCATTGCCACGCCAGAAAATAGAAAATTGTTATCCTCAGAATATGTTATTTACGCAAAAGTTTCAGTGCCGGTACAATTGGAACGATTGCCACAAGGTCGAATCCCTTTACTTCCCATTGCGGATTTAAAAGCTTTCTTGGATAAACAGCATCTTGAACGAGATAAATTATATGAAGAAACAGCCAAATTGACTATTGATACCAGCGAGACGGTGGACGTGGAGAAAGATGTAAATAAAATCGTAAAAGAGTTAAGCTAATAAATTTTTGCAATTTTTCGGAGGAATTTTTTCAGTGAGGCTACAGATCTTTCTATTGGTATAATGATTTTTAATGAAACTTCACTTAAGTGTTTTTTAAATGCTTACACAAATTATAATAAAGAAATGCTCGATATAGCATTATTTAGGGCATTTTTTCATCCCATTCTCTCTCTTCCTTATTTTGCACAAATCGGTGAAACCACTACTTTAAGCTGGGTAAAAGCGGCATTAGATAATGCTATTCGTTTGATAGATCAAAAAGAGAGTATTTTTCGATGAAAATAAGAGATAAGAGTCCAGAAAGATGCAGGTCAATGAAAGCAGTTTTAAGTATCAAATCGGATGGAATAAGCCTGCGACTTTGTTTCAAGCGTATTTGAAAGAGCAAGCGGTAAATGAGCGATTTGTGTGGGTGGCTTATCAGCAAGGCCAATTTGTAGGCTATATCACGTTAAAAGTGCATTCAGAATATTTGCCATTTGCAAAGAAGAACATCCCAGAAATAAAAGATTTGAATGTGCTGCCCGCTTGTCGAAACCAAGGAATAGGCTCTGCTCTAATGAAAATGGCAGAGAATAAAGCGAGCATTTATAACACCCAGATAGGGATCGGCGTGGGGCTTACGCCTGATTATGGAAATGCTCAAAAGTTATATGTGAAGAGTGGCTATATCCCTGATGGCAACGGCGTGACTTATCAACATGAGAGCGTAAAATGGGGCGTGGACTATAAAGCCGATGATGACTTCGTGCTATGGTTTATTAAAGATTGTATATGCACTTACAGAGTTTTTGATTCTTCTAGATTTATAACAAGCATTTGACTTCAAAATAAATGCGATTTATATTGTCTCTTTTAGAACCCCTCTAATAGATATATAATGAGCAATAAAAGTAGAACTAAATACACGATATTAGGAATGTTAACTATTTCCCCCATGTCGGGCTATGAAATAAAACAAGCCATTCAAAGAAGCACTGCATTTTTTTGGTCGGAGAGCGAGGGGCAAATTTACCCTGCATTAGCGCAATGTGTTGAAAAAGGATGGGCAACTGTTCAAGAAGAGGCATCCAAGATATCAACGCGTGCCAAAAAAACCTACAAAATAACAAATTCAGGGAAGAAAGAACTTACCACTTGGCTTAGCAAAAAAGTGCAGTCTAACTTGCTTCGCAATGAATTGTTATTAAAACTATTTTTTGGGAAAAACGTTGAAGAGCAAGAGAATGTTCATCATTTAAAAACGCACGAAAAAGAAATGAAAGATTATTTAAATACATTTCTTACATTATGTGACAACCTTAAAATAGAACATAAAAGTTCACCTCATCTTAAGTATTGGCTCATTACCTTAGATCATGGCATTAAAATGACAAAAGCAGAGTTAAGTTGGTGTCAGGATACGCTAAAAGTATTAGGAGATAAATAATGTTAAAGTCACAAGCAGAAGTTGAAATAAATCCCTTTTTGAGTGGGAATTATGCGCCAATTCATGATGAATTGACTGTTAATGATTTAGAAGTCATTGGTGAAATCCCAAGTGATATACTTGGGATTTATATGCGAAATGGTCCCAATCCTGCTTTTGAACCCATAGCTTATAATTTTCCTTTAGATGGTGATGGCATGATCCATGCAGTTTATATTGGAGAAGGAAAGGCACATTACCGTAATCGATACGTAAAAACACAAGAATTACTTGATGAGCAACGTGCAGGAAAAGCGATTTATGGTAGTCTTCTCGAGCCTATCATGCCAGATCCTAAACTGATTAGTCCCAATGGGAACCATGGGCTTTTTAAAGAAGGCGCTTTCATTCATATTATTCATCATGCAAATCGTTATTTTGCGATGGATGAAAATTCTGCACCTTACGAAATGAGTGCGATGTTAGAAACGCGGAATAGATGGTCTCCTCCCGGTAGTAATAGCTCCTTTGGCGTTGGCGCACACACACGTTTAGATCCAAACACAGGCGACCTTTGGTTAATTAAATATCCGGTTGAGCCCCCTTTTCTGACTGCTTATCAAATAGATCAAGCTGGGACATTAAAGCAGACTATTGAGATTGATAAACCAAAATCAACAATGATGCATGATTTTGTTTTAACAGAAAATTATCTCATATTTTTTGATTGTCCTTTAGTGATTGACCCAAGGCATATGATGTCTGGGGGTGGTTTATTAAATTGGTGCCCAGAATTAGGGACTCGTATTGGTATTTTGCCTAGGAAAGGGGGTAAAACCACCTGGTACGATACCGAAACCTTTTTTATGTTTCATTTTGTCAATGCGTATGAGAGTAACGATCGCATTATCATTGATTTTGTGCGATATCCTGATTTTATACCGCAAGACTTAAAGAAAAAAATACCGCCGAGTTTTCTTTCCCGTACACAAATAGATCTTCAAAGTAAATCAATTAAGCATGAACAGCTTGATGATCGAAATGTTGAATTTCCACGCATCAGAGAAGATAGAAATAGCCTAATGCATCAATTTATTTACCTGCCAACAAGCACAAACAATTCAGGACCCAGGAGCAATAAATTTAATGCTTTAGTGAAATATGATGTTCATACAAAAACATCTATTACCCATGATTTTGGGAAACAATCAGAAATAGGTGAGGCAGTGTTTGTTGCTAGAAAAAATGCAACGAGTGAAGATGATGGTTATGTAATGCTTTTCTTATATAACATTCTTTCAAATTCAAGTGAGTTTATTATTCTAGATGCCCAACATATATCAGGGCAGCCACTAGCTCGAGTAAAAATGCCGCGACGGGTGCCCCATGGTTTGCATGGGTCTTGGATGAGCGGAAAGTGGGAGTGAAGAAAATTGAAGTGCATTTAATTTTATAAAGAAAGTTTTATTGCTCAGTTATTCGGAAATCCCGAATAACTGAAATCTCTCCTTGTATGCAGCCGCAACTATTCGGAATTTCCGGACAGTTCAATTTCGCTAATCTACTATTACGAAAAGGTGCGCACGACGGGCGCAATAATCCACTCAAATTAACTCAAGCTCCCTCAAATACACTTTGCACTACAGCCTTGATTTATATATAGTTTATTCGTGTTTACATGTGTTTGACATGGGCTTAAAATCCCTCGGAGGTTAAACTCCGTGCCAGTTCGAGTCTGGTTGTAGAGCCATTTTCTAGTAGATTAGCCACTTATCTTAACTAGAAGATACAAACCACCAAAAAGGATTAAAATGGATTTTTTAAATTATAAAAAACATCTTATATACTGCTTCCACTTTGAA
>JAFECR010000003.1:122573-130756 GCA_018242045.1 Pseudomonadota bacterium | reverse complement strand
ATTTTAAAGTGGATCGAGTATAGTCTTATTAAATTGTTTAGTGATTTTAACTATGCCCTCTAAAGCAGAATCTATAACTCCATACAAAGAGTCTAAAGAAAAGATTGTTATCGTTGGTGCTGGCCTTGCAGGTTTAACAACAGCCTATCGACTTTTACAAAAACAATATGATATTGAGGTATATGAAGCAAGACCGCGTGTTGGTGGTAGGGTACATACTATTTTAATGAAAAATTTAGACGAGAGCTATTCACTCGCTGAACTTGGCGCACAAAACCTCACTGATGGTGGAAGCGCTACCTATATTTTTACTTTAATTAAAGAAATGGATCTTGAAGTAATCAATAGCTACTCCTCGCTTGATGGTCAATTTTATGACGGTGAACATTTCTATCGCAAAAGCGATATTTTAAAAAAACTGAATGCTACTAGTTCTCTCATGGATAAAATAGAAGAAGCTGCCAAAACCAGTCATTCAATGCAAGATGTGTTAGATCGTGTTTTTAAAGAAAACACCCTTGCTATCAGAATGTTTAGCTTTATGTTAAACGGATATGAAGGTTTACCACCCCATTTGCTTTCCGCACAACCTCATAATGTTGAAACCTTAAAGCATATGATATCAGGCGGGCTCTCTCAAGCGCATCAATCACAACAAATACATAAAATGACTTTAAAAGGCGGTAATGGGCTGTTGCCCCTAAAACTAGCTGAGAAGATTGGGGGTAGACTTCATCTCAACAAAGCATTAAAAAAGGTAACACTGCAAAAAAATCATAAAATTGAGTTAACTTTTTCAGACAATACCACGACACTCTGCGATAAACTTATTTTAGCTATCCCTGCTTCGGTTTATAACGATATCTATTTTGATAAAACACTTATTGATCCTGAAAAACTTAAGCTCATTCAATCTATTCATTATGGAACCAATGGGAAAATTCTGATCCCTATTAAATCTAGTAACATTTCTGAAACATTCTTTTTCACCGATTGGGTAGGGACATTTTTCAATCAAGATCATAAAATCTTAAATTGTTACTTTGTTCATGATAATGGTAAAAATTTATTGCTAAATAGTGAATATATTAAAACCCTATCATTTTTAAAGAAGATTTACCCCACAGCTTCTTTCAAAGAAACATCACAACAAGAAATAAATGATGTGCAATTTGCTAAGACAAATAACCCTGTTATTAAATCTTGGGTGAAAGATCTCTATGCTAAAGGATCTTATTCCTCCTACGGTGTAGTTTTACAAGAGCTTTTTGATCAAAAAATTAATTATCAAAATATCATTGTGAAAAAAGTTTTCGAACCAATTGACGATCGCATTTTCTTTGTCGGAGAGCATACAACAATTATAGATGAAATAGGCACCATGGAAGCGGCAGTTGAATCAGGAGAACGGATCTCTCAGATTTTTAACTAAAGTATTTCATATAGCTAATCATTCACTACTTGACCATCTGAGGCATATTTAATATCTGACATGCTGTAACGTTAATGCGGCGTTAAGATACAGTTCCCACATGGATGACTCAAATGTGGTTTGAAACTCTTGGATAAATTTATTGTCTCTGTCTATAAAATCTTTTGCCCAGCCATGCAATACATTTTTTTCAGGAGCATTGCTAGGTTCAAGAAGGGTTTTGAAGATGAAATGCATTTTCTCTGTAGAAACTATAGGCGTAAATAAATCAATATCCATGTTAATTCCCATAACTTTAAAATTAAGAATGCTTCAAAGATTACTGGTGAAAAAAGCAGAATTTAAAATAAAGTTTATTGAAAAATCTTAATGCAACGACTTTGCTTTTCAAATGAGAGAAACAAATGTTCTCAATTTGTTCACCATTTTTGGCAAAGATTGTTTAGCCAATATTTCAAGGTATCTTTCAGCTTCTATAGGCAGATTTTTTAAACTATTACGGAGTCGTTTTATAGCGCCACAAACAATTCCTGATGCAATGTCTAAAAATTGAGAAATAAAGTCGTCGGGGTGCTGTGCTTCGATCGTATATTTTTCCGTTTGCTGAATGGGAAAGTCTGAGCCCCAAAAATTGTACCAGATTAGCTAAAAATTTAACTGAAAGTAGAATGTTGTTTGTTGTTGCATTGATTCAGCCCAAATTTTACCCTGATGGAGATCGATAATCCATTTAGTTATTGTTAATCCTAAACCAACGCCGCAGTAGCGTGGTTCATGGTGTAACTTTTGAAAAGGTTTAAATAACTTATTAATATATTGCATATCAAAGCCAATTCCATTATCTCGGATAAAATAGATAATCTCGTCATGATGTTCTTGATAGCCAATTTCAATTGTAGGATTATCAGCATTACAAGAAAACTTGATCGCATTGGAGATGAGATTTTCAATAACCACTGCTATTAATTGATTGTCTGCCATACATTTTGGCAATCGATGTTGTTTAATTTCAACAGAAGCTTGAGAATGTATTTGTTTTGCTATTTCAGCGTTAACAAGTTTATCAATATTGATCTCTTCAATTTTTATCGGATGTTGCGTTATCTTTAAAAATCCCAGCAACGCTTGTACGAGGTTATTTATTTCCACGCAAGAGTGGCTGATGAGATTAAATACGCGTTCTACATCACTTGGCAACTGGTTTTGATATTTATTTTGGATAAAATCACTAAAACTATGAATAGTGCGTAATGGCGCGGACATTTCGTGTGATAATGAAAACCGGATCATATCAAATATACTTTGGCTATTATGCAATTTTAGCTGATTCACTTGCTTTGCTCGGCAATACCACTAAAGTAAACCAATAATCTGATAATGATCTAATGACTTTAGAAAACTGCTCAAAGCCAACGGGCTTAATAATATAAGAGTTACAATGTAGATCATAGGATGTTAAAACATCAAATTCTGATTTTGAAGTTGTTAATACGATGATAGGTATTCTTTTTAGTGAATCATCTTTTGAAACCTCTTCTAAAACCTCTCTACCATCCATTTTTGGCATATTAAGATCAAGTAAAATAATATCTGGTGTGGGCACATTCACATAAGGCGATTCTTTTCGCAAAAAAGCCATACATTCTTCGCCGTTGAGTACACAGTGTAGGTTAGCGGCTAATCTAGATTGTTCAAAACCTATTTTTGTTAATTCGATATCATTTTCATTATCCTCAACAAGGAGGATCTCGGCAGGACGTCCTGATTGTAATGTTGAATTCATAATTAATTTTCCTCAGTCATTTTTTTGATTGTAAAGTAAAAAGTACTCCCAAGCCCTGGCTCAGATTCCACCCAAATTCTCCCATGGTGCAAAATAACCACACGACGAGATACTGCCAATCCTATTCCGGTCCCTTGATAAGTTGAATGATCATGCAGACGTTGGAATATTTCAAATATTTTTTGAAAGTATTTTTTATCAATACCAATACCATTGTCTTTTATCATAATAAGCCATTCTTCCTCATTTTCTTGAGAAGAAATATGAATTTGAGGTCTTTTTTTGCATCTATATTTGATGGCATTACTTATTAAATTGACTACTAATTGTACTAGCAAAGTACGATCACCAAATATAGTGGGAAGCTTGTCACAAATAATTTCAGTATTTGAATCATTAATAACAGAATCGAGCAATGAAATAGCATGATCGACGATTTCTTGAAAAGAAACAAACTTAAAAACATGAATCTGAGAATCTAGACGAGAATACTCTAATAAATCGCTTACTAAAGTTTGTAAATAAGTTACCGACTGCTTAATTCGTCGTAACCAATCCTTGGCTCGATTATCTAAGCTATTTTGATAAGTATTGCAAAGCAGATCGGCAAAATTACCGATGCTTCGCATTGGGGTTTGTAAATCGTGCGATGCGATATAAACAAAGCGTTGCAATTCGATGTTGCTGCGTTCTAGGGCTTCATTAGCGCGTTGTAATATTTCTATCTCCCGTCTTTCAGCTTGCATTTTTCTATCGCTAATATCGACAATTGCACTGAGCACAAAAGAGCCTTCATCCATTTCAATAGGCTTAAGGCCAATTTCAATCGGAAACTCATGCCCCTGCTTATGCAAACCAAATAGATCGCGGCCCACCCCCATACGTCGGGTTTCAGGATTTGCAAAATATTGAGTCCGTAGATTGCTATGTCCATTTCGATAGCGCTCAGGTAAGAGCGCTTCTACTTTATTGTTTAAGAGTTTATCGCGCTCATAGCCAAACATTTTTTCCAGTTCTTTATTCACCAAGACTATTGTCCCAGCTTGATTGATCATGAGCATGGCGGTTGGTGCTGATTCCACCGTTGCTTTAAAACGTGCTTCTAATCTTTTGCGCTCAGTAATGTCTACAATCGCACTTACAATGTAAGTACCAGCACGTGTCACAATCGGATTAAGGCCAATTTCAATAGGAATTTCGCTGCCATTTTTATGCAAACCAAAAAGATCTCTTCCTGCTCCCATTGGCCTTGTTGAATGGCTATGTAAGTAACTTTGGCGTAATTCCGGATGCTTAACTCTAAATTTATAGGGCACTAAAATATCAATTAATTCTCCAATTAATTCTTGACGAGTATACCCAAAAAGCTGCTCAGTATGTTTATTAACTAATTTTATCCTACCGTCTTTATCAACCATGATGATGGCAGTAGAGACAGCTTCAATAATGAGTGTTAGAAGCTCAGAACTGAATAAAGTAGTGGCATTAATTTCGGCGAGGGCATCCATCTCAAATCTCTCTAATCGCTATAGCTGTTTGAATTTACAGATATTTTTCTTTTATTGAGCTGAGCAAAAGATATCACGTTATTTTACTTAAATCATCTAGTGCTATAGATGCAATGCTTTGGTAAATTACCCACTGTATTATGCAGTGCTTCAAGGTTGATAATTATTTTGTAAAATGATTTATTATTTATTTAGCTGTGTATTTCGAGCGGGACGAAAATTTTATCACCGCGTGTAAAGCACCGTCCTTTCAGGGCGGTGATGAAAGCGCATCATCCATCCACTCAACGTAATCAGTAACCTGCATTAGATGGGGAATGGGGCAATTAACAAAAGAGTATGATAGTAGATAATGAAACATTTCCAGTGGGATAATCAAGATTTAATTTTGAAACTTTATATTCAGCCAAATGCGCATCAAGATAAAGTTATTGGTTTATTTAATGATCAATTAAAAATTCAAATTTCTGCAAGAGCTGTCGACAATAAAGCTAATAACTATTTACAAAAATGGCTAGCCCAAGAATTTCAGGTGCCTAAAACGCAAGTGTTGTTAATCAAAGGGGCACATGCCAGGCAAAAAACCTTTAAAATTAAAAGTCCAAAAATTGTGCCAGATTGGCTAGAAATTTAATCCATCTTCTAAGAAGAGTGCGATAGTTAGAGAGGAAAATACATTAGTTTTGCCTTTCGATGGAAGTCTTTTGGGATCCTATTGCTCGTAAAATATAATTAAACATCGTTAGCATTATTCCTACACTTATCCCTATTACCATATCCATTAACACCGTTAGGATGAAAGTAGTGACTACGGTCATTTTATCCCATACTGGCGCAGTAGAAAGAATATGTTGGAACTGCTTCAAATGAGACATATAAAAAGCCGTTAAAAGCAATAATGCTGCAAGGGCTGACATGGGGATAGCACTCATCAATTGTGCAAACAATAAGACATAAAATAACACAAAAATCGCATGAAAAATTCCAGCGATAGGTGTTTTTGCACCATTTTGAATATTTGTTGCTGTGCGAGCAATCGCAGCCGTGGCTGGGATCCCACTTGCCATGGCCGTGAGAATATTTGCTATCCCAATTCCTCTTAACTCAGCATTAGGGTGATGTTTTGTTTGAGTCAGATTATCTGCAATCGTTGCACAAAGTAAAGATTCTAAAGCAGCTAAAGCGGCAATGATTAAAGCAGGCCAAAACATCATTTTCAATTCTTCCCAAGAAGGAATTGTTAATAATGATCCTGGGTTAAAAGTTGGCATTTGCAAAATAGGAGGATAAGGAGGTAATCCCTGTTGTATGATTCCATTAAGATCATACTGAAATTGAGTGCCAATCGTCATGACGGAAAACCCAGCTTGAATCAAAACCATTGAAAACAAAGTCCCTACTATCACGCCAATAAGGGGTGATGGTAACCATTTTATCTTACCCTTTGTCCACACCACAATTGTCAATGTTATTATTCCTATTATTGCATCTGGCCACTGCAATAAAGGTAAATGGGTAATAAGATTGAAAATGACTTTGATATAATCATGCCCCATCTTTTCAATCGGCAATCCCAAAAAATCTTTCAAAGAAAATGTGGCAAGTACAAGTGCGATCCCGCTGGTAAATCCAATTGTCACCTCATCTGGTACATATCGAATTAATTTACCTAGTTTTACTAAACCAAATAATATTAATAAAATGCCTGCTAAAATCTGACACCAAATCAATCCACGCAAACCTAAGTCAGCAACAATAGGAATTAAAATAACAACAAAAGCCGCAGTTGGTCCATTGATTTGAAATGAAGAGCCGCCAAATAAGCTCGCAACTATTCCAGCTACGATGGCAGTATAAATACCATGTTGTGGAGGCAATCCTATAGCAATGGCTAAACTCATTGATAGGGGTAATGCAATTAATGACACAACAAATGCAGCCAGGACATCAGCTTTGAAATCGGTAAAACCATAACCATCGGTAAAAGATTTGCGTAAGGCCCAACCTATCGGTAGCCACCGAGCGAAATGAAGATTCATTTTTCATTACCATTTATCGGAAAAGTTATTTAAATTCCAAAAAAGCTATCTATTTAAGTTAATTTTTGATATTATATCGAATATCGATACACAATTTAAAGATAGTATATGCGAAAAAAACCACCACCACATCCTGGGCAAATCCTAGTAGATAAATTTCTTGAGCCCTTAGGTATTACTCAAAGCGCTTTTGCAAGCCATTTAAGGTGGACATATGCTCGTTTAAATGAAATTATCAATGCTCGCCGGGGTGTGACGGCTGATTCTGCGTTGTATTTAAGTGAAGCTATACCAGAAACATCACCTGAATATTGGCTTGATCTTCAAAGAGATTGGGATCTTTGGCATGCCCGCCAAACTCATGTCTCAACCACACCACTTCTGAATTTTGTAAAGTGAATAATATTCAAGCGTGTGAAACTATGGGGAAATATTCATTCAATAAATGGAAAATTGTAATAACTCAATGTATTACACGATTAAAACACTTGTGCAATCAGGTGATTAACCTTATTGGGGCAATTAGATTAATGAGTAACCCCAATTCCTGCCTACAAACAGCAATAGAAACTAATCATTCTTTTTGGGTTAAAGGAGCCATTAAAGTAGGGGCAAAGATCCACGCAGATTATGGTAAAGGTTTAACGGCACTACATCTTGCGGCTAAAATCGGGAAAATTGATATAGTTCGGTTATTGATTACTAAATACCATGCTAATATCAATGCCATCGATCATGATGGTAAAACCGCACTCTATTGGGCTTTTATACAAGGACATATTGATATAGTTCATGCGCTTATAGAAGAATTTCAAGCTAGCATTTATGATAAAAATTTATGGGGTGAAACATTATTACATTTTGCTGTTAGGCAAGATAACGTTGAGAAGGTTAGATTGCTAATCGATGTTTTTAAAATAAATGTGTTGATAACTGATAAGTTTGGCAATACTCCACTACATCGAGCGGCTAAAATGGGTAAACTATCAATGTTGCGATTGCTTATAGAAGAATATCAGGCTGATCTTTTTAAAAAGAATGCTCGTGGGTTAACTCCCCTATATATAGCAGCTAAAAAAGGGCATCTTGAAATAGTTAAATATCTTTTAAGCTTAGACACCATACAAAAATATCCATTTGTTGGTAAAGATCTTGCTGCTAATGATAATGCAGCCTTGCAAATGGCTGCTAAGCTCGGTGATTTAGACATGGTAAATCAATTGCTAACATTTAATGAAGTTGTTCAAAAAATTACTGCAAACAGTAATGGATCTTTGCGTTTAGCTAAAATAAATGCAAAAAATACTGTTGTGACTCGATTAATGGAATACAAGGCGGTGAGAAATTTTGAAAAACAATAACTAACTTAATTTGCTTTTATGGAAATGCCTAAAGGTCATATACTGCTTCCACTTTGAATT
>JAFECR010000003.1:109715-122473 GCA_018242045.1 Pseudomonadota bacterium | reverse complement strand
CCTAATTTTAAAGTGGATCGAGTAGATGTGAAAGGAGGATATGTTCCAGATGGCAAGGGTGTGACTTATCAGCATGTGAGTAAAATGGGGTGTTCATTACAAAGTCGATGACGACTTGGTGCTATGGCTCATTAAACATTTTCCGTTAAAAAATTTGTAAGAAACTTTTATGTTGAGATTAAAATTATAATGCTGAAAAAATTAATTACCTTTGAAGAGTTTAATGATAATCATTTGATCCAACTGCATCAGTGGTTACAACTAAGTCATGTTCGTGAATTCTGGGATGATGGTGATCGTACGCTTGAACAAGTGAAAAGCCATTATAGTGCTGAAAAAGGGGTAAAGAGGTATTTATTTTTCATAAACAATCATCCTGCGGGCTATATTCAATCATACGTGATCGATCGCGAAAACGAATATTATCATTTTTCTTTAGCCGATAAACAAAACTTAGGAATCGATTTTTTTATTGGCAATGAGAGTTTATTAGAAAAGGGCTTTGCCATTCAGGTTTTAGCAGAGTTTGTTCTCTCTCATTGTCAAGATATAGAACGGCTTATCGTTGATCCTAAGCCAAGTAACCATAAAGCCATCCACATTTATGAAAAATATGGGTTTACTAAAGTTGGTGAGGTGATGGTTGAAGGGAATAATCACTTTATAATGGCAATGAATCTGCCTAGCACGATCAGAAAATTTCTAAGCGATCAACAAATTAGCGATTCCCTCAAGATTCATTATGATATTGATATTATAAAGCTTTTTGTGCTACCAAAAGGTGCAGATATCAATGCTTGTGTTTTTAAAGCAGATGCGAAAGATCAATCTTCTTATTTTGTAAAACAAAGACTTGGCTACCATGATGAAATCAATCTTACTATTGTTGAGTTGCTGGTTCAGGCGGGGATCCAACCTATTATACCGCCTATTAAAACCAAACAACAACAATCCATGGTATCTATAAAGGGGTCTCATTTGATCGTGTATCCATTTATTGAGGGACAAGATGGCTTTTCCCACCCACTTTCTGACAAACAATGGATTAAGCTTGGCAAAGCATTACGACAAATTCACGATCTTAAAGTGCCTATGGCGGTTCGAAAAAAGTTACGCAAAGAAAACTATACGTCCAAGTTTCGACAAAGTGTGCGATCACTTTATAATCAATTTAATACACTACTTGTGAAGGACGAAATTGCTGAAAAACTTTTCATTTATCTGAAACAAGAACAAAAGGCCATTTTACATCTGGTCGATAGTGCTGAAAACCTTGCCAAGAAAATAATCTCAAGTTTAAATCCAAAATATAATTTGTGTCATTCAGATATTCATGCGGGCAATGTGTTAATTAATGGCGAAGATACGCTCTATATTGTCGATTGGGATGAACCCATGATGGCTCCTAGAGAACGAGATCTAATGTTCATTGGGGGTGGCGTTGGTAATGTCTGGAATCAACCACATGAAGAAATTCTATTTTATCAAGGTTATGGTGAAGTTACGATTGATAAAAATATTTTAGCTTACTATCGTCATGAAAGAATTGTTCAGGATATTGCTGAATATGCAGCACAATTGCTGTTATCTACAGCGGGTGGTGAAAGTCGGAAAATTATGTTTCAACACTTTATGGGTATGTTTGCGTCAAGAGGGGTAGTTGAAATTGCACTCCGACAATAACTGAAAGACATATCGAAAAGCAGAGTTTAACAATTTTAGCGTTGAAAAATCAAATAAATATAACGAGACTATTCAATTATTGATTTGTCATCATCAGTAACTAAACGCTGAAAATATTCAGATAGATTTTTCTATTGTGCGCGTCGATAAAGAAAGAAAGCTTAAGACCATTTATAAGCAATTTTAGCAGCAAACACAGTACTGTTAGTGGTTGTACCGTTATTATTAATGGGACCATTAAACACATTAAACGAGGGTTTACTGGTTGTAAGACCAAATTGAATATATGGAATAAATGTCCAGCAGTTGTTGAGCTTGAATGAGCTGCCCATTTCAAAGGTACTCGTGAGCTGAATGGTATGCAAATCATCATTTACTTGAGAAAAGAATCCTCTTACATCGTATTCAACTCTTTGATAACCTCCATAGTAGTCGACATAGATAGCAAATATTTCGTTGACATCCATTGCGAGCTTGAGGCCGGCTAAATAAGAGGCGATGTCGGTTTCGATTTCATTCCCTAAATCATCTTTCCATTGAGCGGTGTTGTTACGGAAATACTGTAGGCGAAGGTAGGGGGTTAGTGAAACTCGTTTATTAGGCTTGAAAATATAACCAAACTTACCAACAACACCGCCTCCCCATTGATTGTCAACCATATTAGGATCAGCTATATAATTGGGGCTCTGAGGCACATTGGGCTGCCATATAAAGTTGCCTGGTTTTAGCGATGGGTAAGAGGAGATAATGCTTCTAACCATATTACCACGTAATTCCCAATACCAACGACTGTTAATCACTTGGGATATAAATGCATAAATATTGTTAGAACTTGAGCGCTCTTCATAAGCTAAACCGATTGACGTTGAAAATGGAGAAACAGTTTTATGAGGATGTTTATCCGTTCTAGCAAAAACCGCCAAGCTCAAAGAGGTCATTAATAAAATAGATATTATTTTCTTCATAAATATCCTTCGCTAATTTCTTTATGCTGAATTTTCTATTCCCATATTAATTAGTAGTCAAATAACTTACATTTATCTTGAATTGAGCACCATTAATTGAGTGATTAAAGCAATCATAGCTAAAGACATCATAATATTAGCAATCTAGCTAATTAAATTGGTCGCTAATAAATTTGTTCTTCTTTTCATAATCATTTTTTTACTTAAACCTGCCTTGAATTGTAACGCAAATTGCGTATGAAGCTGAATTTGAAAGAATTGGTATTGGAAAAGATCCTGTTTTCGCAATCTATTTTTACCGTCAAAATTAGGCATGAGCGGCATTTGTATTCATATAGATGACTATATGCAAGGGGTTGGGTCTTTACCTTTTAGGTTATTTAAATTACAATAATCATCTTTATTACTTTAAAATTCCTAAAGGAAAAATATATGAGAACTTTATTAGAAAATGAATTATGTATTGTTTCTGGTAGTGAAAATGATTCTAACGGAATATTACAAAAATTCGGCCAATTTTATGGTTTAATACATGGTGGGATTATTGGTGCAGAGATTTCGACACATTCCTTAAAGTTGCTAGCGATGGTTGGATACAGTTTTAGCGGGTTCCCTGTTCTTGCTATTATCACTAGTGGTACTACGCTTGGCGCTGTTGCAGGCACTTGTATAGGTGCTGGAATTGGCTATGGCTTAGGTGCTATGACAGATGCTATCACTGGAAAATAATAGTTCTTGTCTCCCTCCAAAAAAACGCCTAAGAATTAAAGACGCCAAATTATATAGGAAATATGCTGCTGTGCTTTTTTGCAATCTGTATAAAAAATTTAACCTACTTAATATTGCAAAAACCTATACTTAAAATAAAATCTGTTGGTTAATTACGCGTGAAGAAAATAACAGCCATAGAACCTGCCTTATTAAGGTATCACTGCGACCCTTCTCAATTAAATTTTGCCAACACAACAGAGATTACTGAATTTCTTGAATATATTGGGCAAAGACGTGCCTTGGACGCATTATCATTTGGTATTGAAATGAGATTAAAGTTTTACCACTTGTATGCAAGTGGACCTTCAGGTTTTGGAAAAACCTATTTTATTCGCCACTACTTGCGCCATATTGCCAATAAAGAATTGCCGCCTTCTGACTGGTGCTATGTAAATAATTTTCAAGATCCTTTGCATCCTATTGCATTAGAATTCCCTCCTGGTGATGGTAATATTTTTAAGCAGGACATGAAGAACTTTATTGATGAGCTTTTGTATGCAATTCCAGCTTTGTTTGACAGTAAAGAATATCGTACTCAAATGGAAAAGGTTGAAAATAAATACATAAGAAAGGAAAATAGATTATTAAATAAAATTGAAATGGAAGCCAACAAGCATGGTTTAACGATTCTACGAACTAAAAAATCATACGAAGTCAATTTTGTAAATAAATTGAGTAAAAAGGAATTGGAACAATTAACTATCAATGAAAGAAAAGCACTCACTCTAAAAGTAAATAAAATTAAAGCACAATTAGATCGAATTAAAAACGAATTGCCTAAATGGTATAAGGAAAAACATCAGGACCTGAAAAGAATTAAATATGAATTAAATAGCACCTTGGTTAATTCACTTATAAAAGATCTAAACGAAAAATATACGGCACCAAAAATACAAAATTATCTAAAAAATGTTTGCGAAAGCATCGTGGAATCACCAGAGCATTTTTTAAATTTTGATAGAAAAAAGACAAGAGTACAAGAAATAACTGAGCTGACGCGTTTTGAAGTAAATGTGATTGTCAGTAACGATAAAAATCTTCACGCGCCAATTATTTTTGAGCAGCACCCCAATTATACTAATTTAATTGGGCAAGTTGAAGGCAGAGGGCCATTAACGAATAATTTTACTTTAATCAAAGGTGGTTCTTTACATCAATCAAATGGTGGTTATTTAATGTTGGAAATTTCTAAGCTTTATAAAGATACGCATGCTTGGAATAGTTTAATACGTGTGTTACTGGCAGAAAAAATCAGCATTGAGCCCTTGCATTCGCAGGAATTTGTCGGATCGCAATTACAGCCCGAACCTATTCCTCTTAATAATAAAATTATATTATTAGGGGGTAAACATATTTATGATCAACTTGGTGAAGATGATGATTTTAATAAAATATTTCAAGTGTTTGTTGATTTTGAAACATCGATTGATAGAACGGATGATAATATAAAGCAATTTGTTTCCTATGTCGCTAGAATTATAAAACGCAGAAAGCTTGGAGCCTTTGACTGCAGTGCGATTGCTTCGCTCATTGAATATTGTATTCGACTTGCTAATGATACACGTAAAATATCATTATATCGAAGCTACATTGTTAGCGTGTTAGAAGAGTCGCGCTATTGGGCAAATAAACGTCAACAATCTATCGTCTATAAAGAAGATGTTGAGAAAGCCATTGAATCAAAAATCAAGCGTGGTGATAAAATACGTAAAGAATATTATGACGATATACTTTCAGAATTTATTTTAATTGATACACAAAAAGAAGTTATAGGGCAAATCAATGGGCTGTCGACAATCACGCTTTCTAATTTTTGTTTTGGTTTGCCTACACGCATTACAGCGATAACCCGTTGTGGAAAAGAAGCCATGATAGATATCCACAGAGAAGTTCATCTTGGTGGTTCAAATTATTCTAAAGGTGTTTTGATTTTGACAGGTTATTTGAAAGGTCGATATGTTAAAGAGGAGTTTTTTTATCTATCGGCAAGTCTAGTGCTAGAACAAACATATGGTTCTATAGATGGAGATAGTTCTTCACTTGCTGAAATATGTGCCATCTTATCATCTCTTTCAAATATTCCAATTAAACAATCCTTCGCTGTTACGGGATCTATAAACCAATTAGGAGAAATCCAGTCGGTTGGTGGATTAAATGAAAAAATTGAGGGTTTTTATGATATTTGTGTATTGCAAGGCTTAACAGGCGAACAAGGGGTTATCATCCCTTTAGCTAATGTTAAGAATTTAATGCTAAAAACAGAGGTTGTGAAAGCTTGTGAGCAAGAAAAATTTCGTGTGTTTGCAGTCAAGACGATTGATGAAGCTATAATGCTATTAACCGATGTTGATCCAAACATTGTCCACGCACGATGTGAAGAAACTCTTAAACTATATTCAAAAATGGGAAGCGCTTATCATAAAGCAGATTAATGAAAAAGGTTAACTCGAAACCCTATTTTAGGGTTATTTACACGGTCTATTTTACAGCACGTCTAAAATTCAGCTCGCTTATCAACTTAAACTTCATTTTTAATGTCCTCCCAAATATAATTGGGATTGGGTTTGATAATCTAATTTTGGAGTAGTAATGCTGTCCTGGGCTATGTTGATGAAAGAAGTCAGTACTAGACCCGTTGGCATTTTTGATGCAAACATTTGGGAAAAATTGTATATAAAAAACAAGAAAGATCCTGATTTTAAGGATAAAATTTTGCCAAAAGCAAGCGAATTAGAGACGATAATAAAAGATAACTACAATAATCATCAAAATGCAAAATCAGCAACACCTGATGAAATAAGTGCAGCTGGGAAAAATATTGCAGTACAAAACAGCAAATTAAAAAAATTAAAAAGACATCATAGTAGTTTAACTGAAGTTCAAAAAAAAGAGTACAAAGAATTAATAAAATCAGTGAGTTCTCTTCAGGTTAATTTAACTAAACTCAAAATTGAGTTTAATGATCAATTAACACTCACGACGCTTAAAGCATTTCTGCAAAAATTATCTTTACAAAAACTAAGTTATGACTACTTTATTAACCATGGTTTAAATCAGCATAGCTATAATAAGTTTGTCAAACTAAAGCGTATTGATGATATTTTAAAAATACCCGAAATCACAATTGATGGAAAAGAGATTGGCTATCCCGGGATTTATTTAAAAAAAATTAAAGTAGAGGACGAATTAGAAGCCGCCCGAGCATGCTGTTTAGGGAAATTAACTACTTGCTGTCAATCATTATCAGGTGAACTTGGTGAGCCTTGCGTTATTCATGGTTTAACAAGCCCTTATGGCGGATTTTATATTGTGTGTAAGGGTGATATCAATGCCCCGACAATTGATGATGAATTGCTTGGTCAATGTTGGGTTTGGCGTAGTCAAAACGATGCAATTATATTTGATTCTATCGAACCACCGAATCGGATCAAACAGCCAAGCAAGTCTTTTTTTGAATATTTAGGCAAAATTTTAGTGGAACTAGGTTACACCCACAAAGTTGGTTGTGGTGCAACCTCTGGAATATCAAATGAAGTTGGTGTTAAATCCATTTTTAATGTTAATGAGTACTTTGTAGATTATAATGATAAAAATTATTGTGATTCACGAGAGCAAAGAGTCATTTGTGATAAGAAATATCCTTTCTATACTTTTGATGAAAAAGATCATAACAAGGAAATTCAAAATTGGTATCAACCCTTATTACAGAGTAGAGAACCTTTAGAGCAAAATAATAATCTTGTGAATGCAATTAATTGGGCATTACTGGAAAATCGCCAGGATTTGTTGGATTGGTTAACTGTGCAAGCAGAAAAAAATGGTCGAGTATCTGAAATAATTCTGTTAATCAAACAGATAGAGAACTTTGTTGTTCACAAAAAATTAGAGAATCTATCTTGTTTTAATATCGTTGATCACAAGGGTGCAACGCCCTTACTTAGTGCTATCCAAAAAGGTAACGAAGAAGCCGGTCTGAATTTAATTAAACAAGGAGCGGATATTAACTTAAAAAATTTGGAAGGTGAAACACCATTGACATGTGCTGTAAAAATGCGATTGAAAAATATTATCGATATGCTAGTTAATTGTGGGGCGAAAATAGATCAAAAACAAAAAAATGGCGAATCTGCTTTAACTCTCGTTGTTAAAGAGGGTGATATCAAATTGATGTGTTTTCTTATTGAACATGGCGCTGATATCAGTATCACAGGGCCATTAGGACCATTGATGAATGAGCAAATTTTGCATATCGCTATAGAGCATCATCAGACAGCTGAGATAGCAATTAAATTATTAGACTATAACGTTGATGTTAATGCAAAATCATGTTTTGGATATTCAGCTTTACATCAGGCAATTAAAAAAACATCTCAACATCCTAGCTTTGGTCAATTAGCTTTGTGCTTAATTAACAAGGGTGCTGATGTCAATAATGCTAGTCCTTTTAGTAAAGATTTATTATCTATTGCTATTGAATCATATAATTTCGATATTATTTTAAAACTCCTCGAAAAAGGAGCTCCTATTAACCTTATGAATATTCAAATGTTAAAAAATATAAAGTTTAAACAAATTGACTGTTTACTGGAAATTCGGATCCTAGATAGCTTAAGAAATGCATTGCTTGAAAGTGTTGGCAGTAAGGAAAATAATAATAAAATGTTGCCGAGTTTTAATTTTTGGATAGATACCAGTGTTAAGAGAATCAAAGAAGCTAAGAATTTATTAGAATTAATAAATTTGTGCAAAGATAAAGAGATGCAGCTTGATACCAAAATACCTAATCATATTTTGGAACAAGTTGATGCGATGCTACAAGACAAAGATGTTACTCCTTTGGAACAGATCCAAAAATCGTCAGAAATGGTGGTATCTATTATAGATCCCAATGATATGTTTTAGACAGAGACAAAGAGAGACAAAGGACAGGCAAGGGAGGCAATGAACACAAGAGATAATGGACAGGCAACAAGAGAGATAACAGGCAAAAGAGATAATGGACAGGCAACAAGAGAGATAACAGGCAAAGCATTAGATCAACAGAATAGAACAAAGCAAACGAGAACTGAATAACAGACAAGTGACAATGTTAATTGGGATCGAAAAATAATATTTTGCTGTATCAAAAAGGACTTTAAATAAATAATAGAGTTATTTAACTATAAAAATCTAAAACAAATCTGACACATTCTCTATATCTACTATCAGTTAATTCATAAATGCTTTCAAGCAACTTGAATATATAGTTGTTTTGCAGAATTAAGCCCTTTAGGATTGTTTTTTCGGTATAGAGATCTGAATTCACTCAGAGCGCTTACGTTACCTATACCATAGGAAAACCAGTGTTCAAAATTCTGTGCCATACCTAGCCAACCATTGGTAGATAGTTTGAGACGTTGCAAAATAGGAGGTAATGAATTAGGTATAGTTCCACGCTTATCTTCGCGGAGTAAGCGCCCTGTTTCATCAACCAAAGTTAAATAGTCAGTGAATTTAAAGTCTATAGTGGGAAGGACAAGTTCATTGCTTTTGATATTATCGGCAAATGGAACTAAGAAGCTTGACTGTTGCTTGATATCAGTTTTATCAATTGTTTCTGATTTTGCATTTGTAAAAGCTTTAATGCGTTCAAAAATGGAGGTAAATTCTGATGTTTCAGGCGTCAATGCGATTTTAGCTCGAATAGGATTTAAATCAACATAAGCCATGGTTGCAAGAACAGCAGTTTCATCTAATAATGCTTGTGAATTAAAGCGTGCTTCCCAAAAATGGCCTTTACAATCATCTTCTTTATTGCAGCGCCGAGCCATTGTTTCATTTAAACATTTCATAAACCAACTGATATCAGTGAGTCGTTTTCGCCATTCGCTAATTTTTTTCTTTGCTAAAACATCATTATGATGTTCATGTTTTCTTGCATTTTTAGGATAAAGCATCGCCCAACGAGACTTTATATCTATCTCAGACCAACTTTTTGCCAAATTTTCATTTACAAATAACACTAAATGGTAATGATTACTCATGATAGCGTATGAACAAATGCGAATAGCAAATATTTCTGTTAATTGCTTCATTTTGAGCAATATCATTTTTTTGCGATGTGAATAATCTTTGCCTGTTTCACTATCAATGCCGCATAAATAAGAACGACGAACACAGCGTGAAATGCAGTGGTAAAAAGGTGTTGCATTGAGATCTATTTTTGTTGAACGTGCTGACGTCATAATTTCACTATAAGTACATGAGTAAAATATAATATATGAGATAAATAGTAATGTTTTTTTGAATATTGTTACAGAATAAAATTTAAAATTCAAGAAATACAGCAAGCATTAGTGCATAATTTACAGTTGTGTTTCACGAATTAAATATCTTTTAAACATGCCTGTCCCGTGGATTCGGTCCCGTGGATTCGTGTCCCGTGGATTCGTTTAAACATGCCTGTCCCGTGGATTCGCCGTGGATTCGTAAACATGCCTGTCCCGTGGATTCGGTCCCGTGGATTCGGTCCCGTGGATTCGGTCCCGTGGATTCGGTCCCGTGGATTCGGTCCCGTGGATTCGTATTGCTAGTTATTTGAATGTCCTACATCCTTGATTTACTTATAGTTTGTTTGTATATTCAATCAATGCTTTGGAATTCAGTACATCGTTATTCATAACTAAATTTTTTTAAATGAAAATCGAAAACATGTGGGTAACGGATTTAACAATAACTTTAGATAAAGGTAGGTCATATCATTGGCATTAGATCAAATTCCATTTTTATCTTTGCATCAACAAGAAACGATTAAACATTTTGTTGACCGAGCGAAATACCCATAAAAATTAAAAATGGAACTAAAGCGCCTGTTATACTGATGGGGTGCTTTTAAATAAGCCCTGATTATGATCAGGTTGATATGGCATAAAGTATGAAAAAAATATAAATTAGAGTTTGCTTGTTGGTTGATGCTTAAGGATGGAGCAAGATTATGACTGAGGAAAAGAAGTGCCCAATCGCACACGAAAAAACTGAGACTAGAATGAGATCGAATCGTGATTGGTGGCCTGATCAACTGAATTTGAGAGTGCTTAGACAAGATTCTTCACTATCAGACCCTATGGGTAATACATTTAACTATGCGCAAGCCTTTAAAACCCTGGACTTTCAAAATCTAAAAAAAGATCTTTTCGCCTTGATGACAGACAGTCAAGATTGGTGGCCAGCAGATTTTGGTCACTACGGCGGGCTTTTCATTCGTATGGCGTGGCACAGTGCTGGTACGTACCGTGTTGGCGATGGTCGAGGTGGTGCCGGGGCAGGGCAGCAACGTTTTGCGCCTCTTAATTCTTGGCCGGATAATGCAAACCTTGATAAAGCACGTCGACTTCTATGGCCTGTTAAACAAAAATATGGTCAAAAAATTTCTTGGGCTGATCTGATAGTTCTTGCGGGTAACGTTGCACTTGAGTCTATGGGATTTAAAACATTTGGTTTTGGTGGCGGTCGCCCCGATGCTTGGGTGCCTGATGAAACTGTTAACTGGGGGAATGAGGATGTATGGCTTGATGATAAGCGTTATAAAGGTGAACGTGAACTTGACAAGCCTCTTGCTGCTGTACAAATGGGATTGATTTATGTAAATCCAGAAGGACCAAATGGCAAACCAGATCCCGTAGCCGCGGCAAAAGATATTCGTGAGACTTTCGCACGAATGGCAATGAATGATGAAGAAACCGTTGCCCTTATTGCTGGTGGTCATTCCTTTGGCAAAACGCATGGCGCAGGTGATCCCAAACTCATCGGGCCAGAGCCTGAAGCGGCGCCGATTGAGGCACAAGGGTTGGGGTGGATAAGTAAATATGCTTCTGGCATGGGTAAGGATACTATTACTGGTGGTCCAGAAGTTACATGGTCGCAGACACCGACAAAGTGGAGCCACCATTTTTTCGAAAACTTGTTTAACAACGAGTGGGAACTAAGCAAGAGCCCTGCGGGTGCGCATCAATGGAAAGCAAAAGGCAATCATGCAACTATCCCTGATGCATTTGATCCTAACAAACGTCATGTACCTACGATGCTGACAACAGATCTTGCATTACGATTTGATCCTATTTATGAGAAAATTTCTAGAGATTTTTATGAGCATCCAGATAAATTTGCTGATGCTTTCGCGCGAGCGTGGTTTAAACTGACACATCGTGATATGGGCCCGCTTGCGCGTTATTTAGGGCCTGAGATCCCACAAGAAGCGTTGATTTGGCAAGATCCACTCCCTAAAGCAAATCATCCTTTGATTGATGCAAAAGACATTGCGGATCTCAAAGTCAAAATTCTGGCTTCAGGGCTTTCTATTTCTGAATTAGTCTCAACTGCATGGGCTTCAGCTGGAACTTTTCGCGGCTCAGATAAACGCGGCGGCGCCAATGGTGCGCGTATTCGATTGAATCCGCAGAAAGATTGGGAGGTAAATCAACCAACGCAGCTGAACAAGATTCTCCAAGTTCTTGATGGTATTAGAAATGCGTACAATGCCACTGCAAGTGATGCAAAAAAAGTGTCTTTGGCTGATTTGATTGTGCTTGCTGGTTCAGCAGCGATAGAAGAAGCAGCTAAAAAGGGCGGTATAACGGTGACAGTACCATTTATACCTGGTCGCACAGATGCATTGCAGGAACAAACTGATGTTGAGTCTTTTTCATATCTTGAACCAGTTGCAGATGGATTTCGTAATTACATCAAGGTAAAACAGCCAAAAGCAGAAGTATTGCTTATCGATAAAGCACAACAATTGAATTTGACTGTACCGGAAATGACAGCGCTGATTGGCGGCATGCGGGTTTTGGGAGCCAACTATGACAAATCAACCCATGGTGTTTTCACCACACGTCCACAAGTACTGAGCAATGATTTCTTTGTGAACTTATTAGATATGAATACACAATGGAAGCCGACCTCAGATGAAAATGTTTTTGAAGGATATGATCGTAAAAGTGGTAAATTGAAATGGACCGGAACACGGGTTGATCTCATACTGGGCTCTAACGCTGAGCTGCGAGCGGTTGCCGAAGTTTATGGTTGCGTTGATGGTCAAAAAAAATTAGTGACAGATTTTGTCGCAGCTTGGACTAAAGTCATGAACGCTGATCGCTTTGATCTTAAAGAGGCAGGCCTGAATTTGGGAAATTAATCTGGACCCCCTATATGACAAATATACTCACGCCATTTTGATTTTAGGCTAGGCGGCAAGAGAACGAATCCCCAGGAGTGTACATTGAGTGCATGACTGGGGTGAGTGAGCGCAGCCAACAACGCCTAAAAGCAAAGTGGAAAGAGTATATATACTCGATCCACTTT
>JAFECR010000003.1:91269-109704 GCA_018242045.1 Pseudomonadota bacterium | reverse complement strand
TTAAAATTAGGAGTTTCAAGTCCGTCATTGCTGTAAAGGCTCCATATTCGTTAATATATTTTATCAACGAATTATGTAACCTTTACAGCAATGATGGAACTCCTGTTTGATTAGATCTGACACCGTTTAAAGCTTCATGAACTGGAATAAGCTCTTGAACGAGAGCTCATCTGTATTTTTATCGTTATTTAGTTGTCCTTTATTTTGTAGTGCTCTATTTTTAGCTGGATTAAAAGCATTGATATACGTTTTTGCTATGGTTAAAGTCAAATCAAGCGGGTATGCTATGTCGTTGGCACATAAATAAAATTCTAAGACTGATTTGTTAAAGTGAATAAATTCTGCTTCCACTTTTTTTGCATTTACTTGAAGTGCTGATTTAAAATATATATAATTTGTAATAGGCCACATCCCATAGGTAGAAGTGTCAATATCACACAAAGAGGTATGTGGGATCACACATAAGAAATTTGCATACTCATTGTCATCCAAAAAATTGTCTTCAATATTTATATACTGCAGTTGACTCTGATGAAAAGGAGCTTCTTTGATGCTCGATATTCTATTGCTAGAAAGTTCAAGCTTAGTAAGATCAAGCGTGTTGCATGCGCTTATCAGCATTTTAAAACCACGATTTCCAATAAAATTATAATTTAATCTAAGTGTTTTCAATGTAGCGAAAGCCAATTTTTCTGTAAAATGTGGCACGTCTGAACAAATCATAGCATTTTCGTCAAGATTAAGATCCTCAATTTGAGTATTGGCAATCGCATTGCTAAAGTTAACGATGTCTTGAATATCATTATCAGAATAGTGTGTGCTTAAACTATCATCTGGATTTTCTATAATGATTTTCTTAAGGAAAAGTGCATTGTTTGACAAATTTAGCGTTAATAAATTAAGATCACCTTCTAATTCTTTCACTAACGCAATTGCTGTTGGCAACCCACCTTTCAAACAAGATTGTAAGATCAGCGATTGCAGGTTTGCTTTCTTGACCCCTTGTCCCAAAATTTGTGCACCTAAAGCAGTAATTGCGTCTTTTTGAGGAGGGGTTAAGACAGAAGATTCGGTTGCTTGCCTAGAACCATGCTTTTTAATACAAATTCGAAGTTCTACAAAATTTTTTGGTTTAGTTAGATTGTTTCCCAGCGCTAGTGCTGCATCATCATTGAAAGAATCAGAAATAATATGTAAGGAATGAAATTTGAAGTCTTTTAATGCACTCATCAATTTTTCAAAGTTTACAAATTGAAGATTGTTTAGCGTGATCGAGTGAATGTCTTTAGCCAGCAACTCTTTTACAGCTTTAAGAAAGCTTTCATCGTCTTCGTTGATTTTATCTATATCTTCTTGTAAAAATGTGATATCAATTTTTTTCTTATCTAGTATTGCAATATCTATTTTCATTGTTCATTCACACACTGGGTTGATTAGCTTGATTAATTTAGCATGTTCTGCACTATGACGCAATGTATGGTTTTAGTAGTGTATGACTATGTTTTCTTTTCTTTTAGGCTAGCGCGTACGCTAGCCCGAGCCTTAAATGCAGCTATACCCTATCATAAACAATAATAATCCGTAAAATCCCGTGATTTTGAGTTTCTGATAACCTTTGGTAAATAAACTTAAAAAGGTTAACAAAATTAAACTGGGATAAGAGATATCTAAAATTGGAGATAAAAAGCCGGCAATGCCCTTGAAATCGAATAATGACACTAAGAAAGAAACAACGGTGGTTGCCAGTAACATCCAATGAAAATGATTGGGGATTTTAAATAAAGAGCATAAGTAGCGTGCATAGATGTTGTTAAGCGCCACCGCTGTTGTTAAGCAGGAAAATATCATAATAACACCAATGATAAAGGCCGCTTTGTCACCCATAAGATGGGTAGCAATGGTGGGTAGAATTAGTTCAGGAGATCCAAGAGATAAAGCATGGTAGTGCGCGCCCAAGTAGGCAAATCCAAAATAGATGAGTGCCAGCAGACTTGCGCCAATAATGCTTGGTTTTAAGGCGGCTTTTATCAGTGTTATATTATCAACCTCAGTGCCCATTTTTTCTTGAATTTGCTTAAACATTAAAGAAGAAAAGAAAAAGGCAGCAAATAAATCCATTGTTTGATAACCACGATAGAAACCATCAGAAAACGCTTCTTTGGGTAATAAAGATGTTGTATCGAGGGCAGGAGCATAATAGATCCCTAATCCAAATAACAAAAGCAAACAGCTTAATAAAAGTGGGCCAATCCATTTACCCAAAAAATTGATGATCCAACGATCTCTTAAACAAATGACAAAGCAAACAGCGCAGAAAGCTAAGCTAAACCAGCTTAAGGATAAGTGAGGCAATAGTGTGGATACGCCGCCATGTGCCACTGTGATACAACGAGGAACAACCCCAAAAGCGCCAAGTAAGGACAAAGTAAAAAGTGGCAATGCAATTCTTGCTCCCTTACCAGCTTGTCCAAAAAAATCTTCATAACTGCCACGATGGAGCTTAATTACGAATAAACCTAAGAAAGGCAGTAAGATCCCCGTGCAAAGCAAGCCAAGAAAACCAAATACCCATTGATCAGCAGAATTTTGCCCAAGTTCAAGTGGGAAAATAAGATTGCCAGAGCCAAAAAACATTTTAAAGACAGCAAAGCCAAATATCAGTGTTGTAAGCGAGTATTTCATAGGTCGCGCCTTACTTGTGATGAGTAAAAGAGGTGATGAATTTTTTTGGAGAGTAGATTAGGCCCAGCTGGGCACATTGACCTTGACAAAGCCCTCATGTTGGAAGGACCTGAAGATGGTGGTGTATGGAATATAAACTTGCATTACTGACATACCTATTAAAGCGTAGAGACTAAGTTACCATGGGTTGAAGGAGAGATCAATTTCTACAGATGAGCTGTTTAACTTAAACGATGGCTCTAATTAAAGGCATAGAAAGCCATTTCATGCGGCAAATGAAAGTTTTTAGTCTATCACCTTAGAAAGCATTTTGAGAGAGGCTTTTTTGCTATTTTTAAGCATAGGCTGAGAAACATCTATTAATTCAGCAAGTTCAGATTGAGACAAATTTTCTTTAATCCATACAAGTGCCACAGGAGAACTAAATTAATCGGATGCTATTAATCTGCCCAAATCTAGCGAACGTCTATTTGTTGTAGTGAATTATTAGCTTGTAGTTTATAATTTTGCTATAAATATTTGACTAGAGGTAAATATGAGCTGTCCTGGCCCTAATGTTGTAGATTCAAAGAAATTGCTTCGAAATGCAATTGAGAATAACAATGAAGTAAGCGTCGAGCGCATCCTTAAGAGTATGGAACACAATTCTTGTTTATTGGGGGAATGCCTCAGAGATCCTAAGAGCGGTTATACGCCTACAAATGGGGATTCAATTCTTGAGCTTGCTTTAATCAAAGGGAACTTCACTATCGCTGGTTTAATTCTTGATAGCTTAGCGCGATTTCCTTTAATGCGAACAAATCAATTTATGTCCTGTGTTAATAAAATACGGACGTTTAAAAATTTTAAGGAGACTCAACAGTTTCTCACAAGCTACCATGAAAGATATATTGATTTATTGACCGATGATATTTCGTTAGATAGAGATCAGCCTCCTGCTAAACGTTGTGGAATTCGATTTTAACTTGTATTGCTGCTTGGCTAAAGACCAAGCAGCAAAAAGTTGAATACAGAGAGTTAGGTCGTTATTTTATCCTTGATGTTAGACGTTTTTTGGGATAATGGATAATATCATGAATACAAGCCGTTCTTTTGGTTAGATTTCGATAACCATGCGGTTGATTTGCTTTGAATCGAAACCCTTCTCCTTTGCTTAGCGCGTGCCAAAGCTTATTGGCAAAAATTTCTATTTTTCCTTGGATAACAATCACATGCTCGATAGTGCCTACTTCATGAGGCAATGACAAATGCTCGCAGCCTGGTAATAATTCGATGACAAATAGCTCAAAATTTAATTGTTTATCAAAGGGAAATAGCGGCATCACTCGAATTTTATTGTCGTTAGGATGAAATTGATGAGCTGTGCCTGAACGATGAATAGGTTCGTTAATATGAGGGTGAATTTCTTCAATAAAAGAAGAAAAAGAAGTTTGAAAGCCAGAGGCGATTTTCCAAAGCGTCGCAATGGTAGGGCTTGATTCACCACGTTCAATTTGCCCTAACATGGCTTTACTTACGCCGGTTTTTTCTGCCGCTTTATCAAGGCTCCAGTGGCGTGTTTGGCGCAATGATTTTAGAGTTCTTGATATGTGATTATTAATATCCTTCACGAAATACCTGCTATCTAAAAAAAGTTGTGCGTTATAACGTACGCTGCTAATATACCTATTATGCGCTATAACGCACAAAACGAGAAGACAAAAATATGGACCAACCAACAATATTAAAAGCCCCCATGGCGCGAGTTCAAGATGCACTGCAAAAAAAAGGGCTTAAATTCGAAATTATAGAATTTAGTCAAAGTACAAGAACGGCAAATGAGGCGGCTGCAGCGATTGGTTGCAAGATCGCTCAAATTATCAAATCGCTACTTTTTAGAACATGCGAGACAAATCAACCCATTTTAATTTTAGTCAGTGGCAAAAATCGAGTGAATGAACAAAAAATAGAAACTTTAGTTGGTGAAAAGATTGTTAAAGCCGATGCTGATTTTACGCGTGAAATCACCAGTTTTGCCATAGGAGGGATCCCCCCTTTAGACAATGATAAAATTAAAACAATTTTTATCGATCAAGATTTATTTGATTTTGAAGTGCTATGGGCTGCAGCAGGAACGCCTTATACGGTTTTTAGCGTGAGCTCTAATGAAATACAAAAACTCATTCAAGGAAGCATTGTTTCAGTTAAATAGAGATAATGACATATGCAAAAAATATTTTGGGATGATCCTTACAGTACAAGCTTAAAAACGCAAGTAGTTGAAGTGAGTGGTGATCGTGCTTTATTCAAAGCAACGATTGCTTATTCATTTTCTGGCGGACAAGAAAGTGATAAAGCAACCATCAATGGGATCCCTGTTATTGACTCTGAAAAAGTGGGAAACTTGATTTACTATACGTTAGCACCAGGCCATGGCTTGACTGTAGGTGATGAAGTTTTGATGGAAATTGATTGGGTGCGTCGATATAAACTCATGCGATTACATTTTGCTGCTGAACTCATTCTTGAATTGGTAAAAAGAAAACTCGAAATTAAAAAAATTGGTGCACATATTGCACAAACCAAGGCGAGAATAGATTTTGATTATGATAAAAATATTTCACATATTTTCGAAGAAATATTACTTCAATATAACGAAATAATTAAACAGAATTTGACCATTGTAACGGGATTTTCTGATGTGCAGACGCAACGACGTTTTTGGGAGATTGAGGGGCTTTCTAAAGTGCCTTGTGGTGGCACGCATGTAAAATCTACCCTTGAAGTTGGCTATATTACCCTTAAAAGAGCTAATATTGGCAGTAAAAAGGAACGGATTGAGATTAGATTAAAAAACCCTTAAAAAAACTAATCAAAATAATAATCCAACACCAAATGTGACCGTATTTTGCAGGATTGATTCGTTTTCAGCTAGTCGTATATTTTTTAAAGCGCCATGCTCTCGTTCATATTCATATTCTACGATTATATTCAAACCTGGTTTAAGGCGATAAAAGGGGGCTAGGATGTATCGCATTTGGTTCAATCCGCTGCCAATTTCATCTTCAATAACAGTTTTAGTTGCTAAAATACTGCGAATACCTGCTCTAATAAAAAAGTTGTTCGTAATTTGAAGATCCCTTTCAAATTCAACATCTAATTTAAAACTGCCTTTGTGATAATAGCCTCTGAAATCTGTTTCTATAAAATAAGGCATCATGCCTTCAAGACCAATGCCTGGTTGAATATAAGGCGTCAGTGAGGGGCGATAATAATAATTAATGCCGCCTTTTACTGCCCAAAATTCGGAAATAAGGTGCCAAAAAAAGATATCTAAATCAGCATTTTCAGTTGTTCCTTTGTTAATTTCAGCATCGTTCATAAATAATTCTATTTTATTGTAATCAAAACCGTATAATCCTTTAAATGTCATGCGTTGGATATTATTAAAAAAATCAGCGCCTATTTCTAAATTATTTGAAAAATAAGGAATTTTGGGATGTGCCATGGGGTGTTTAACAAGAGAAATGTCGATGGGCTTTAAAGCATCGACTTTTACAATAGGACGATTGTTATATTGTGTTGTTTCAACAATATCTTGAGCTAAGGCTTTACCTTTTGTAATCTCAATGAGACTAGAATATTGGAATACACGAGCCATGCCGGACATCATGTGGTAAAGAAAATGGCAGTGAAAAAGCCACTGCCCACTTGCATCAGTATCGATATCTGCAATGATAGTAGCACCCGGGGGCATATCAATTGTATGTAATAATGGATCATAGGCACCAAGCTCCTTGCGTACAATAAACCAGTGTCCATGAATGTGCATGGGATGATGCATCATCGAAGTATTTTTAAAAACAATTCTGTAACGTTTATTTGGCTCTAAAACGATAGGATTTGCATCATGTTCAGGTACGCCATTAATGAACCAGATAAATCTATCCATCCAACCATTTAATTCCATGTTAATCGTTTTATAGATTGGTTTGTCAGGATCATTTGTTATTTGAGCTGCTTTTAAATTTTTATATTTTGTTTTGGCAATTTGGGAGCCGGTATCGCTATTTTCTTTTGTTGCTTTGTGATCCATTTTTGAGTGATTCATCGATTGATGTCCCATGCTTTCATGGCTCATTGAACTGTGATTCGCTTTATGATTCGTATTGCTATGATGTCCCATGCTTTCATGGCTCATTGAACCGTGATTGGTTTCATGATTCATACCGCCGTGATGTTCCATACTTTCATGGCTCATCGAGCCGTGATTGGCTTTATGATTCATACCGCCATGATGCCCCATCCCATACAACATCATTTCTCTTGTAACAGGAAGAGGCTCAGGAAAAGGAGATATTTGGTTATAATTTACTAATGGATGTTTAGAGGTAACTAACGCCCCATAAACAGCAGCAACTTGATCGGTAGATTCAACGTAAATAATTTGAGGTTCGTTATCTTTAATTTTTACTAAGATATCATAGGTTTCACCAGGCGCAATAGTAAAATCTTTAAGTGTATAAGGTTTAATATCATTACCTTGAACGTGGATCATTTCGAATTCGGTATTGGGAAGTTTGACATGAAAAACACTATTACCACCTGCACCGATAAATCTTAATCTGACAATATCACCTGCCTTAACATGCCCAAGCCAAGGATTTGATTTAGGATGGCCATTTAATAAAAGAGCATCATAGGCAACATCATTGATATCATAGATGCTCATGCGCATTTGTTGCATCATTTTGTAGTCATCGATGATTAACTTACGTTCAGTTTGATTTGCTTTACAATAATTTTGTAAGAAACGAATTAAGGATGGCTGCATTGGAAAACGTGGAGAATAATAGTCTCCTTCCTTTTTCAAATTTGCTAGTATTTGATTAGGATGCGTATTACTCCAATCTGATAAAACAATGACAAAGTCTTTAGTGTAATGATAAGACGGTTGTTGAATGGGATCGATAATAAATGCACCATATAAACCTTGTTGTTCTTGAAGCCCTGCATGAGCGTGGTACCAATATGTCCCTGACTGTTTGATAGTGAATTTATATTGAAAAATATGGCCAGGTTTTATTCCTCGTTGGGTAATGCCTGCTACGCCATCCATTTGCCAGGGTATGATAATGCCATGCCAATGAATTGCTGTTTCTTCATTTAATTGGTTATGGACATTAATGGTGACATTGTCACCTTCTTGAAAATGCAACGTTGGCGCAGGAATTTGGTTATTAACCGCGATAGCTTGAATGCATTTTCCGGTAAACGCTACATTTTTATAGCTCACCACAAGATTAACAGTACGATCAGCGCTGAGTACGTTCGTTGATACCAATAAAAAAATAAAGATTAAAGAAAGTCGGTTCATTTGAGAGTGTTAACGTCCTAAAGTGGCTTAAATTCCTTTTAAAGGCAAGAACTTTAACATTTTTTTATGTGCTGTGCATGACAGTTAATAAACTTTTTAACACGAAAGCTTCCTTTGACTTTTGTTAGTGAAGTAAAATTGCTAATCTGTATTATTCAGAAGATAGCAAACCTATTAGCAAGGATATTCTAAAGGGCTATAGTGTATTAGCTTCTCAACATAAATTAGATGAATGGCTTTTTAGAGATTGGAGTTAGAATGATTGCGGATTATGCTTTAGATTCAACATTATATGAACAATGTATGACACTGCTTGATGCTTGTTTTCCTGGCGTCAAAGCGATGGCAGATGAAGGCAGAACGTATAACGCTTTTTGGGATAAAAGCTCAATACCATTTATTATACGCCAAGAACAAGAAATTATTGCACATCTTGGGTTACTGCCTTTTAGTTTTATTATCCAGGGAAAATCTTTTCAAGCAGCAGCAATGCATGGAATTTGTACGAAAAAGGAATTTAGAAAGAAAGGATATTTTAAAGAGTTAATGACGCAAGCGCTAAAGTTTACTCAGGAAAAATATGATTTTTCCTTTTTATTTACCGATCAACCGTATCTTTATGAAAAATTTGGCTTTAGGGTATTGGCTGAGTATGATTTTGTTTATCATTTTTCATCTAAAGAACAAACCGGTAAAAAAAGCAAAATAAGAGAAATTTCTTTAGCTAATCCTGATGATTTACGTTTAATGCACAGCTTATGTTTTAATCGGATCCCAATTTCAAACTGCTTTGGCATTATAAAAGAAACGACAGTAACAACGCTCAACGTATTACATTTGCCTATTTATTATATTGAGGCAATTGATGGGTTACTTATTTATCAGATTATAAATGATGTGTTATATATAAAAGATATTATTACTACAAAGATCTGTGATTTTGAATTGGTTTTGAACGCGATTGTGCATAAATTTTCAAAAGTTATTCTGCAGTTTTCGCCAGATAGTTTTTTAAAGATGCCATTTGATGCTATAACAGCTACGCCAGAGTGTTGTTTGATGATATCTGAAAATTTTGATATAAAGTGCCCGTCATTCAGGTATCCAGAGCTGCAACGTTGTTGAAAAATATGACTGGGGTGAGTAAGCGCAGGCTTTAAGCCTAAATTTAAACTGGGAAGAGTATATCACCTGATTTACTTAAGCGCATCTTTAGATAAAATTATTTCTGGAATAGCCCTAGCCATGTTGTCTTGCTGTGAAAATTTGTTGGCAACTGCGATTTAATCTTGTCTGTTGGATTTGCAAAACCGTTTTATCGCCATAACAAGGACAAGATAAATAAAAAGAAAGGGAGAAATAAAAAGTATCATTAAAGGCCATAAATTAGAGCCAGCGAATAATGCAAATAAAGCAAAAATACATAGCGGAATGGATATATAAAGCGGAATAGCAACAGCTTTTCGCCAACCAGATTGATATTTTCGCAAAGTATAAACTTGTAAAATCCAATATCCTATGGCCATTAAAAAAATCATCCTCGATAAATACATCGTTGCCATATTATTTGAGGGTGTTTCCACTGTGGATTGTTGTTCATTATTTAAACGCAAAGCCCAAGTTGGTACTGGGTTTTCTGGCTTTGTTGAATTTTGTAACCATTGTGCAGAAAATGGCAGATCTTTTGCTTCAATAAGTTGCCAATCTTCATTGCTAATTTTGACGCGTATTGCATCGATGCGTGTTGTCTGGTGGTATGCTACCCAAGCAATCGCTTCTCCTTCTCCTGCAGGGTAGACTGGAGAAGGGTTAAATCGCCCGTGGTTTTCAATGATATTACCTTGTAATAAGCCGATGGCTTGAAAGCGCAATGGCAAATCTGAATTATATGTAATACGGATATAAATCGGTTCGTCTTTATTTAATACGTTCCCGGAAGCAGGACTAGTCTCTGTTAAATTAACAGTTAGTGCTAAGATTGCTTTTGAAAAAATAAGCAACAGATAAGAGGTAATTAGTTTGCTATATTGCATATGTCAAATTGCCAAACAAGGACGCTAAATCAAAATAAGTAACGCTATAAGCATGAACAGAATTTGGCGTTGTGTCTACTTTTGTCGGTGTGTATTTGCTTTCATTGTAATGATTGCCTCGATATATGTGATTAAATATATCTCGCTTAAGATAGATGTCTCTAATAATGCTTCTATGAGTTTTGGCAAGTTGATGCGTTTATTTTGGTATTCAGGCGATGTATTTTATCAATTTTTGATTATAATGAACTTCATCGTCTAAAAGCAAAGTGGAAAGAGTATAAGGAAGTAATATGTTAAATGGCGCTAGCAAAAAAGTGAACGAATCGCTAAAAAAATATTCCCCGATGCAAATTATTTTAGCGGCATATGGCGCTTTATTGGTACCCTTATTATATGCTAAGTTTCGTCGTTTAACCCCAAGAGAATTATTAAATCTTAAACGTAGAATATATCAAAGTATGTTTCGAATTCCCTTTCTAGGCCCCTACCTTCGAAAGGAAGCAGATAAGAAATTAGAGCCTGTTTTTCAAAAACTCGAACTGAAAATACATAACAATAGAAAAATTGAATATGAATGCATACCTGAAGAAGGTGTTCATGAAGAAGTGATAATGCAAAAAATTGTAGAAGATTGCAAATCTTTACTGCAAGGCGATAAAATGTCTGGCGCAAATTACTATGAGGTAACTTATAATTTACCTAAATTTGTTGGTAAAATAGCAGAGCAGAGTTGTTACACTAATCACATGCATACTGCGGCATGGGACGCAATCAAGCAACGAGAAAATGAAGTCATTGAAATGGTTGCCCAGGCATATAATGGAAAAGATATTCGAGGGAATATTACACCCGGTGGCAGTTATAGTGTATTTGAAGCAATGGGTGCTTATAGTAAATTGGCTGAAGAGCTTAATATTAAAGAACAACCTAATGTGATAGCGCCTTCTTCAATACATCCTTGTTTTGAAAAAGCCTGTGAGAAATTTAAATTAAATTTAATTAAAGTGCCGGTTTATGTTACTGGCAGAGCAGATATTCAAGCGATGGAAAAGGCTATCGATAAAAACACCATTTGTTTTGCGATATCTGCTTCAAATTTTCCCACAGGATCTTTGGATGATGTTAGTGCATTCGGGGATATTGCTCAAAGGCGTGGAATTGGTTTACACGTTGATGGATGCATCGGCGGCGTCACCCCTTTTGCTGAAGCAGCCGGCGTTAAGATCCCAGTATGCGATTTTAGAGTGGCTGGCATAACAAGTTATTCTGTTGATGCTCATAAATTTTTCATGTGCCCTAAGGGCACATCAATTATCATGTTTAGATTATGGGCATTTAAACGACAAGGTTTTGTTGCACTCAATTCTTCAGTTGGGTCTTACGTGACAGTTAATATGGCGGGTAGCCGCAGTGGTGAATTAGTTTTGACGGTATGGGGAATACTGCTTCGCATTGGTAAAAAAGGCTTTGTGCAAATCACCAAAGACTTGTTTTCATTAACAAATACAATCATTGAAGGTATAAAGAAAATAGAAGGTTTACAAATATGGGGGTCGCCCGATTTAACAACTTTTGCCTTTGCATTTGATGATAGTCATGCGCATTTAAATATTCATTTAGTTTCTGGTTTAATGAGCGAGAAAGAGGGTTGGTATTTTATTAATATAGGTCGTCTAGACGGCATGCCGCAGCGGCCATTTGTTCATTTCACTTTGACGGCGCATCATCTACAAGATAGTAAATTTGCAGATCGTTTTTTAAGTGATCTTAAAAAACATACTAAAACGGTCATTGAGAATCCTAACATGAAATTAACGGGCGATGCTGCAACCTATGCAAGTTTAGGAGAAATCCCTTCGGCAGTGGCTGAACCAATTCAAGAGGAAATAGGGGTTTTTTACAATTTTTCTAATTCTTCACTTAGGAAAATACCTTTAGTGGCTGATGAAAAAGGGAATGTACCTTTACTTGTAGAAGAATTCAGACGTTTAACGATGAGCCCTTATAAAAGCTAAATGCAAGATCTAATAATTAAAGGATAGCTGTATTATCATTAGTCTTAGAACTCACCTAGGAAATCTAGCCCCAAAACTATGTTTAGATCTTTCCTGAAGATCTATTTCTAATTTCTTTCCTAGCACATTTACAGCTTCCTTTAAATCAGTTACTTTAGGTGCGATTATTTCTTGTATAAATTCTTCATTTATTTTTGATGCGTCTTGGTTTTTATTCAAATCGATGGAAGTTTGTTTAATGGAATCAATATCCTTTTTTACTTGTTCAAGATTAAATAATCTTTTTTCATGAATTCGTTTGTTTTTATTATAGTTTGTTGATTTATGGGCATAATAAATAAACAAGGGTATAACAACAGGTAATGTAACAACTAAAAATCCGAGTAGCCCAACGAGCAATTTTCTGTCATATTTCTTTTCTTTTTGGAAGTAAGTATCTTTCTTTTTTGTTTCGTCTTCTTTTAATTTAGGGTAAGCTTGCTCGAATTTTTCAATATCTATTTTGGTAGGATCTTGGTTTTTATGCAATTGATAAGCAGAGATAGGATTTTTGTTTTTTTTCTCAGTTTTAGAAAGTTTTTGTTGAGAAGTTTGAAAGTGTTTAAAATCTTCTTCTAAACGTGAAAGGGTTTGCGGTAAATTGAGGGTATTATAGATTTTGCTACATGAATTATAGTAATCTCTTAAAGCTTTATGAGCTGCTTGTTTGGGTTCATTAAATGTCTCATTAAGAGAATTTTTGACACGACTTGGGAGATCCGCTTTTTCTATTTTCTCCATAATTTTTCTAACGTTATCTAAAAATATTTCTATCCTAAGGTGTAGATCTTTAAGTTGTTTTAAGTTCTTACTGACGTCTTCTTCTTTTAAGAGATTATCAAAATCATAAATCATATCATGGTATTCACGTAGCAAGGCTTCTAAATCTTTGCGCAAGTCAAAAACGGTACTCTGCACTTGATAGGCTTGAATACTATCTTGCCGACTTGGATTATATTTTTCTATAAAATATAAGTCTTTAAAAGCCTTAGAATCAAGTAATTTAAGTGAAGCGTCTATGGCGTTAAAAAAGGATGAACCGATACTCATAACTTGCCTTTAGTAGTGAAATACCTATATGGCTGGGTAAGCTTAACTTAAGTTCATTTTAGGCGGATATTCACGATATAGGCTGTTTGTTTTCAAAATAAAATACCCCAAAATAGCCGAGACAAGGGAACCCCCTAAAATGCCTATTCTGCTTAGTATGGTGAAGTCTCGGTGGTAGTGTTCAAATGCTAATGAGCTAATAAATAAGCTCATCGTAAAGCCTATACCAGCAAGAACAGCAACACCGTAAATGTGCCGCCAATTTGTCTTTTGAGGCAAGGTTGCCATTTTTAATTTTACAAGTAAAAAGGTGGTGCCAAAGATGCCAATTTGTTTTCCCAAAAATAAACCCAATGTAATACCTAATGTTAATGGATTTAAAAAGTCATTTAAACTAATGTCTTTGAAGTTAATTCCAGAATTTGTAAAGGCAAATAAAGGAATAATAAAAAATGAAACCCAGGGTTGAAGTTTGTACTCAATAGTATGAAGTGGCGAAATCGCCTCTCCTTTTATTGTATTGGGAATGATAAAGGCCAATATGACGCCTGCTAATGTTGCGTGCACGCCAGATTTAAGCACAAAAAACCAAAGTAATGTACCAATGAAAAAATAAACAGAAAGCGCTTTAACATTCAAATAATTACATAAGATAAGCAAAGCGATTGCAATGCTGGCGAGAGTTAAAGATAAAGTTGATAAATTTCCTGTATAGAAAATGGCAATAATTAAGATAGCAGCAAAATCATCAAAAATGGCAATAGTCATTAGAAAAATTTTAAGTGAACTGGGTATGCGTTTACCAAGCAATGCTAAAATGCCAAGCGAAAAAGCAATATCTGTGGCAGTGGGGATAGCCCAGCCTTTTAAAGATAAACTATGTTGGGAGTTAAAAGCGTAAAAAATAAAAGCTGGCACAATGATACCACCAAGCGCTGCTGCGCCAGGCAGCAGAATTTGCGATGGTTTGGATAATTCCCCATTTAACATTTCTCTTTTTAATTCAAGCCCAATTAGCATAAAATAAATTGCCATCAAGCCATCATTAACCCAATGCAAAATGGGTTTTGATAGTTTGAGATCATTAAAGCCAATGGAAAAATTTGATTCAATTAAGCCTTGATATAAATATAACCAGGGTGAATTAGCAATCGCAAAAGCACAGGCACTTGCAAAAATAAGGACAATACCTGCAAATGCTTCATTATGAATATACTGTGATATAACAGGATTAGCGGGTTCTAACGGTGCTTTATCTTTGCTCATAAAAGAAAGATGACTCACTATTATTTTTTAAGATCTTCCTTCTTTAATCTAGCTGCAAATAAATATAAGATCTATCTAAATCACAATATATTAAACATTTTCCAATGGCCAACATGCCACAGTCTGTCCCTATCGAGTGGGCAAAGCACTTCCTTAAAAAAATAGATTTAGCTAACAATCAGACAATATTAGAGTTGGGATGTAGGCAAGGCAAAGTGAGTGCGCAGTTAGCGCAAGCTTATCCTGATCAAAATTTTATTGCCACTGATAACATAGCGAGCGAGCTCGAGCATGCCAAAGCACTGCGATTGCCAAATTTAGATTTTATGCTTCAAGATGCCAGACATCTATTGCTTGAACAGCAATTTGATACTGTGGTGTCTTTTAATAATTGTTTAATGTGGATTAAGGAAAAACAAAAAGTACTAAAAAGTATTTATACAGTTTTAAAACCTGGTGCAAAAGCTTATTTACAATTTTTTGTACGCCATGGTTATCCTAAAAATGATCGATTTCTTTCTCGCACCGCCGCTGAATTGGAATGGCGTTCGCATTTAAAAAGTTATACGCAAGATTACTATGATGTGACAATCCCTAATTTTTGTCAGCTGCTTTATCAAGAAGGATTTGTTATTCATAAGCTAGAATTGATGAAATATGCTACCCATTTTGAGCATTACTCGCTTTTGCAACAGTTCTTTGGGAGTTGGGCTTCACAATTGAAATATATCCCTATTCATAAACAAGATACTTTTTTAAACAAAGCAACAAAAAACTACATGAATCATCATTGTTTTTCTTTTGATAAACCTTTTGACTACTTTGAATTTGTTTTAGAAGTTGTTTGTGAAAAGCCGTTGTTTAAAGTAGATGAGAATGCGACACACTTTCAATATGGTCCAATCACTTTTTCAAGACGTGAGGCACAAGTTTTAAAGCATTTACTCAGTGGCAAATCGGCAAAAGAAATGGGTGTCATTTTAGAATTGTCAGCAAAAACAATTGAATTCCATTTGGCAAATATTAAAGAAAAAACGGCTTGTTCTAAGCGTTCAGATCTCTTTAAGTTGGCATGGTCTGAAGGGTTTATTAGTCTCATGTTTGATAACAGACTATAAACCTAGTAATTTTCCTGGTACTTATTCTAATTAAAGCTATTTATACTCTTTCCTGTTTGGATTTATGCTTTGTTGTGATTGCTTACTTACCCCAGTTATGCACCAAAAAAGAGTGTCTTCATGTTGACTGTATCTTGCAAAGATAAACTTTTATCCAAGTTTTATATTTTCTGGTTAACAGTTCAACTGGCATTACCTATTATATCAACCGATATTTACTTACCTTCGTTAAAAGAAATTAGTTACTTTTTTGCAACCGATTTTGTGCATTCCCAAGATAGCTTAACGTTGTATTTTACTATATTTGGAATAGTGCAACTTTTTTATGGATCGGTATCTGATTGTCTTGGTAGAAAACCGGTATTTGCACTAAGCCTTACAATTTATATCATAGCTTGTTTGCTATGTGCCTTTGCAACCACGATTCAAGTTTTTAATATAGGTAGATGCTTGCAAGCAATAGGATCGGGAGGTGCTGTGTTGGTCTTTGCAACTATTCGTGATTTATATGAAGGAAAACAAGCAGCCAAAATTATTGCGTATATGAGTGCTGTTGTTGCTATATCGCCACTAATAGGACCTATTCTGGGTAGTGTTATTCAGGCATCGTTATCTTGGCAATGGAATTTCATCGTGTTGGCAATAGTAGGATCAGTGCTACTGCTCTTAAGTGGTACTATTCTTGAAACTAAGCAAAAAACAGCTTTCTCACTCTCTTTTTTAAAACAAATATTTAGCCATTATCAATGTTTATTTACCTCAAAGCAATATCTGAGGCATGCCTTAAGTGCTGCCTTTGCCTTTGGTGCCTTGTTTGCATATGTAAGTGGAGCGCCATACGTATTTTTAAATTTAATGGAGTATTCATCAATTGAATTTGGTTTGATATTTGCTGTTGCTACAATGGGCTATGTACTTGGAGCATTTATAAATGGACAACTTATATCACGCTATGGCACAGAGAAGTTAGGTAGAGTAGGGATATTTTTCCTTGTCAGCGCAGGCTTGGCCATGCCGTTGTTCTGTTACCTATATCCGTTAAATGCGCTTGCGATTATTTTACCACAACTGGTATGTGAGTTTGGTATTTCGGTAGTTATATCAACTAGTATTGCTCAAGCACTACAACCCATACCACATTGTGCTGGAACAGGCATGGCATTAATAGGCTTTTTTCGCTTTATTGTGGCTGGTGGAAGTTCTTATGTCGCTATATTGTCAGAGAATTTAACAACCTTGCCTTTAGCATTGACTGTGTTGGGGTGTGCTTTATTGTCATTCCTATTTGCAATTAAAGATTCCACCCCATAATATTACGAGTTCGTTCATCTTCTTCATTTGCTTTATCCCATTGGTTTCTATAAAGATCGGTATGAGATCTACCCCAAAATATATAAGGCTTTTTATCCATTAATCTTAGTGTCGTATCGATATCTTGATCTAAATATTTTACGCCAAACAAGTCAGGCATTGTTCCAGGTAAGTAGCTCAATAATTTTGACAGATTTTTTTCTGACATCACATAAGAAGTAAAAGTATTTAACATAAAAGAAGAGGGATAATTATGATGCTGTACACCATGGAGGTAAATTTTCTTCGCTTGAATGAAAGTATCGGATTCTGCAATTTCGGTATCTTTGGCATATTTTTCTCTGCCATTGGTAATATTAAGATAATCATCTACTTTTCTGCCAAAGAGCTTGTCATTATCAAGGTTACAAAGCTCAAAAATGACTGTCGCGAGAAGGCGCAAATCATCTAGATTTTCATCAATCACAACTAAAGATCTCATACAATAACCGCCAAATTGCAAACCTGGATCACTTTGCGCGGATCTAAATTTTATTTCAATACTACCTTCTTTTTTAAGAAGGCGATGAAGCAGCTCAGTTACTTTAGCATTTTTTTTTAATTTATCTAGAATGAAGTTTATTTTTTCAGACTTGTCTTTACTACCGCTTATGGTGATATGGACATTATTTAAGGTGCATAGCGTTTGAGTGTTTGATAAAGCTGATTTATGAATATTATTAAACTTCTCTGATAAAATGTCATCAATGCTGTCATTTTCAGTCTTTCTTTTCTTTGATGGGTAATCGTCAGATTGATCTTCAGGCCCACGCTTCATAACACTCATTCCTACTTAATATTGTAATAACACAGATGAACGCGTAATTATAAGATATACTAAGTCGACAAACAAAGCTGTTTGTCGGCTTTATCGATACGTTGATCTATTCACTGAGTTTTAAATGTTTTGCGATTAATTTTGGATTGCGTTAAATGGGCAGTGAAGAGGAGTAGTATTAAAGTTTGTGGTTACACGATTGGAAAAGGCTTGTAAACCATTAACCAAAACACAATCAAAATCGAAGAAAAAGCTAAAATGCCCAAGCATGTCCAAAGCCGTATGAGTGCGTTAAAGCCTGGTTCAAGCGTACTGGTTTTGATAGCGATAATGGCTTTATCTTTTAGTTTGTACTGAATATAGACAACCGGCAACCAACATAATCCGATAAATATAAATAAACTGATAACAATATAAAACCAAGTAGAAGTAAAAGAATAATTTAAACGTTTCATTAATAAGATGCCAGTTACCAATTGAATGATAACCGCGGGAGTGGTGAATATCCAATCTGCAAGTACAACATGTTTGGTAGTGACAGCAATTGCTTGAATATTTTTGCTTTGATATGCCATCAGCATAAAAAATGCGCTACCAGCACCTGTGCCAGCTAAGACAGTGGCACTGATGATATGTATTAATTTTAATAGTGAATAATTATCCATATAAGTCTCGTAGAATGCTTTCAGTTTTGCAGCTGCTTTCTAAAGTTATGATTATTAAGTATACTCGATCCACTTTAAAA
>JAFECR010000003.1:39760-91222 GCA_018242045.1 Pseudomonadota bacterium | reverse complement strand
AACTCCTAAATTCAAAGTGGAAGCAGTATTCTGTATTTTAGAAGATTGCAGCCCTGGCGCTTCTATTTGAATCTGGACTTCTGGTTGAAGAGCAGATAAGAGTGTTGTGAGCTATTTGTTGTAAATTCAATATACACATTTATAATTTTTATAGATATGTCGAATTTAAGTACTCTTTTTGTGTACTGATGACAAAGTGTTTTAAAGCATCACTTTTTGACAAAAGTACAGGTAATTTTTCATGAAATTCTTTGTCTTTTGTAATTTGTGCATAAAGCAGGGCTTTGGCCTCAAAGCCTATAAACTCTACAGGCTTACTATCAATAATTTCTTCAAATTTATTAATATATTCCATATGTAGCCCAAGATTTAAATAGCGTGAAAGCGCTTGTAAATCTAAGCATACGTATTTTGACAATTCTTGCTCAAATTTAGTACGAAGGATGTCATAAGTTTGAATAGGATGATATTGAGAATAATATTGATTTATTTCAGCCAAAAATTCTTGGGCGCGAATTTCATCAACTTCATGGGTTTGCCAACCTTTGGGCTTAAAAAGACAAAAATCAATAACTTTATCTCGATAAGCTGTTAGCACTTGTGCTTTTTTTGTGTTTAACGCATGCTGCGAGAAATAACCACCTTTTTTTTCTGCTTTTTTAACAAAATTTTGCCAATATAAATCCCACGTTTTGGCAAGCATTTGTTCTTCAAGTGTCCCTTTTTTATCCCCCAAAAGATCTTTATTTAAGTGATCAAAAAAAGTGTAAATACATTGTATTTTACTTTGCGTTAGTGGCGGTGCGAGGATCCCTCGATGGTAACGTTCTTGAGCGCCAGCAATAAACTGCATTGCTTCATCGCCTAATATATTTAAATAATATTGTTTGTGATCGTAAGTATGAGCATTATCAAAATATTTCATTCTATTGATTTTTTCTTCTGGTTTTAATGGGGTGACGAAAGGTGCTTCAGATGCGTAGTGTTGCAAAATGGCATCTAATTTTTCAAAGGATAAAATAGGCATGCAAAAATCCTCATTAAATTCGAAAAAAATAATACCACGGCAAATTAATGCTTCATTACCTTCGAATATAGAGGAAGATAAAGTAGTTTCTACAGGATGACTTATCAGGCGAAAAAAATACTAATTCGTTATTCGTGTAAGTGCTTTCTTTTTTTAACGAAGTAAAGATATACACCATAAAATAAATATAGCTTGGTTTTAAAATGAAAAAATATTATGTTATATAAATAAACATGTTAAAAGTAAAGGGTTAGCAAATGAAGGATGGTTCATCAAGCCCAAGCCCAATGGAAATGCTGAAAGATATTAGCAATTCAGAAAAAGGACAAGGATTATGGAAGATGACAAAAAGTAGCGCAGGAGATCGGGCCAGAGTATTCAGTGATTTTGAAAAGAAAAAGTCCAATACGATCAAAGTTGATGCAATTCGACTTAAGCGGCTTGAAGATTTACGAAGTCAATTAAAACTGCCTTTACAACAAGAATTAATCAGTAAAATAGTAGAAGAACTTCAAAATATTGCTAATGCTTTAACGCAAGATCCTGGTTGGAATGCATTCTGGACAGAAATTCAAAGAGAACATAATCTAACTCAAGAACAAATTCAACAATGCCAGAAAGATGTTACTAATGGTTACAGAATGAAAATAGTATCAAATCCCCAGAAGAAAATTGAAGGTGATTTAATACTAAAGTTGAATGAAGCTCAAGCTCAAGTTCAAAGATTGAAAGAAGAACTTGGTAAAGCTAAAGTTCAAAAGCTGAGGGAAACTCAAGCTCAAGAGTTGAAAGAAGCTCAAGCTCAAGTTCAAAAGTTGAAAGAAGAACTTGGTAAAGCTATTTTATGGAAAGATATTCTTTTGAAGGCAAACAAAATTGATAGAGACAAACCTGATAAAATGTCTCCTATTGACTTTATGAAACAACTTTATCATAAGCAAGCATACAATAAATTTATTACCAGAGGCAACATAAATGACATTTTAGCAGAAGCAGGAGAAGCCTTGCGCAAGGACAATGCAAGTAGCGCAAAGGAATCGATTAAAACAAAACTAAATGCAGCTTGGGAAGAAATTAGTAAAGAAACGTTAGGTTCTGCTGATAGTGTTTATTTAATACAACTTTATGGTGAAAAAGCAGGTAAAGAAATTTTTGATAAATTTTTTTCGCCAGAAATTTTATTAGATCGTGCTCATGAATACAGTCGAATCAGTACGGCGCTTGGTTACGACATTAATAAATACATCAATTTGGTACAAGATGTAAAGACAGATAAAAGTATGAAATTAAGCGCGCCTGATATACAAGTTATACAAAATTATACTATAGCATTAAAAAATTTAGTAAATATCCCTTTTTTGAATGAGGGTGATGACGATAATTTTAAACCATCTCCTATATCAGAATTTAATGCAGCTGCAATAGCATATGATGCTTTGCTTAAAACAAATCCTACATTCAGAGAAAAAACAGAACAAATGACTGTCCATCGCAATGAGAACATCACACGAACATATTTAAATAAACTACCAGAAAATTATAATTATTCAGATATGTATAAAACTATTCTTAAGCAGTTATATTTGGGAGAGCAAAATCAAAAGGAATTGTTGGAAAATATTGACAAAATTTATGATTTAGCTCAGAAATTGAACCTTTCTGGAGGTACAACTGCAAACCTTAAAGATTTTAGTAAATTACCACCAGGATACCCTTTTTCAGGCAAAGCAGTAAATCTAGATGAAATGCAAGCCATAATTACAAGGCTTGAGGTTATTCATGAGCTTTGCTTACAAGACATTCAGGATAATGTTGTATCAATTGATGCTTATTTAAAAAGTGATAATCCATTGCATGAATTTTTAAAAAAACAAACGACTATTAGGAATGATGAATTTAACGCTATTTTAACACACGTCGATATCAATGAAAAAAATCCTGATGGATTAACCCCGTTACAAATTGCAGTTTTAAATGATCGATTACCGCCCTATTATGTAGACAATCTTATTAAAAGTGGTGCTAATCTGAAAGAAACCACTACAAAGTACCCTCGAGGCCGCTTCACAAAAATAGCTGATGCATTTGCTGGACTATTAAGTGGTAACTTTATGAAATACTTGCGAGAACCGCCCCCGCGAACCGCTAGTGAGATTGCTTCTATATTAGGTTTCAAACAGACATTTGATAAATTAAAACAAGCCGAAACTAAAACTCCAAATGTTCAAGCACAAGATAAGACTCAAATTCAATCACAGTCGATAGATGCGCAGCAACTATGTGGGAAATTATCTGATTTACATAAAGCTGCTTCGAAACATACAAATGAGGTCCCTGATAAAAATAATATTGAATCAAGACCGCTGGTTAAGTTCAGTTCAGATAAAAAATCTGAAACAAAATTTGTATCAGACAATAAGATACGCTGTTTGGATATTATCGTTACCCTTAATAAGGAATTGAAAGATATTAAAACTGAAGGTTTACACGGAGAGGATTACAATAGAGCTGAAATGGAAAAGGATAAAATTCGTGTAGAGATAAAGGCTGTAAAAGAGGTTGTTGGTTTGTTAGAAAAAAATAAAACAATTACCGCCCCAGACGCAAACTTTGCCAATAGCGTTAAAGCCACGCTTGATACTGCTCATAATGAAATGCAAGAATATGCTGATAAAAGTGGAATAGGTCATGAGATTAATGCAAATAAATTATCTAATGAAACCGAGTTCTTGTTAAATAATTTGTCTGAACCCAGCGAACCAAAAGAACAAAGCGATCAAAAGAAAAGTAAATCATTGAAAAATTAATCCAACAAGGGCTGGACTGCATTTAGGAAAATGTTCGCCAGTAAAAATCAATCCTCAAATGCATTCCCTCCCTTCTTTTTACTTGATATAGTTATATGTAAGGTTTGATTTAAATTGGTTACATTTCTAAGCAAGGAGTGCTTGTTAAATGTCGATAATATATAGGCTTTGGTATATTTTAAGTTTAATCTTTGCCGTCACTGCTCACTCAACAGAATACACTTTACTAACACCAACGGCTTCATTTGATTGGTCTGAAATAATGGTTACACCTAGTAGTACCTTCGAAGGTAGCCAAGTGCTGCATTTTTCTGGTTCCAATAAACATTATAAGCATGATCCACGCGCAACTGCGACAGTTAACCAATATTTTAAAAATGCAAAACCGCTTGAAGCTGATGCTGAGGTGCTTCGTTATGCTTCAGATGCCGTTTCAATTACGGGGGGCTATTACATAGAGATGGGCGTTGGTACGGGCAGGACCATTAATTTTATTGCTGCTTTGAATCCAACAAAAAGAATCTATGGCTTTGATTCATTTGAAGGCCTTCCTACAGATTGGGATAAGGGAGATAAAATTCTCAAAGCAGGTACGTTTGCTTTAAAAAATAGTGATTATAAACTTCCATTTGGCAAAAATGTGGTAGTGTATAAGGGTTTATTTAGAGAAATTTTACCTAAATTTAAACATCAAGTGTTAAAAGATCATGCTATCGCTTTTTTGCATATAGACAGTGATACTTATCAATCGGCAAAAGATACTTTTGATTTAATTGGCGATAACATTTTGCCGGGCACAATCATTGTTTTTGATGAATTTTATAACTATCCCAAGTTTGAGGAGCATGAATGGAAGGCTTTCCAAGAATTTTTAAATGCCCGCGGTCTAACAGCAGAATATATTGCTTTTAATAGAGTGCACGAGCAAGTTGCGGTTAAAATAGTTTAAAAATCATACCTAAAATTAGAAAGTTACAAAGGGATCTGTTCTTAAGTGATGGATGCCGCGGAAAAATGCCGCGGCAAGCAGGCTGTGAAATAGGCAAAAATATCAACAGCCCTAAAGTGCAACAATTATAACTTGGAATTGTTTTCAAAAAACGCTATTTTGCGAAATTTTGCGCAACAAATTCCCAGTTAACTAATTCCCAAAAATGTTCAACATATTTAGGTCGAGCATTTCGATAATCAATGTAATAAGCATGTTCCCAGACATCGCAGGTAAGTAAAGCATTTTGATTGGATGTCATAGGGGTTTGTGCGTTACTGGTGCTCACAATTTCTAAGTTGCCATCACTTTTTTTCACCAACCATCCCCAACCAGAGCCAAAAGTGGTGATTGCAGTTTTGCTAAATAGCTCTTTAAATTGTTCAAAAGAACCGAAGGCTTTTTCAATCGCATGAGCAAGATCTCCTTTTGGAGTACCACCGCCGTTGGGTGATAAGCAATTCCAATAGAAAGAGTGATTCCATACTTGAGCAGCATTATTAAATATCCCGCCCGATGAGGTCATGATAATTTGCTCTAAACTTTTGTTCGCAAACTCGGTATTTGGGATTAGATTGTTTAGATTATCGACATAAGCTTTATGGTGTTTGCCATAATGGTATTCTAAAGTTTCACGTGAAATATGAGGTGCAAGCGCGTCCATTTCATAGGGGAGTGAGGGTAAGCTGATGGTTGTCATAATGCTTCCTTATTAATGCCTTTACTCAGTGTCTTAATTAACTTTATTAGAGATTGGGTGAGAAATTGGATGTTGGCTAGCAGTTTATTGACTAAACCCACCTAAGGCAAGCTGCTTTTACATGCTTCTCAAAGCAAAATGCATTAAAATGCGGCATCAGTTTTAATCTAACTTAGGAAAAGTCATGGATACTTTAGCGCGCATTCAGTCACAAATTAAAAACAATGCTTTACTACTTTACATGAAGGGAACGCCTCAGTTTCCTCAATGCGGATTTTCTGGGCAAGTTGCCCATATTCTAAAGGTATGCAAGGCCAAATATGCGTATGTCAACATATTGGAAAACCCAGACATTCGTCAAACATTGCCTGTTTATGCCAATTGGCCTACCTTCCCTCAATTGTATTTAAATGGAGAATTGATAGGCGGGTGTGATATTGTCACCGAATTATTTGAGAAAGGGGACTTGCAAAACCAGCTCAATCTTGCTGGCGTCACGGCACCTGAAATGCAAGCAATCCAAGCTGTGGAAGCTTAATTTCTCTTTAAATGAAGGGCGGTTGTGATAGCCAGACCGCCTTGCTAGCGAAGCTAAATGAACCATGCTAGCATGAATGGGTTTATTTTGAATGATGAGGAGTATGATATGTTGGTTGGTCGCAAAGCCCCAGATTTTACATGTGCTGCTGTATTAGGTAATGGTGAAATTACAGCACAATTTAAATTATCAGAAACGATTAAAGGCAAGTATGCTTTGATTTTCTTTTATCCATTAGATTTCACTTTTGTTTGCCCCTCTGAATTGATTGCCTTAAATAAACGCATGCATCAATTTAAAGAACGTGGTGTGGAAGTGATAGCTGTTTCTATAGACTCGCAATTTACCCATAATGCATGGCGTAACACTTCAATTAAAGAAGGCGGGATTGAGGCAGTGTCTTATACTATGGCTGCCGATGTGAACCATCGTATTTGTCAAGCTTATGGGGTCGAACATCCTGAAGCTGGCGTTGCGTTTAGAGCATGTTTCATTATAGATAAAAATGGTCTTGTGCGTTCACAAATCGTGAATGACTTACCAATAGGCCGTAATATCGATGAGTTATTGCGTCTTTTTGATGCAGTTCAATACCATGAGGCACATGGTGAAGTTTGCCCAGCCGGTTGGAAAAAAGGTGATATTGCCATGAAGGCAACTAGCGCAGGCGTGGCTTCTTATCTTGCTAATCATGAAGATGTGTTGTAATCGTCTTCCATAATACCGCAAGGCCTTAAAAGGCCTTGCTCATAGTTGCGACAAATGCATCGACAGAGGACGTTGATGACAAATTTTCCTCATTTACTCTCACCTTTACCCCTTCCCATGCTCACTTTGAAAAACCGGATTGTCATGGGTTCCATGCATACGGGTTTAGAAGAAACTGCCAATGGGTTTGAAAAAATGGCAGCTTTTTATGCAAGACGCGCCCAAGGCGGTGTTGGGTTAATTGTGACCGGCGGTATTGCGCCAAATATTGCGGGTTGGGTTTCACCTTTTGCGGCAAGAATGACTGCCAAAAAGGTGGCAAAGCATCGATTAATTACTCAAGCCGTTCATCAAGCGAATGGCAAAATTGTGATGCAAATTTTGCATTCGGGGCGTTATGGTTATCATCCTTTTGTTGTGGCGCCATCCAGAATAAAATCGCCAATTAGCCCTTTTGCGCCTTGGTCTTTAACCGCAAATGGTGTTGAAAGCACAATTGAAGATTTTGTAAAGTCTGCCTGCCTTGCGCAAGAGGCTGGCTATGATGGCGTTGAAATAATGGGTTCAGAAGGCTATTTGATTAATGAATTTTTAGTAACCAAAACCAACAAGCGAAATGATAGTTGGGGAGGAAGTTTTGAACATCGCATGCGTTTTGCTGTTGAAATTGTAAAACGAACTAGAGCGTGCGTCGGGCCACAATTTATCATTATCTATCGTTTATCCATGCTTGATCTTATACCTGAGGGTAGCCAATGGCAGGAAATTGTACAATTGGCCAAAGCAGTTGAATCAGCGGGTGCAACCATTATCAATACTGGCATTGGCTGGCATGAAGTACGGATCCCAACGATTGCAGCTAAAGTGCCCCGAGCAGCTTTTACCTGGGTAACGCAGAAATTGCGTGGACAGGTCAACATTCCTTTAATCGCCACCAATAGAATTAATGATCCGAGGGTGGCAGAGGAAGTTCTGAGAGAAAATAGAGCAGACTTAATTTCTATGGCACGGCCGTTTTTGGCTGATCCTGAGTTTGTGAAAAAAATGGCGAATAATCAAACCCAAGCCATTAATACCTGTATTGCTTGTAACCAAGCATGCTTAGATTATGTGTTTCAAAAAAAACGAGCAACTTGTTTAGTAAACCCGCAGGCTTGTTATGAGACAGAATTAATCATTAAGCCAGCAGAACGAAAAAAGAAAATTGCGGTGATAGGAGCAGGCCCAGCTGGGCTTGCGTTTGCTTTAACAGCAGCTCAACGTGCTCATGAGGTTGTTCTTTTCGAACAGCAAAGTGAAATCGGCGGCCAATTTAATTTAGCTAAAAAAATACCAGGTAAGGAAGAATTTAATGAAACCTTGCGGTATTTTAACTATCAACTTCAAACTTATGGCGTAAAAGTATTATTAAATACAAAAGTAACTGCTTCGCATCTTGCACAACAACAATATGATTGCATCGTGTTGGCTACCGGTATTATACCACGTGTGCCTGAAATTGAAGGCATTCATAATCCTAAAGTGATGAGTTATATTGATGTGATTTCAGGAAAAAAAAGCGTTGGTAAAAGTGTGGCGATAATTGGAGCAGGTGGGATTGGGTTTGATATTGCCGATTTATTATCTCATCATCCCGACATTCACCCAAATCAAAATATTCAAGATTTTCTGCAATATTGGGGTATTGATCCGCTTAATGAAGCACGAGGTGGCGTTGCTGGTATTATGCCCTTAGATGTTGCTAGTTTAAGGGAAATTTACTTGCTGCAGCGAAAAGAAACAAAAATGGGTAAAAACTTAGGGAAAACCACAGGCTGGATCCATCGTGCTGAATTAAAGCGAAAAAAGATAAAGATGATCTGTGGCGTGGTTTATCAGAAAATTGATGAATTAGGATTACATCTTCTTAAAGATGGTCAAAAGCAAGTGCTTAATGTTGAGCATATTGTGTTGTGTGCAGGTCAATTGCCCAATCAAGAACTATTGCCTTCCATACAAACACTTCAAACTCCCGTTATTATGATTGGTGGCGCAGATGTGGCGCTTGAATTAGATGCTACACGCGCTATTCGCCAAGGCACAGAGCTGGCAGCAAAAATATAATATACTGGTTCGATTTTGCAATTGGCCCTGAAATTACGTCACTTGCAATAATGGGACTTCATTACATACTTATTAAGCATTACTAGCTGCAATCCTGGGCTAATTTCTACAATATAAATTTTCAGTCTGCAAAAACCGCTCGAAATTTATCGAAACATTAAATTAAGTGTAATTCTGCATTTAGCTTAATACTATGAATTAATTTTTTTTAGGTGTAAATTGTAAATTATACATATTTGCAATAGCACCATATAAGTGTAAGTACGTGAGAGGTCATTATGTCAAAAGAAGGCAGTACTGGAAAAACAGCTATGGATCATTTTAAGGCGGTTCGTGATGCGCTTTTAGAATTAAAAACACCAACAGCTATTTCTTCTTTGGGGGAAGGGGATCTCAGAAGGTATTTCAATGAAGCACTAAGGCATAGAGATAATAAAAAATATAAAGAAGTGCTTGATGATATGAATATTCAGAAAAAACATCAAGCGCTTATAGATGACCTTATAAGTAGCTGTGGCTTTGACCAAATCACTGGTACATTTGTGACTAAGGTTGAAAAGTTATTTCAGGAATTTGATAAGGATTTAACAGATGATCCAGAATGGTATCTGTATTGGGAGGATCAGGAAGAGTCAGGCTTAGACCCAATAAAAAGTGAAGAAATGCAAAAGAAAATACTGGAGGGATATCGTTTTAAAATGCTTCAACAGATCGGATTTAGGTTACGTCGAGATTTTAATGCAGAACAAAGCCTAAAGGCAGATAAAGCTTTGCAACAATTAAATTCGAGTTACACTAATTTTAAAGGTAGAGACCTATACAAAGATGTTGAAAATAAGTTCATGGAAGTATCTGCGCAAAATTACGTTCAAGCGATAAATTCAATGCTAAAGGCTGCTATAGAAAGGTATACAAATAACCCTAATAAGGAGGATGTAAAAGAGAATGATGTAAAGGACTACTTAAAGGAACAATTGTCAAAGATTTTTGATGATAATGCTAAAACAGATTATTATGCCATCTTTTATGGCAAGGATAAGGCTAAGCAAAATTTAGAAAATCTTTTTTCAATAAATAATTTATTTGATAAAGTTAAAGGTTATAGTGTTTTATGCAGAGCAAGAGGATATGATATTAATGAAAGAATGGAAGTGTTAGAAGAATGGAAAAAAAGTGCAATGCCTGATGATTCTCCACTACAAAGTAGTAATTCAAATGATATAGAAGATTACGGTAAAGTGTTGAAAGCGTTTGTTTATTACAAAGAGGATAAGAAGCCAACCAATGCTGAAATTTTTAGTGATTTTGATGGTCACAAGGAATTAGATAAATATGAAAAATTAGCTGATGCAATGATTGCCAATATAAAGACTTCTCCATATTACGATGTATATATGGGTGAGAGGTTATCAAAATTTATTAAGGATGGAAATCACGCTAAAGTGGAAGCAATGAAATATAGAAATAATGTAGATATAAATAAATATTTCTTGAAAGCCGTACAAGAAGGGAAAGATATTAGCATCAATTATATTCAGTTTGGAGCAGATCCCAATGTTAAAACGAATGATTATAATAGAACTTTAGGAACAAAAATAGCGGATGCTTTTGCAGGATTATTTAGTGGTAATTTTATGAATAACTGGAGAGTACCACCTCTTCGAAAACCAAGTGAGATTGCTAAGCTTTTGGGCCATGAAAATTTATCCGCTGAACTTATTAAGAAAGAGAGCGAAATTAAGAAAAAGGACGAAGAACAAGCAATCACTAAACCAGAACAAACAAATGATGCTAATGAAGCAGACGATTTTCATAACGAAACAAAAACAGAAAATGATAATGATAATGACATAGATAATGTCGTTGAAAAGGCATTAGGTAAAACTCCTAAGTCACCTTTTAAGGGCAGTAAGAGCATCTCAGATCAAAAACCTGCCACTATTAAAACAAGGTTTGTCTCAGACAATATTCAAAACATTAAAAACATATTAAAAACCTTTGATTCAACCGATCAAAATATAAAAACAAATAAAGATTTGCCAGGAGAAGAAGCGCAAAGAAATACAATTAACCAAAAGAAAGCTGAGATTGAAAAAAAGGCATTAAAAACAGTTTTAGATGTTTTAGAACAAGACCCAACCATTACATCGGAAAATGTTAAATTTGCTGGCGAAGTTAAAGCTATTCTAGACAATGCACATAAAGAAATTAAAACGATTCAAAGTGGTGCTGGTGTTTATGATGATGCTAATAAACTATCAAATAAATCAGAATCTTTGTTAATGGATTTATCTGAAGCTAGTATTCCAAAAGCAGAACATAAAGAAAAAGAAACAAAGAAAAAGACTTTAAAAAGTTAACTTAATAATAAGTTGCTGGTCTTAAAATTTTTAACGTTATGACGATTTATAATGTTGATTGCTGATATGAAAAGAATCTTTTAGCTAATAAGCCAAGCACATGATTTAAAAACTTTACTCAATTGAACTTGTTGACACATAACATTGAGACAGTGTAATTACCCTAAATACCATTCTCATTTATGTGAACCACTGCTATTTTTGCCTTGTCTAATCAATCAAATTCAATTAATAAAGAGACAAAGACATGGCGACCTCAGGTGCAAGTGCCGATTTTATTGCTCAGGTAAAAGCTGATTTTAAAAAAGCTGGCCTTAACATGAGCGCAAAAGAGCGCAATGCCATAATTCTACCCAATAAAAACACATTTTTAGATTATGTTTTAAATTATGATAAAAGGAATCAGATTGAAAAAAAATCTCCAGAAGAAATTAAAGCTTACAACGAATATGTTAGTCCGATTATTATACAAGAAGCGATTAAAGAATTAGAAGAAAAGTATGATGTAAAACCTGGAAGTTATAAATTTAATGATGAAACCGAACGAAAGCAATTTTTTATGCAAGTCTACGGAAAATACTATGAATCAGAAATAAAGGATGCGATTGATAAGTTAGATATTAATTTATTGCCGCAACAACTCAATAGTGCAGTAATATTCCCTAAGGAAATAATAACCGCTAGTTTAGATTTTATGGCAAAGGGACATTTTAAAAAGCAAGGGCAACATTTTAATATTAAATTTGATAAGCCTCAGGAAAGATTAGCGTTTGGCGTTGGAGATATTTTACAACCCCTGATTAAACATATTAGCGAGGGCAAAGATTTCCCTTGTAAAACCTTGTTTATAAGCCATCCATATACCACTAATGGTTTTTTTAAATATGCGTATGATTTAGCAGAAAGCTTTGCTAAACATCCTGAATATAAAATTGAACATATTAAATTTGACTTACCAAAGTTGAAGACTGAATTTGATGAAGAAGAATGTATTAAATTTATTGATAAATTACTTAAATTATCCCAAAGCCCAACTCACTTTGCTGTGGCAATAGACTTTCCTAGTGCTATGAGTTTTTTATTTAGTAAAATGCCAGAAATTAAAGACAAAGTTAATGAGCTTAATTTTAATATTGCGCTTAATCGAAGAAGAATTAATTATGAAGTACTTCATGCCGGTGAAACAGCGATTGAGAATATTTTTGCACATGAACCTGCTATAAAACTTGCCCAAAAAAAATCCGATATTAGGGCTTGTAAGCGTAATACCGATTTAAGTGCGGCCTTGCAAGGTGCTTCCATGGAACAAGAAATGGAAGAAGAGCAAGAACAAGAACAGGAACAAGAGCAAGAGCAAGAACAGGAACAAGAGCAAGATACAAGTCCAGGTAAGAAAGAAGATTATATTCATAATGAAGATGACTTCATAAAATATATTATCTCGCTTCATCTTAATTATACAGAGTCAAGTAAGCCTGAACTTAGAGCAATATGGCATGGATTAATGGGTGATGTAAAAGTAGATCCAGCTTATATTCCGAGTAATAAGTTTAAAGCTATATCAAAAGAAGCTTGCAAGATAATTGTAAGAGATCCTCGCCCATTCTGTTTTGGCTTTGTTGAAAACAATTTACCATTCGGATTTCATATTGGTAATGTAACAGATGAAAAAGGTAATGTTCTTCAAAGCAAAAGAATATACTATGATATTACAAAAGAAAATAAGATTTCTCCTTTAGCAATTAAAGAGAAAAAAAGCATCGCTAGTAGAAAAAAAGTGCAGGTCGATAATTCACACTTTACTTTAGAAAGACGTCAGAACATGAGTATTGTTGATCAAGCTATTGTAAAACAACATTTTAAGCCCTTACCAAAAGAGGCGATTGACGACTATAACAGTACTAAGCCAGAATTTAGTGCCAAAAAGCAAGATCCTGTAGAAACATTAGTGACGATGATGTACATCACTTCCATTAAAAGGAATGCACTTGATTATAGAAACTGGTTAAATAGCAAAGTTACAAAGCATCTTTTAGAAAAATTATACAGCAAAGATTTAGCTGAAATTGCTGTCTCACATGGCGCAGATGCCATTCTAGATTTCACCGATAAGTTACAAGCTATTAAAGATCAATGTGATAAAACATTAAATGGTGATAAGCAAAAATTGTTTGATAAATTTCTAGATCAAGTAATTTTGCAACAAGATACTAGCCAATATATTTATAAGAAAACTTCTAATTTAGGAGATAGAATTTTTCAATATCAACAATTTGAAGCTTTAACACAGATTGGCAAATTAGAAGGCTCCGAACTTGTTTGGTTTATGACTTTTTGTAATGAGCATGCTAAGTATGATGCTGATGCTGATTTATATGAACTCTATAATGGCTTCATGCATTTTTTGAAGGAATTCAAAGCATTATCACCTGATCCAAATAAACCTTTAGCACTACCAGTAGAAAATTTATCTCATCTGGTTAATGGTTGTAGCAATATGTTGGTTGGTTTAGATAGAGTATTAGTTATTCTAAAAAATGCAAAGAAACATAATTTGCTTGAAACTCAGCTTGATGTTTTAAATGATTTAAGTTTAGATTATGGTTGCGCTTATCATGCTGTTGTCAATTACCAATACAAAGTTGTTTTGCCAAGTATGGGTATTCTTAAAGAAAAGCTGTTAAGTGATACCATCATAAAGCCCAATCTCATTGGTCAACGCCAAAAATCAACATGGAGAAGTTTCATCCAAGACGGGAAAAATCTTCAATCTTACAATTTTCCACTTTGTAAAGAAGCTTTTTATCAACATTATGGTTTAGCTAAAATTGTTCCAGATTATAAAACATTTAATACGCTTGCTTTGAAGATTGAAAATATAAAAGGGAAGTATGCCGATGAGATTAAAACCTTTTTACTTACGATTTCAAGTTTTTGTTTATATCATGAAAAAGGCAAAGAAGAGTTCAGGCTTAACCATGTTGATGAGCTCATTGAGATTGTTCGCGCATTATATCAAGATAAGTCTCAGGAACCTACTGAAATATTTGAATTTTTATGTCAATTTGCAAATTGTCAGGAACATTTTATTAAAAACCAAAAGCCGCCTGCACCCACTTTTGCAGAATTAACAGTGTACATCAAAACCATGGCACAACTGCAAAAAGAATTTGTAAAATTAGATAATACCAAAAATTCTTTAAACAAAGCTTTTAATGCACTCATCTTATATAAAGAAAATCAAGATATATTTAACCCTATCGTCAAATTAAGTCAAAGAACGGATAATAAAAAAATTAGCGACGAAAATTTAGCTTATATTCTTTATGTTTGTGAGGAAAATAATAAAGCGAGTTTTGATAAGGGTGATGATGATGAAAATATTAACAATTTCAAAACCTTGCATGGTAACTTATTGCATGCTGTTACATTGATTGATAACCCCAAAAAGCAAGATCTTGTTGATTTTTTAGAAGAGATAAAGGAAAACTATTGTGGTGATAATGCATCTTATGCTTCAATCCAAGCACTCTTGAAGGTAATTGCAAAATCCAATGTTTCTCATGCGCAGTTTGCCACATTAGATGAATTACGCGATCTGTTTAAAAAAGCAATAACAACCCCTTTAACAGATCCCATCACCACTGCAGCTTGGATTAAGCAACAACCTGGCTTTAGTACATTGGAGTTTAATTTTGAAGATTTAGAGAAAAAAACTGCGTCACCTCAAAGTTTTGAGGAAACCTTTAAGGCTGCAAAAATTGGGTTTACTGAAGCATTGAAAAGTATTATTCCAACAGTGAGTAATGATATTAAAGATTTGGACTTTGCTAGCTTCTTAGATTATTTAAAAACAAAGGGAGTTGAAAAAAATCCCATCGTCTTTAATCTTCTAGTAACAAAATTAACGCAATTTGTGCATGGTGCTAATGATAACGCCATTGCTTTAATTAAAAGTAATCATATCGGTGAGTTAAGTAAAAATAAGGAAACAAATAATCAACTTAAAGACAGAATTGTTGCTGTTTATTTTAAAAATTATCCATCTTTATTAAAGCAACCTAAAGATTTAGAGGGGATCAAGGAACTTGCAAAAACGGCTTTTACACAACATCCTCAATTGCAGGCATTTTTAACCGAAGTTCAAGCAATGAAGGATATGACTAAATCGCAGTTTAATGCCTTATTAGAAATTTTGGAGCAAACGGAGCTAAAAGACATTCCTTTTGATGATTTAAAAAAACTTCTTAGCGAATTTAATCAACATGCTAAAGCAGAAGGCAGTTTCCCACAACAAATTTTTCAGCGATTGATGAATTTTTCACCAAAACAAGCGCTCACAACACAATGGGACGAAATTACCACCATCTTATTTAAAGATATTCTATCCGATCCGGATATCACACCTAAACCATTACTTGATTTAACTTTAAACTTGGCAGCACAAAAGCCAAGTCAGCTTAAGCAAGATGATTTGCAAAAGGTAATTAAACTATCTCGTAAAGAAAGACAAAGACCAGTCTATGAGGCTACGGTTTCATTATTAACAAATTTAGTGACTAATCAAAGGAAAATTGGCATTGATCGCATTGATATTGAAAAAACATCTCAATTGATGACTGGGTTGCTACGAAAAAATATTAATGTTAATGACTTAGTGGGGCTTATTAATAAAATTGCCAAGCCAAATAATTTGAACAAAGCTTGGTTAACATTGAATGCGTTGAGCAAGATAAAAAAAGATAAATTACCGAGCATGCTTATCATATTGAATCGAGCACTTGAAAGCAATAAAGGTAGTCCATTAATTAATATTAGGAAATTAATTAACAAATTAAATGGCTTGTCGGTTAAGGCTCTCAAAACCCTCGCGATGGCTGATTTAGATGCGCCATTCCCTAATGTCAAAGTGCTAAATCAAGGTAATTTATCAGACATTAACCATTTTATTAAAGAACTTGAAAGCAGCTTTTTTAATAAGAAAAATTCAAAAGAAAATATTGCCAAAATATTTAATGACGATAGAGTGATCCCGGTTATCAATAACTCTAATACTTTAGCCTATGCGCTTCCAGTAGCGTTTACGGGCGATGAAAAAGAACGTTTACTTGCAGATTATGCTTATATCCATGCGATAGGTTTGGATAAGCCCATTAGAAATGGCAAAGCCATTATCAATTTATCCAAGCAAGAAATTAATGAATTTAAAGAAGCATTGGTAAAACAAATTCGAGATCCTTCGCTTTCAAAAGAAGCAAGACATCTTGCGACATTACAGTTAATTGCCTTGTCAAGGGAAGTGTACAATAGAGCCAAAGGTGTATTGCCCTATTCCACGCAAATACTCAGCCTTTTAGTGGCGCTTAAAAATCCTAAGATGAATATTAATGAAATAGCAACCGGGCAGGGAAAATCTTTAACGGCGGCATTGTATGCAACGGTAACCTGGGCCCAACAACAACCAACCATTGTTTGCACTTCTAATTTAACATTAGCAACAGAAGGTCTTGAAGAAAACCAAGCTTACTATAATTACATGGGCATTAAAACCAATATTATTAAAGCAAACTCTAAAGTGACTGAGTTTGAAAAAGAAGGTATTAACTATAGCGATGTTTCTAATATGTCGCTGTTTTTAGCCAAATCAGATATTGAAGGCAAAAGAGATCTGCAACTTGCGCTTAACCTTGAAAAGCCGGCCTTGATTCTCGATGAAGTTGATTTTACTGTATTAGATGAAATCACCGACTTTAGGTATGCCATGAGTTTGGGGGGAGCTGGTGATGTTAATTTAGATGAATGGTTATATTATAAAATAAATGAATTTGTGGATTCTACAGAATTTATAGGGCAAGAGATCACCCGGGAGTCTGATGTAGAAAAAGCAATACAATTTTTGGAAAAACAATTAGCCGCTGATCGAGCGCAACAAAATTTAAAACAGCCATTTTTAAACCATATAGAGCAAATGCTAGCTTCCTTTAAAACCCCTGGCAGTGAAGAAAAGAAACGCTTAGATACCTGGATTGATTCAGCGCAAAATGCAAAAATTATCTTTGAACAAGGCAAAGATACCGCTTGGAAACTCGGGCAAGAAATTCATAAAGATGGGCAAAAATACTCGGTGTTTAGAATTATCTCGCACCATCGAGTTGCCTCGGGTGCTAAATGGTCAAAAGGGGTTCATCAATTTATTCATGCCAGATTTAATCAACATTTACCCAAAGATACCCCACCTTGTCGTATTGAGGCAGAAAAAGCCCATGTGGCAGCGTTGTCTTCTAAAAACTTTATCGATTATTTTGTGAAAAGAGGTGGTTGTGTTTGGGGTATGACAGGTACTATCGGTTCAGTTAAAGAGCGGGCTGAGTTAAAACAAGTTCATAAGTTCCATCTTCATCAAATTGAGCCACATCAACAACGTCAAGCGCAAATGTTAAAGCCTATTTTTGCCAATGGTGAAAGTGGTCATTTAGAAGCTATTTTAGGACAAATTAAAAAATATGCCATTGATAAAAGACAAATGCCCGTGCTATGGACAAAAGAAGATGCTGTCCAAGTTATTCAATTTCAAGATAAGTTTATCAAAAAACTTAATCGACAAGCAAGGCAAATAAAAGATCCGCCGCGTGTGCAGTTTTATGATGGCTCTGCTTATCAATTATATGTGTATGATAAAAAGTTAAAATCTTATCAAAAACAAGAAATAGCCTTTGATTCGACCATTGCAGCGGAAAAGCATTTTAAAACTGAAGGTGGTGTGCAAAATACAATATCGATTACCACCCCGGCGATGGGAAGAGGAACCGATTTTAAACCACGGATCTTAGGTAAATATGAACGGGTGATTTTTAGATCGGATAATAGCCGGGAACCAAGCAGGCTGGATGACAATGCCCTTGTTTGTAATGTAAGTAATGGTAATCTCATTGTTTATTATAAAAGTGGTGGTGAGATTAAAAAGAAATCGCTTAAGCTCTCTGCTGTAAATGAAATTATGCAATTAATGACTGCCAAGCCACTTAAAAAGGATGAGCTACAGCGCATTATTAAAAACGAAGATCTTATAGAAAAATTGATAAAAGCGTACGATCTGCCAAAACCAGAGGATAAACCGCATCCTGATGGATTATTGGTTATTTGCGATTATCCTGAACCGAGTGAAAGAGAAGAAAGACAAATTGTGGGTCGCATGGGGCGCCAAGGCAGCCCTGGGCTTTATATTAATGTGATAGATAGAACCAAACTAATCAGCAAACTAGAAGAGGTTGGGATTAAAGCGCCAATGCGAGTGCGATACTTTAAGCCTGATAAATTAAACGTTGAATTACCAAGATATAAATTTGCTAAAAATAAGTCACTGGCTGCTGCTAGGCAAGAAAAGCAAGCTTTTGGCGATGTGCGAGGTTATTTTTATCAAAAAATGCTAAATATGTTGGATTTTGCAGATATTAATAAAAAACCTAATTTGTTGCTGGAATTATTAAAGGATAATAAGGATTTTGATATTAAAACCTTTCCTGAAAAATATGCTGCATTGGTACTTGGCTGCTGGAATCGATTTATGACAAATCTTGATAAAGAGTTTGTCGATTTAAGAGATAAACATCCTAATGATTTGAATACTTTGTTTACCAAATTAGGCGAATTTGCACTTAAAGAATGGAATGATAAAGTCTTTGGCGCTGTATTAAAAGCATATCCTATTAGTGACATTAAGGAAAATGATGTTAATAAAATTGAAAAGCAGCAAAAAATGGCCACTATTTTATTGGATTACACCTTGTTTGCGGACACAGATGATACGGCCTATCAAAAGCTAAAAGCCCAAGAAACTGGCATCGGTCCTATTTTTCAGCAGGAATTTAAAGCAATTAGTTTTAACGAAGTTGTGAGAAATATTGTTAAGCAGCGCGCCATTGAAGATTTGAAACAACTTTCAGTCGCTCGCAAACAAATAGCAGTCCCGTTTATTAACTATGATAAATATTTTTGGCTAAAACACAAAACGGCGTTAGACTCGCCAAAAACATTATATAGAATCCTTGCCCAAGAAATGGTGATAGAATTTGACAAAATCAATAAAGCCATTGCTCAAGATCATACGCTTGGTTTTTTTGGCATAGAGCCGTATCGTCTATTAAATGTTACCAATGAAAAAGCAGCTAGAGCAGAAATTGAAACCGATCCTGAGCGTTGTTTTAAGAAATTATTTAGTGAATATGATATGCTGTTATCTCGCATTAATCAAGAAAACGAAGCATATGGTTCATATTGGTTTGATCCAGGAAAAATACTTGAAGGTTTTGATTCTAAAGTGACTAACCCAGTTCAAACTACCATTGATAAGCTTAAGAAAGCTACCAGCTACTCCTTGCAAGCAGAAGATACTTTATTTAGTAAGGTTAAAAAGATAGCTGTTGATCAGTTAGCACATTTTGAAAGTGCTAATCCACGATCAAAAAGAGACATTATTGGAAATTTATATAAAGAAATTGATGCGGTTAGTAAACAAGCATCTCTTGATCAATTATTATCCCAGCTCAATCAGGTTCGGGTTGCTTTGCTGCAAAAAGATTTAAACCCCAAACTTAAAAATAAATTGTTTTATAAATCAACTAAAAGCACCTTGCATGATGTGCTGGATAGCATTCAGGCAAATATTTTTGAGATCATTAAAACTGATAAAAGTAAATTAACCACTATTTTAAACCAAGAACAAGAAGATGTGTCTTTGATATTAGATCATATTAAGCAGAAATACGCAGATAACTTCGAAATCATCAATTGTTGCACCCTTATTCCAGGTTTGCGCCAAGATAGTGCTTATATTAGCCAATTGGAAAATCTTGCAGATTTACTCGAACAAGATATTCAATTAAATAAGCAGCTACTAAATAAAGTGGATCATCTTAAGAAAATAAAAAATGCATTAGTGCCCGTTAAAGAGGTGTCTTTTGCAGAAAAAGCACAGGAAATTGGTGATGTATATTCAAATATATCTAAAACCTTCTTATCACACTTTCCCGTCAATAAAGATAAAACGGCCACATCAACCAAAATACCTCACAAGAATGAACCGGATGTTAAAGAAAACAAGAAACGTAATGAACCAACTTAGTGAATGTATTTTGGTTTCTTAATAACTTTGCCCTATTGCTATAGCCTTAGATTTACTTTCTAATTGAGAAAGTACTATATTCTTTTTAGGCTGATTTTTTTAACAGTAAATAGCGAGCACAAATGGCTAATCAAACTTTTCGCCTGACACAGGCTGCCTTGGCTTCTACGCTATTTTATCTTTACTTTCCTGTAAGCTTAGCAGCTTTAGATCCTGTTCCTCCAAATACAACATCCACACCCATCAATAATGGTTACAATTTTGTTGCTTCTGCAACGCTGACAGTTGCTGATGGTGATCCCATTGGTTCAACGGGTGGTGTTGCTATCGATAATAATAATGGATTTCCGGCAAGCCCTTTTTCAGTAGATGTGATCTTTAAAGGCGATTCAACAGTCAATGGCACGGTTGGTCCAACAAATCCAATTACGACGATAGAAGTTCAAGGGGCAGGCAAAACAGTAACATTTGCGGGCACCGTGACGGTGGGGAGCGGAAATTTAAATTTTGATGGTGCTGCTAATGGTGCGACCACGATTGTGTTGAATAATAATGTGAATGTTAATGGATCAATTGATAATTTAAGCGGTTCTTCTAACATAGGAACAATACTATTTAATGGCAATAGTACTGTCACAGGAACTGTTGGTGCCAGTAGCCCCGTTTTGGAGCTCGATCTTAAAGGGCCAGGTGCTATCGTTTCCCTCCAAGACGATGTGCAAGGAGATATTAACTTTATTGTTGGCGCAAGCAATACCACCACGGCAAGAATAAGCGACGGTGTCACCGTTGATGGTGCGGTGAATAACCTTACTGGCGTTTCAGGTAGGGGCATTTTGCAATGGTTAGGTGGGGGGCTTATCACAGAAAGTATTGGGGTTACTAATTCTTTGGCACAAATAAAAGTGAATACCAGTGCCACCCCAAATAAAACCCTTGAAATGCGCGGCAATACGATCATTGTTGATACTATCGCCTTGACAGATGATGGTACAGGTACACCTGCCAATGGCACTACCTTAAAGTTAAATAATCCAAACATGCAGTTAGTAGCACCCATCACGGTTAGCACCAGTAACGAAGACACCTTAGATATTTTTAATGCCCTTAATCTTACAGGCAATATAGGGACATTTAATAAAGCATTTTATCTTGTCAAAGTAGGTGAAAACACAGATACCACCATTGACGGCGATATTTATGCTCAAACAGTAAAATTTTTTGGAAAATTTTCCTTAACGATGGGAGATGGATTTGACATTAATGGTGCAGTGGATAGCACCAAAGCAAACCAAGGTGTTCTCAACTTTCTTGGCGATAGCATAGTAACGGGCACGATTGGTGCGACAAATTCTGTTAATCAAATAAATTTACAAGGTGCTGGTAAAACAGTTAATTTCCAAGATGATATTAATGTCGGCAGTGGTAATTTAACTTTTGCCTCAACGGCAAGTCCGACAACTACAGCCAATATCGGCAATAATGTCACTATTACGGGTAATGTCGATAGCACCAATGCTGGCAATGGTATTTTGGCTTTTTTAGGCAATGGTACCATTTTAGGTCAAATTGGTCCGACTAACGGCTTAAATGATGTCACTATTAATCTTGCAAACAGTTTGGTTACCTTTGGCGGCGATATTCTAAATGGCACCTCTATCACTTTTATGGCCCAAGCCACAGCAAACATGGTCAATGGGATCACCATTACGGGAGACATCGATGGGAATGCCCCTAATGTTGGTACAGTTCAATTTTTAGGCGATGCTACTGTTAATGGTGTGATGGGGCCAACAAATGGCTTGTATACTTTAAATATTTTAGGCGAAGGTAAAACGGTTAGATTTAATAACGACGTCAAAAATGCAACGCCAATTAACTTTTTTACCAATGCCACTGCAGTGATAGCCGATGGGCAAACAATCGTTGATGTTGATAATAAAACAAGCGCGGCAGCAGGTACCTTAATTTTTGAAGGAGGCGGCGAAGTTGAAGATATTGGAGCAACCAATCCCTTGGCGCTTGTCTCAATCAATACTTTAGGGGGCGCGAAAACCCTGACCATTCATGGCAGCGATATAAATGCTAATATTTTTAATGTGGTTGGCGCAGGCGGTACTACCCTTGTTTTTGATAACCCCGTTGATGTTGTTAATATACATACAAATATCACAACCAACAATAACGGCATCGATACTATCAACTTTCAATCGGCTAATGATGTCGTCATGATAGGTGATATCGGTAGCACAACCAACCCCTTTGGTAGTGTTAATTTGATACTGCCAGGCCAATCACTAAAAATGAATGGAAATATCTACGCGAACAACACTCAATTTCAAAGTACTTCTACGCTAGAATTGAGTAATAACGCCTCGGTTTTTGGCCCAATAACGACCACCGTCAATAATCAAGGTAATATTATCTTTTTAGGAAACTCAACGGTGGGATCACAAATTGGCGCGCCAGGAAAAGCAGTGAACGCTATATTTGTGAATGGTCTTGCCGGGAGCGTGCTTAATTTAAATGCCAATGTGTTTACTAATGCTTTTAGTGTTAATAATGGCGAAATGGTGGTGCCAAGTAATGTTACCTTAACCAGTGCAATACTAGTGAACTTTTTTAAGGGTATATTAAAAATACCCACTAATACCACCTTTACTATCAATGGGAGTTTGCTTTTTGCCACGGCTGACGACACCCTACAAATCGATATGGGTGCTAACATTAACTCGAGCGCAAAAATAGTTACAACCGGATCAGCGGTTGTGACAGCCCCTGCTAAGCTTACCCTGTTGAACCCAGCATTTTCTCCTGGGAAAACAACGGTATTTCCGATTGTGGTGGGTGGCCCGGGCAGCACTTTTGTTCCAACAATTAATCTCACCAATCAAGATACTTTTTTAACATCATTTGATACCGTAGTAACAGGGAATACGCTAAATTTATTGATAACCTCAAAACCTGTTGCCAATTTTGCTAACCAATCTAACACGGTGGGCGTTGGTGAAGCGCTGGATGAAATTGCTTTATCTGGCCAGCCGATTGATGGGATTCTTGCACAAATTGTTGCACAGCTAAGTGAAATGGGTGATGTCGCGTCGCTCAACTTTGCGCTAAGCACCTTAGCACCAGTTGTAGATGGTGCTTTAGTTGGTGAAGGATTTTTGCTAGAACGTGAAATTTATGATTCCATAGCCGAACGGTTTGATAGAAAAGATTATTGGCGTCGTTATAAAACCAAAAATCTGCAAACAGGACTTGCAAGCGGAGATAGCTTTAATGATAAAGCAGCTTGGGTAAAAATATTGGGCTATCATGCTAATCAGCAAAAGCGTGATAAGGTGGAAGGTTATAGAGCAGACACGTTGGGCTTGGTTGTTGGTGGTGATAGGGTTGTTCTGCAAGATACGTTATTGGGCGCTGCTTTTAGCATCGCTAGTTTAGATGTTAATAGTAAATTATTGCCAAACATCAAAACAACGGCTGATAACTATCAACTGACGGTTTATGGTAGCAAAGCTTGCGAAAATGCTTATTTCTATAATGGCTTGATTTCGCTGGCTTACAATAATTACACCACCGATAGAAGTATCCAATTTGGTAACGTGCAGGCGTTTCCTCGCGGCGATTATCATGGATGGCAATGGGGCGCTAAAGGAGAAGCAGGTTACGTTTTAGGTGAAGGTGATTATCATACCATCCCTATGGCTACTTTATTTTATTCTCATCTTAACATTGGTTCTTATGTTGAACACGGTGCAGGAACGGCAAGTCAAAACATTTCAAGTTCAGATTATTCAGCGTTTATTGCCAGCCTTGGTATTAAGTTTACTTATGATTTTGGTTACGATCAGCGATTATTCCAACTACAAGGCTATTTTAACGCGCTTTATGACTTTATAAATGACTCGATGGAAATTACTTCTCAGTTTACAGGAGGAGGGCCAAGCTTTGAAACGCTCGGTTTTAGGCCTGCTAAAGTAAGCTATAACTTGGGGAGTAATTTTACACTCTTTAGTAAGACGACTTGGAGCTTCATGCTTAATTATGATCTTAACTTCAAAGAGGATTATGTTGCTAATGCTGGGTATTTGAGAGCACTTTATGAATGGTAGAGGGAAGGCGTCTTGATGAAACGACCACAAGCATTAATTTTGAGCCAAGCACTGTTGGTATCGGCATCTTTAACGGCTTTTCCGACCGTTTCAGCGGCTTTTCAAGATTTGGGGGTTGCTCAAAATGGCTCAAATTCCGCCATCTTTACTCCAGCAGCTGGGTATAATTATGTTGCGCCCAATATCACTTTCACCATTTTAAATAATACCACTATTGGCACAACCAATGTGAGTGGCGATCAGATCTCTGTTGATAATAATGTCCCGGACACGGTCAATGGTTTTAACAATACTGTTATGCAATTTGTTGGCAATGTTGATATCAATGGATATGTTGGTATTTATAACCCTATCAGTTCGTTTTTATTAAATACTGGAAATATTGCTAATAATACCTTTGCCTTTCACCAAGCTGGCTATAACGTTACCAATACGCACATTGTCGGTTTGGGCGGAACAACAATATTATTGGATAATGTTAATTTCAAAAACTTTAATTCTAATTTTACGACTAACAACAATAATACCGATAAGATCCAAGTAAATAATGGATCTGCTTTCATTTTTGGCATTATTGGTACGCCGACGCATCGTTTTGCTGAAATTCTGCTTGATCTGGGAGGCGATATCATTTTTTTTGATAAAGTGTTTGCAAACCAGTTTATTTTTCTAAGTCCGGGCAGTGGTTTTGGTTTTGACGTTAATATTTCTCCAACAGGCCCAATAACGACTCAAGCAGGCGATGGCTCTGGCAGAGTATTATTGGGAGGAAATAATACTATCAATTTTGATATTGGGGCTGTAGGCGCGGCACTGTTTCAAGTAAGTATGTTTGGGTCATCAGGTACCTATGTTGATTTAAACGCAAATATCGTTTCCAATTCAGTAGAACTTGTTAGTGGCACGACTTTGAAAGTCTCAGGTTCTCGCATCATAGAAACGCTGGATTTAGATGTGTCTAATGGGACCATCAGTTTGGCCAACAATGCCTTGTTAACCGTGATGGGTGATATCAATTTTAATGGCCCATCAAGCGCATTGGCTGTCGATATGGGAGGGAATCTTTCAACGACGGGTCTTATTGATGCTAGTGGCCAAGCCAATATGCCTTTAAACACGCGTTTAATTATCAACAATTCTGGGTTCTCACCAGGACAGTCAACGGTTATCCCCATTTTGCAAGGAATGGGTGGTACCATTAATACGCCAAACATTGTCACGCCAGGTAATTTTTTAACTTCTTTTTCAACATCGATTGTGGGCGATACCCTCAATTTAGTGATTACTTCTGAGCCTTTATCTATTTTTGCCGACAGAACTAACACACAAGGTGTTGCACAAGCTTTAGATTCCATTGCTCTGGGTATGCCAATTCCTGGATTAGATAGCATATTGGGACAACTTGTGCTTTTTAGTGACAGTGATGCTTTAAACGATGCGCTTGCAACCTTAGCACCAATGGTTGATGGTGCCATTATGTATGAGAGCTTTAATAATCAAAATCGGATTTTAGGCACTATTGGCGATAGAATGGATAGAATGAATTTTTGGCGTCAGCACTTGCCACCAATAAAAGGCGGTGTGAATTCAGGTGATAAGGCAGATGCAGATGATGGGATCTGGATGCAAGTATATCGCTGGCATGCGAATCAAAAAAAGCGACAATCCATTCCAGGGTATAAAGATAATACTTGGGGAGTCATTCTAGGCACCGATAGAATGATTACTGAAAATTCTTTAATAGGCGTATCCTTAAGTTGGTCTACCTTAGATATTAATAATGATGTTTCGCTTTCAAAAACCAAAGTCGATAGTTATCAAGCCACGCTTTACACCGATATCGATTTTAACTGCCCACTCTATTTTAAAGGCGCCGTTGGCGCAGCTTATAACAACTATACTAGCGCCAGAAATGTGGTATTTAATGAAGTGGCTTTTTTCCCCCGCGGGCGTTTCCATGGCACCCAAGTAGGGGTTAAAGGAGAAATGGGTTACGTCTTTGGCGGATTTAACTATCATGCTATTCCCATGGTTTCGATGTTTTACTCTCATTTAGATATGAGAGGTTATCAAGAAACAGGCGCAGGGGCCGTTGGTTTATTGGTTGATGGTGCTAATTTCAATACGTTTTTACTGGGTCTTGGTGGTAAATTGGTTGATGATTATGCCATGAATCAATATATGCTTTTCCAATCTGAAATTCATGCCATGGCATTTTATGATTTATTTAATGATCCGATGCAATTAACTTCTCAATTTAACGGCAGTGGCCCCAGTTTTAATACCCAAGGTTTTACACCAGTGCAAGATTGTTTTGACATTGGCGTTGGTGTCACCTTATTTACTCATTACAGCTTTAATTTAACGGGTGTTTACGATTTTAACTTTAAAGATGGCTACAAGGCCCATTCAGGATTTTTCCGCGCACGTTATGAATTTGCTTAAGGTACTTTATACGCGAGCATAGTTTCACTTGTTTGCCTTCGCACCCAATGCTGTTTATGCCTTTAGTGATCTTTTACTGATGATAAAGGCTACCGTCAGTTAATTATGACAACTTATCAGAAAGGCATTGATTTGTATCGGATAATTAAATTATGGTGTTTTTTTAATCATTTATTTTTGAAGGTAAAAATATGAAGCGTGGATATAGTGACATTAATCCTGAAACAGGAAATAGTGCCAATAGTTCGGTAAAAAAAACAAAGTATAATCCTTATATTCATGGCACAAATTCTTCAATTCTTACTTTGCTTCCCAAAACCCAATTCAATTTAACCGATCCCTTGACGATGGTTGAAAAATACCATGCCGCGCCGCTATTTGGAGAAATCAACCGAGGAGGATTAGATAATCCTTTTGGATCCTGTAATATCTGTTTTGGAAAAATTGATACCGACGCTGTCTATAACTTGAAGCAGATCCTATCTTACGCCATGGGTGAACACGGTACTAGTAGACCTTCAAGCCCAAAATTTGATTTAAATAAAGAGCTAATTGCAGGTCCAAATCATAATTTTAACAACATCAATCTACTTTTAATTTATCTCATAAGAAATAAACAGCTAGATATACAATATAAATTAGAAAAAATACCACTTCGTTTAAATTTATTTTCTTTAGAGTCTTTAGATTTGACGCCTAAAGAGCATTTTGAGCTCGCCTTGCAAATTCATTATTTGTATCTAATATTAGGAAAGTATTTGTTCATTAATATTGATAAAATAAAAAATGAAAAAAGAGTTTTTTTCACTGCTCAATGTTTTAGTTCTTATTTTAATCTTAATCGACTAAAGGAAATTATATATACTCATCATTTAAATTTGAAAGATATTTATGAGAATCCCACAAATGAAAAATTAAAAAGCTTATTAGATTCATTAGAATTACCTGCTGATTATGTGAAAGAACAAAAGCTAAACTGTACCCAGTTCTTTTCTTTGACTAATACTCATGGAACCGAGGCGTGGACCAGAGCCGATGTTATTGTTTCATCTTTGACTTCAAGTGAGTTTTTGAAAGATATTAAAGTGGATAGTAGGGCGAGAAAGACTTATATCCTTACTCAAGATGAAGTCTTGTGTTATGATAACTTTCAAAATGAGCTAATATACTTGGAAAGTCATAATGTAGCTGTTATACTAGCCAAATTAGGCTACTCGCCAGAAAAATTATTAGAATTAGATAGAGGCGAATATTATTATGAGGAAAATTTATCTGCAGAAGTGCTTGAGATTTTTTCAGATAATTTCAGTTGCCATAGAGAAATCACTACCTTTTTTCCTGGAAATATTGGGAGTGTTATTAAAGATCTTTCTCTGAATCGGTTATGTCCAAATGATATTGTAAAAAAGGAATCGAGCCAGTTAGAGTTTATAAAAACTCTAGATAGAAAATTTAAGTTATTTCTAGATATTGCAGAACAACCTAATGATCAATATAAACTTAACGAAGACCAACTTGATTTGTTCAAAAAAGCTTTTCCTTTAGTCTTAGTTTTAGAAGATGAATCTAAGGTTAGGTTATTAGAAGATGATGAAAAAATAGGTGAATATCGTGCCATTAACTCTGAGCTTAAAGTAGGCACTGATTTTCCAGTTATTGCAACAGACACTTTAGAAAATCAACACAAATTACTTACTTATTTTCATAAACATCATCAGGCAGATGTCAATGTGGTTAACTTTAATAGTTTAAGCTCCAATCAAAAACCGCATTCTTTGTTAACACATGACGATGGGGCGCCAAAATTAAGATGGCTTGCCTACCGCAACTTTTCTACAGTTAATACTTTACCTATCGATGAGGCATTGGCATTAAAAGTAGGACTCTAATCTGGCTTCTTCTATTTCGGGAAGTGGGATATCCAATGGACACCCACCTCCCTACTTGCTGCGGCATCCAGCGGATGACTTTCCATGGACAGTGGGGTACCTAAACGCGTCACTGGTCTCCATAAAAATGGATCAAAATCAAAATGATAAAATTGCTTCACAATATCCCGTACTTTTTTAACTTAAAAATGATATGCGTCTTAATACCAGAATGGTCAATAAGATCGAGAATCTGACGCATTTTTTTAATATTTATATTCGTGATGTCCAATTCTGGAAGCTTACCGAAAATACTTGGCTCAAATCTTCCAAAATAAAAATAATCCAGCAATGCTTTTTCTGGGGTTGCAAGTTGATAATAGGGATCATAGTGGGTTTCATATTCATTAAAAAAATTCACATTCATATGATGAATTGAAAATATTCCTAGTGGCGTTTGTTGTATTTGTTTCCTTCCTAACGTCACAACGTAACAGTAAGCTGGAATTTGCTCGATTATGCCATGATAAAATAATGCTGATTGTAATGAAACATAACTTGGCAGTGGCGCTGTAAGATAGGCAGAAATAACAAAGGGATCCACCTTAGGCCAAGCCCATAATCCTCTTTTTAGCTTCACCAAGCTCCCAGCTTTTACTAAGCGATTCATTATCTGACTGGCGTTTGTCTTTTCAATTTGCAAAATTCCAACAATATCTTGCAATGTAACCGCAGGTTGATTCAGTTTTTCTAAGGTTTCCCTTACTTCAATCAGTTTCATGGCACTTATTTAAATTATCCATCACAAAGATTTTCATATCATCCCAAACTTGTTGATTTTGATAATATTCAATGTATTCATGTATTAAATATGTAACAACTTGGCTACAGTAATCTTCAAAAGAAATACCTAGAATACAATCTATTGCCTTTTCAATATCAAATGAAAATGAAAATTTGTTTACAATTTTTTTTGAAAATAATAAATTTAAATCAAATACATCTCGCGCCTGGGTTTGGGTTCGATGAATAAGAGCATTGATTTTTTGTTTCACTGCAGTTGCATATAAATAGTGCGGCGAAATTAATGGTTGAATTTGATAGTCTTGTAAAATGGAGTTTGTGATTGGTTCTGCTTTACGATCACTCTCCATCGTTCGTCGGGAGAATTCAATTTTAGTTGGTATGTTCATTACTTTGTTTCTTGCTTTAATGCCAACTTTCCATCTTTGAACCGTATCTGTTTGTTTCGGTGTTGATATTTGATCAATTTCTATCCCAAAGCGTGATAGACCTTGGCGTATCGGGGTACCAGAAAGAATGGTATCAATTTTCTTTTTTAGTGTTTCTTTTGAAATAATTGCAATATCCAAATCAATATCTTCGGAATATCGAATACTTTCAAAGAAGAACCTCAAATTACACCCGCCCTTTATAGCGTAAAGGGATGAATCCAAATTGGTTTTTAATGAGCGAAGAAAAACCAAATGGAAAATTTCTATTAATTGCTTGTCGGTGAGTTTCATAAATTCATTATACGAGTAGATGACATATTTGTCAACTACTCGTATAGTAAAACCAATCGCTAGGAGCATAAGATTAAGTTGCCCTACACTCATTAACCATTGACCAAGTAAATAGCTACATTAACCGTTCAAGATTGATGTAAAAAGTCATTAAAATCGATTATTTTAACGAAATAACGGCTTTCCTTTACTTGTTCACACACCCCGCCAATATGGATTAATACCGGCAGGCAAGTCATGTTTTTAGGGGTAGTTAGCCGCGCTATTTTTTCTTCCATTTCTTTCACAATGAACATGCCCAGTGGATCGCGAGAAAACTTGATTTCACACACGTAAAATGTGTGGTAGCGTGTTTGGATCAGGTAATCAATTTGGCAGCCTTTTTGTTTTACTGTTTTATTTTGAAAAAATGGGTTAGCATAAACGATATCTTCTGGGCTTAAGCCCAACATCTTGTTGATTACTTTTCTGTTGTTAAGTACCAAATTTTCAAATTGCAAGCCCATCGTCGTGTCCCAAGCGGGTAAACTTGTCAGGGAAATGTTTTCATATTGATGTGTTTTGATTAATTCCAATTTTGGCTTGATATATTTTAAATAAAACCGTAAATAGTTATCTTTTAGGCGATATTTACTTAGCTTGGCACGCTTGCCAGATTTTACTTGCCAGGTAAAATCACGCGCCAAAAAGCCAGAAGTGATTAATTCTTCTAAGTAACCACTTAGTGCGCCACTGCTTTGATAATTTAATTTATCAGCAATGGTTGCGTATTCTGCTTTACCCTCAGAAAGTATTTCAACAATGTGCTGATAAAATTCACCTTTCGTATTAAATAAATCATGAAATATGTATTTAAACTCGTCTACCAAAAGGCCATCTTTTTCAAAACACAGTGCACGTATATTTTTTATGGCGTTTAAGTTGGGCCTAATTTGTTCCAGATACCAAGGGATCCCCCCCATAATGGAAAGGAGTAAAAATTTTTCGTAAAGTGAGCCTCGAAAGCCAATATTATTTAAAAGCTTGTTACAATGTTCAAGGCTAAGTTCTTCTAGTGTTATTTTTAGGGTTATTCTGCCGAAATAGCCAGTGCTGCTGAGAATGTTTTTTTCGATCCATGAGGAAACGGAGCCACAAAGGATCATGATGAGTTTAGGGTTTTTTTTGAAATGAAGATCCCACATGGATTTTAGTTTACCTAAGAAATTGGGTTCTTCATGTGCCATCCAGGTTATTTCATCTAAACAAACAAGGTATTGTCCGGTTTTAACCTCATTGGCGAGTAATGCAAAAAGATGACTCCAGTCATCCGTTTTGATAGGGGGCAATCCGGTTTGTCTACTGAGTTGTAAAGAGAATTCATCACGTTGGTTTTGGGCAGTTGTCGATTCCGTTGGTGCAAGCCCCATAAAATTCAATATTCTTTTTCCACGTGCGAATTCTTCAATAAGACGGCTTTTGCCAATACGCCGTCGCCCACTGATGACGACCAGGCTGGCTGTTGTTTTTGCCAATAGTGATTCAAGTGCCTGTAACTGGGGTTCTCTACCAACAAAAGAAGGATCTATTTGCATTTAAGTGCTTTTATTTACGTAATATGTCAAAAATAACATTTGGCGTAAATATAGCATGACAAATTTACTTACGCAATATGTCTAAAAGGACATTTGGCGAAAATGGTGTAAATTCAACTATCTTACTCAAAGCTTTGATATTTCGAAGTCGATAAGCATTTAACCATCCTTGTTCGTGATAACAAATCATGATACCGCCTTTAGGTAAATGTACAGCACTGATAATTTCAGCGATATTTGTCATACCGTGTTTTACAACTTTTGCCAATGAAGCACCAGATTATTGCAATCGTCCTGGCTACATTTGCCATCAACTAGAGCCCAATTATATGGTTGTATACCCCACCAAGCAGGCTCAACCTTCTTCAGCTTCTCAAAAGCATGAAGGAAAAAGAAATCACAACAGTGATGAAGAAGGGATTTATCATGAAAAGGATCTCATCGAAGTTAATTTAAGCGCACTTACCTGGAAGGCATATGATGCCGAAGGTAAAATGGTTCGATCAGGGCCTGTTTCAGGCGGCAAAGAATATTGTTCAGATCTAGGAAGAGAGTGCAGAACAATTGAAGGTACTTTCACGATATATCACAAGGGCGATGAAAATTGTAAATCATCAAGGTTTCCACTGGGCAAAGGAGGGGCGCCCATGCCTTATTGTATGTATTTTCATGGCGGTTATGCATTGCATGGATCGAATTTTGTGCCCAATTATAATGCAAGCCACGGTTGTGTCAGAATGTCTTTTGAAGATGCGCAATGGTTAAATGAAGATTTTGTACAAGTTGGATCTACCCGGGTAGATCTTCACTATTAGCCATTGGCCAACCATTTAATGCTTGATAGTGGTTAACAATGGTACAAAATAAATCAGCCGTACATTGGGCATCGTAAAGTGCTGAATGTGCTTCTTCCGTTTTGAAAGCAATTTTGGCTAAATTTAAGGCTTTTGCCAATACAGTTTGTCCGTAAACTAAAGCACTTAAGGTTGCGGTATCTAAGCTGGTAAAACGATGAAAAGGGTTTGATTTAAGTTTTGCACGACTCGCTGCAAAGTTCAAAAACTGTTGATCAAACCAAGCGTTGTGTCCAACCACTACCGCACGTTGACATTTTTTTTGTTCACATTCCTTTTTAATGGCTTTAAAAAACACTTTTAACGCTGCTTCTTCACTCACTGCAAAACGAAAAGGGTGAAAGGGATCAATTTTATTAAAAGCAAGTGCCTCAGGATCTAAATGGGCGCCATCAAAAGGCAGAATATGAAAATGATAAGTTTGATCTGGAAAAATTAATCCGGTTTCATCCATTTTAATACTAATTGCCGCAAGCTCTAATAGTGCGTCTTGTTGAGGGTTAACGCCACCTGTTTCCACATCGATAACAACGGGTAAAAATCCGCGAAAACGATCTGCAAGGTTATTCATAACTTATTTGCCATGCGAGTGTTTTTTCTGCAAAAAGCGGAACAAGCACATCTTGCGCATAAGGTATTGTTTTTGGCACCACCCAGGGTATTCTTTTTAAAGTCAGTTTTGCCTTGTTATAAGCAAATCCATAAAAATCTGGACCAAATTTACTGGTAAAGCCTTCTAATTTATCTAAAGCATTTGCTTGTTCAAAGGCTTGTGCATAAAGCTCGATAGCCCCATGGTGGGAAAAAATACCGGCGCAACCACAGGCAGATTCTTTTTGTTTTTTGGCATGCGGGGCACTGTCGGTACCAATAAAAAATTTAGGATTTGCGCTAGTTGCCGCTTTAATCAAGGTTTCTTGATGAAGACTTCGTTTTAAAATGGGTAAGCAATAGTGGTGAGGTTTAATTCCACCTGCTAAGAGATCATTTCGATTGAGTAGCAAATGTTGAGGAGTGATAGTGGCGGCCACATTGGAAGAAGTGCTTTCAATAAATTGGACTGCTTCTTTGGTGGTGATATGTTCTAACACAACTTTTAATTCTGGAAATTCTTGTGTTAGTTTAACCAAATGTTGCTCTATGAAACGTTTCTCTCTATCAAAGATATCTACGGATTTATCATTCACTTCACCGTGGATCAATAGCGGCATTTGTTGTTTTGCCATGGTGGCAAAGACAGGATAAAGCGCTTCTAAGGAGGTGACACCTTGTGTGGAATGTGTCGTGACGCCTGCTGGGTATAATTTGCAGCCGAAAATACCTTTTTCTTTAGCATCATAAATTGTTTTTGTGGTTGTTTTATCGGTTAAGTACAAGGTCATGAGGGGCGTAAAGTCTGCGCCTTCGGGGATATGGGCTTTTATTTCTTGTAAGTAATTTAAAGCAGCATCAACATCACAGACGGGTGGTTGTAAATTAGGCATTGCCACAACACGCTTAAATTGTTTGGCAGCATAGGGCACCGTGGTTGCAAGCGCATTTTCATTGCGCAAATGGCAATGCCAGTCGTCAGGATAAATGATGGTTAGGGTTTGCATGCTAAAATCTAATGCTCTACTTGAATAATTTTGCATATCATACTTTAATTTCAGCAGAAAAACGCTGTTGTAAAACGCATTTTTGTTGCAAAAGAGGTAAATAGCGATACAATACTTAAGAATATTAAAAAAGATGTACAATCTCTTCATCAAAATCAGTTAGTCATTTAATTAAATATTTGGGTTTTGGCCTCGGTTAGATAGGATCCATCAAGTTTCTCTTTGATATAAATAATATTTTTAAAAAGAAGGGGCATCTATATGCGATTACTTCTCAAGCGCGATTTAAATAGTATTTCTGGCGGATCTCTTTGTGAAGACGCATTAATACGAGATATACAGGATTTTGATTTTAATCCTAATCAATTTTGTACAAAGCCTGAGTTTACAAAATATGTATTAGCTTTAGTTGATAAATTTTATGAGCTAAATCACTGGGGTGATTTAACTGATCAAATGGAAATAGACTTAATTAAGTCCTTGCACCTGTAAAACTGCAAATATTAAAACACAGCATAACTGCTGTGCTTTAATCCCTGTTTTCAATTTGCCGCACAACACTTTCTATTAGAACCCCGGTCAGGCACCCATTCATTTTGTGTTTAAATTTTTGAGATGAAATTGTTATTAGTCGCGTAACTTCAAGAAGTTTCTTGCATCTACCAATGCTGTTTCCTTCGCTTGACTGCGCTGCGTATCTTTTAAACCAAGCACTTTTTTACAAGCCTCGATTTCAAATTGCTTAAATTGAATAAGCTGGGGATCTGCAACTTGAGTCTGGATAGCTTTAAGTGGTTGTACAAAAAACTGAATGGTGTTGGTAGAAAATTTTGCCGCTAATTGCGCCAATTGCTCATCACAGGCATTATTGTCGGCCTTAAAGCGTTGCTCTGGGCTTTGCAGGTATCGAACGATAGCCGTTTTTAAAGCGGCGCCTAAATGATAAAGCCCCCATAATGTTGTTGTGGCAGTCAAGCCTGAGGCGATGGATATGGCAGCAAAAGCTACTTTTGTTGTTGGCAGCGCCGTACCTGCTTTTAACAATAAGGCCACAATCAGCGCAAAGCCCCCACTAACGGCAAAAATAAAGCTGCTTAAAGTAATGCTAATTAAAATGACGGCAACCTTAATTGGCCAAATTTTCTTGGCAGGCATTGGTATCGATTTATCAATCTTGCTATCAGGATTGGATTGGTCCTTTGTTGGTTTATTATCAGCTTCTATTTTAGTCGCGGTAGGCACTAAATTTTTTAGATTTTGAAGAGTATATTGTCGACCAATCGTAATCTCCCAATTGTCACCGAGTTTAGTTTTAATAGCGTTAGGAATGTCAGTAAGATAATTATCATTACAAAATAACACCAGTTCTTGGCAATTAGCCAGAGATTCAGGCAAGGCTTTGAGTTGATTGTAACTGCAATTTAGCTCTAATTTCTGGCATTGACCGAGAGATCCCGGCAAAGTTTGCAGCTCGTTTAAACTACAATTTACCATTTCCAGTGCTTGGCAATTACCTAAGGACTCAGGCAAGGTTTCCAGTCGGTTGCCAAAACAACTTACCGTTTTCAACCTTTGGCAATGCGCTAGAGATGCAGGCAAGGCTTTTAGTTCATTTTCACCACAACTTAGCACTTGCAGTGCTTGGCACTTACCGATAGATTCAGGTAAGAATTTTAGTTTGTTATTGTAGCAATATATCCCTTGTAGTGCCTCACAGTTAACGAGAGTTTCAGGTAAAGCTTCCAATTGGTTGTGATTACAAAATAGCTGTTGTAAAGCTTGGCAGTTACCGATAGACGCAGGTAAGGATTTTAGTTGATTATCACTGCAATTTAACACTTGCAGTGGGCACTTACCGAGAGACTCAGGTAAGGATTTTAGTTTATTGGCGTTGCAGTATATCTCTTGCAGTGTTTTGCAATTACCGAGAGATTCAGGCAAAGCTTCCAATTGGTTGTGATTACAAATTAGTCGTTGGAGCCCCTGGCAGTTACCGAGAGACTCAGGTAAAGATTTCAGTTTGTTTTTGAAGCAATGTAGCACTTTTAGGGCCTGGCAATCACCGAGAGATTGAGGTAAGCTTTGTAGTGAGGTTTCAGTACAATCTATTTCTTGCAGTTTTTTCCAATAATCCTCGTACTCTGGCTGAGTGAATAAACTTTCTGGGATCCGAGTGATCCCTAAATCCCTAAGAGCAAGTTTGGTACTATTTAAATTAATCTTCGGCTTAATTAAAGTCGTATTTAAATCTTCAAGTAAACGGTGTTTTTGCTCTAATACGCTTAGTTGAATGTGGCGATTATCAGCGTTTCCTTCTAAATCCTTAAGTGAGATTATTTTGTTTTTTATCTCGTCATCGTTAGATGAAGCATTAGCCGTTAAAAAATCCTTTGTTTCGTTTGCTTGGCTATTTGCAAGACGGTTAAATTCCTTAATAAAATGTTCATAACACCAAGTAGCACTCATCATGCCTTCAGAAGGAAGTGTTGATATGGTTTTGTCAATGGCTTTTAAGCGATTAAGAAAAGGCATTATGATTTGATTTGAAGTAGCTACTATATTAAATGTCTTGCAGGTGAGTCGAAGTGCAAAAATTTCTTCTTGAGTGAGAAAGTTAAAGATGGACTGAATGGAATCAGAAGTAAAATTAATCATAAGAAGCCTTTTTACGATCAACCCGAAACAGTTGGGAAGCTTAACACAATGCACCTATAAGGCCAAATTTCTTGATTTTAAGCTGAATTTAATAGTCCTTGAACTAAACACTTGGCCGGGATGACAAGTTAAAAACAGCCCCTCGTTATTTATTACGCAAATTCAAGAAATTTCTGGCATCTACCAATGCTATTTCTTTGGCTTGATTGCGTTGCGTATCTTTTAAACCAAGCACTTTTTTACAAGCCTCGATTTCAAATTGCTTAAATTGAATAAGCTGGGGATCTGCAACCTGAGCCTGGATAGCTTTAAGGGGTTGCACAAAAAGCTGAATGGTGCTGGTAGAGAATTTTGCCGCTAATTGCGCCAATTGTTCATCGCAGGCATTATTGTCGGCCTTAAAGCGTTGCTCTGGGCTTTGTTGGTATCGAATAATAGCCGTTTTTAAAGCAGCGCCTAAATGATAAAGGCCCCATAATGTTGTTGTGGCAGCCAAGCCTGAGGCGATGGATATCGCCGCAAAAGCTACTTTTGTTGTTGGCAGCGCTATACCTGCTTTTAACAATAAGGCCGCAATTAGCGCACCCCCACTAACGGCAAAAATAACGCTGCTTAAAGCAATGCTAATTAAAATGGCTGCAACCTTAATTCGCCAAATTTTCTTGGTAGTGCTTGGTATCGATTTATCAATCTTGTTATCAGGATTGGATTGGTTTTTTGTTGGTTTATTATTATCTGCTGCTTTAGGATGTGTATTTTGTTCACCCATCCTCCAATCGATGTCAAGTTTAGCTCTAATCGCTTTAGGAATGCCAGTAAGATTATTACCGTTACAGAATAACACCAGTTTTTGGCAATTAGCTAGAGATTCAGGCAAGGCTTTGAGTTGATTGTACCTGCAATTTAGCACTAATTGCTGGCATTGACCAAGAGATCCCGGCAAAGTTTGCAGCTGGTTGCAATCACAATTTACTTCTTTTAGTGCTTGGTTATTACCTAGGGATTCAGGCAAGGTTTTTAGATGGTTGTGGAGGCAATTTAGCACTTGCAGTGCTTGGCACTTACCAAGAGATTCAGGCAAGGCGTTTAGTACATTTACACTGCAATTTAGCACTTCCAGTGCTTGCCACTTACCGAGCGACTCAGGTAGGGATTTTAGTTTGTTTACGTAGCAATCTACTACTTTCAATGCTTTGCAATTACTAAGAGATTCAGGCAAAGCTTCTAATTGGTTGTAATTACAAACTAGCACTTGCAGTGCTTGGCAGTTACCGAGCGACTCAGGTAAGGATTTTAGTTGATTCAAGTTGCAGTGTACTTCTTGCAGGGCTTTGCAGTTACCGAGAAATTCAGGCAAGGCGTTTAGTTGATTAGCACCGCAATATAATTTTTGTAGTGCCTGGAGATCACTTAGAAATTTAGGTAAGGCTGATATTTTGTTATTGCTGCAGTTTATCTCTTTTAGCGTCGCTTTGGAATTACCAAGAGATTCGGGCAAGGCGTTTAGTTGATTATCACTGCAATTTAACACTTGCAGTGGGCACTTACCGAGAGACTCAGGTAAGGATTTTAGTTTATTGGCGTTGCAGTATATCTCTTGCAGTGTTTTGCAATTACCGAGAGATTCAGGCAAAGCTTCCAATTGGTTGTGATTACAAATTAGTCGTTGGAGCCCCTGGCAGTTACCGAGAGACTCAGGTAAAGATTTTAGTTGGTTGAAGTTGCAGTGTATCTCTTGCAGTGCTTTGCAATTACCGAGAGATTCAGGCAACGCTTTCAAATCGTTGAAACTAAAAAATAGTTTTTCTAGCGCCTGGCAGTTACCGAGAGATTCAGGTAAAGATTTGAGTTTGTTTTTGAAGCAATGTAGCACTTTTAGGGCCGGGCAATCACCGAGAGATTGAGGTAAGCTTTGTAGTGAGGTTTTAGTACAATCTATTTCTTGCAGTTTTTTCCAATAATCCTGGTACTCTGGCTCAGTGAATAAACTTTCTGGGATCCGAGTGATCCCTAAATCCCTAAGAGCAAGTTTGGTACTATTTAAATTAATCTTCGGCGTAATTAAAGTCGTATTTAAATCTTCAAGTAAACGGTGTTTTTGCTCTAATACGCTTAGTTGAATGTGGCGATCATCAGCGTTCCCTTCTAAATCCTTAAGTGAGATTATTTTATTTGTTATCTCGTCATTTTCAGGCTCAGCATTAACGCTTAAGAAATCCGCTATTTCTTTTGCTTGACTGTTTGCAATACGATTAAATTCCTTAATAAAACGTTCATAACACCAAGTGGAACTAATAGCGTCTTTAGGAGGAAGCGTCGATACTGTTTTGTCAATGGCTTTTAAGCGATTAAGAAAAGGCATCATAATTTGATTGGAGGTTGCTGCGATATTGAAAGCCTTGCAGGTGAGGCGAAATTTGAAAACTTCCTCTTCAGAAAGGAAGGTAAATATAGATTGAATCGCGTCCGGGGTTAAATCAAGCATAAAAGCCTTGGCACTACATTAAATAGCTAAGCAGCTTAACATATTTTAAGTGATTGTCAAAACAAGCTCCATTTTGAGTTAAATGAATAAATCATTTCAGATGCTCACACGATCCTAAACAACGCCTTTTATATGCCGCATCCAAGCAAGTATCGATAGTAAAACAGGATTTCTTTGGGCTCGCGCACAGGTAGCGAATGGTCAACAGCCCCTTGTTATTTATTTCGGAAATTTAAGAAGTTTCTTGCCTCTACCAAAGCGATTTCTTTGGCTTGGCTGCGCTGTTTATCATCTTTTAAACGAAGTACTTTTTTACAAGCCTGGATTTCAAATTGCTTAAATTGAATAAGCTGGGGATCTGTAACCTCAATCTGGATAGCTTTAAGTGGTTGCACAAAATGCTGAATGGTGCTGGTAGAGAATTTTGCGGCTAATTGCGCCAATTGCGCATCGCAGGCATTATTGTCTGCCCTAAAGCGTTGCTCTGGGCTTTGCAGGTATCGAACGATAGCCGTTTTTAAAGCGGCGCCTAAATGATAAAGCCCCCATAATGTTGTTGTGGCAGCTAAGCCTGAAGCAATAGATATGGCAGCAAAAGCTACTTTTGTTGTTGGCAATACAACACCTGCTTTTAACAATAAGGCCGCAATCAGCGCACCACCATTCAGGGCAAAAATAACGCTGCTTAAAGCAATGCTGATTAAAATGGCGGCAATCTTAATTCGCCAAATTTTCTTGGCAGTGCTTGGAGAGGATTTATCAATCTTGGTATGAGAATTGGATTGGTCATTTATTGGTTTGTTATCCGCTTCTATTTTAGTCGCGGTAGGTGCTAAATTTTTTAGATTTTGATGCGTATTTTGTTCACCCATTGTCCAATGGGGGCCCAGTTTATTTTTGATAGCCTTAGGAATGTCAGTAAGATTATTGTTGCCACAACGTAACACCAGTTCTTGGCAATTAGCCAAAGATTCTGGCAAACTTTTGAGTTGATTGTACCGGCAATATAGTATTAAATTCTGGCATTGACCGAGAGATTCAGGCAAGACTTTGAGTTGATTATACTTACAACTTAGCTCTAATTTCTGGCATTGACCGAGAGATGCAGGCAAGGTCTTCAGCTGGTTGTAATCACAATTTATCTCTTGCAGTGCTTGGCAATTACCTAGGGATTCAGGTAAAGTTTGCAGCTGGTTGCGGTTACAATCTAGTCTTTGTAGCGCTTGGCAATTACCTAGGGATTCAGGTAAAGTTTGCAGCTGGTTGAAATTACAAATTATTTTTTGCAGTGCTTTGCAATTACCAATAGATTCAGGCAAGGCGTTTAGTTGATTAGTGCTGCAATATAACACTTGCAGTGCTTGGCAGTTACCGAGAGACTCAGGTAAGGATTTTATTTTGTTGACGTCGCAGAGTATATTTTGCAGGGCTTGGCAATTACCGAGAGATTCGGGCAAGGCTTTCAAATAGTTGTAAGTAAAATCTATTCGTTGCAGCGCTTGGCAGTTACCGAGCGACTCCGGTAAGGATTTCAATTTGCTCACGCTGCAATTTAGCTCTTTTAGGGTCTGGCAATCACCGATAGATTGGGGCAAGCTTTGTAGCGAGGTGTTAGTACAATGTATTTTTTGAAGTTTTTTCCAATAATCCTGGTACTTTGGCTGAGTAAATAGACTTTCTGGGATCCGAGTGATCGGTAAATAAACAAGATTAAGTTTGGTGCTATTTAAGTCAATCTTTGGCTGGATTAAAGCCATATTTAAATCTTCAAGTAAATGATGTCTTTGCTCTAATACGCTTAGTTGAAAGTGGTGATTATCAGCGTTGCGCGCCTCTAAATCTTTAAGTGAGCGTATTTTATTTTTTATCTCGTCATCGTTAGATGAAGCATTAGCCGTTAAAAAATCCTTTGTTTCGTTTGCTTGGCTATTTGCAAGACGGTTAAATTCCTTAATAAAATGTTCATAACACCAAGTAGCACTCATCATACCTTGAGAAGGAAGTGTTGATACGGTTTTGTCAATGGCTTTTAAGCGATTAAGAAAAGGCATTATGATTTCATTTGAAGTAGCTACTATATTAAATGTCTTACAGGTGAGTCGTACTGCAAAAATTTCTTCTTGAGTGAGAAAGTTAAAGATGGACTGAATGGAATCAGAAGTAAAATTAATCATAAGAAGCCTTTTTGCGATCAACCCGAAACAGTTGGGAAGCTTAACATAATACTCCTATAAGACCAAATTCTCGCCGGTTGATTTTTCCCTAATCCGATAAAGTTGGTTGAAAAACTGAGACAAGCTCCTGCGATTCGTTACAGGCACTGTTTTTGGTAAACTGTCTATTAATCCTAGCCCACGCCATCATTTTATGTTCAACGATGGTTTTATCTTGATGTTTTTTCATAAAGCTAAAATATTTTTTGAATTTTCTGAGGCCTATCAGATGCAACTTGTTTTGCAATAGTGACATGCAGCCCCAAGTGAAAATAAAGAAGTTAGGCGCTAATTTTTGGGGAAGAAATCATTATTTATTGCGAAAATTTAAGAATTTTCTGGCATCTATCAATGCTGTTTCCTTGGCTTGACTGCGCTGCGTATCTTTTAAACCAAGCACTTTTTTACAAGCTTCGATTTGAAATTGCTTAAATTGAATAAGCTGGGGATCTGCAACCTGAGTCTGAATAGCTTTAAGGGGTTGCACAAAATGCTGAATGGTGCTGGTAGAGAATTTTGCGGCTAATTGCGCCAATTGCTCATCGCAGGCATTATTGTCGGCCTTAAAGCGTTGCTCTGGGCTTTGTCGGTGTCGAATAATAGCCGTTTTTAAAGCAGCGCCTAAATGACAAAGCCCCCATAATGTTGTTGTGGCAGCCAAGCCTGAGGCGATGGATATCGCCGCAAAAGTTGCTTTTGTTGTTGGCAATACAACACCGGCTTTTAACAATAAGGCCGCAATCAGCGCACCACCACTCAGGGCAAAAATAACGCTGCTTAAAGCAATGCTGATTAAAATGGCGGCAACCTTAATTGGCCAAATTTTCTTGGCAGGCATTGGTATCGATTTATCAATCTTGCTATCAGGATTGGATTGGTCCTTCGTTGGCTCATTATTATCTGCTGCTTTAGTCGTGGTAGGCACTAAATTTTTTAGATTTTGAAGAGTATATTGTCGACCAATCGCAATCTCCCAATTGTCGCCGAGTTTAGTTTTAATCGCGTTAGGAATGTCAGTAAGACAATTATCATTACAAGATAACACCAGTTTTTGGCAATTAGCCAGAGATTCAGGCAAGACTTTGAGTTGATTGTAACTGCAATTTAGCTCTAATTTCTGGCATTGACCGAGAGATCCCGGCAAAGTTTGTAGCAGGTTGAAACTACAATCTACTTTTTCCAGTGCTTGGCAATTACCTAGGGATTCAGGCAAGGTTTCCAGTCGGTTGTGGAGACAATATAGTGTTCGCAGCGCTTTACAATGAACTAGAGATTCAGGCAAGGCTTTTAGTTCATTTCCACCACAACTTAGTATTTGCAGTGCTTGGTACTTACCAAGAGACTCAGGTAAGAATTTTAGTTTGTTTCCGTAGCAATATATCTCTTGTAGTGCCTCACATTTAACGAGAGTTTCAGGTAAAGCTTCCATTTGATTGTAATTACAATATAGTTGTTTTAGCCCTTGGCAGTTACCGAGAGACGCAGGTAAAGATTTTAGTTGGTTGAAGTCGCTGCGTATTACTTGCAGAGCTTGGCAATTACCGAGAGATTCAGGCAAGGCTTCTAATTCGCTGTAAGTAACATATAGTTGTTTTAGCGCTTGGCAGTTACCGAGCGACTCAGGTAAGGATTTCAGTTTGCTGACGGTGCAATTTAGCTCTTCTAGGGCCTGACAATCACCAATAGATTGGGGCAAGCTTTGTAGCGTGCTGCCACTACAATCTATTTTTTGCAGTTTTTTCCAATAATCCTGGTACTCTGGCTGAGTAAATAGACTTTCTGGGATCCGAGAGATCTTCAAATTAGTAAGATCAAGTTCGGTGCTATTTAAGTCAATCTTTGGTTGGATTAAAGTCGTATTTAAATCTTCAAGAAAAGCGTGTCTTTGCTCTAATACGCTTAGTTGAATGTGGTGATTATCAGCATTGCGCCCTTTTAAATCCTTAAGTGAGATTATTTTATTTTTTATCTCGTCATTGCTAGATCGAGCATTGCCTATTAAGAAATTCTTAGTTTCATTTGCTTGACTATTTGCAAGACGATTAAATTCCTTAATAAAACGTTCATAACACCAAGCGGTACTCATCACGCCTTCAGGAGGAAGAGTTGATATGGTTTTGTCAATGGCTTTTAAGCGATTAAGAAAAGGCATCATAATTTCATTTGATGTGACCGCTACATTGAATGTCTTGCAGCTAAGGCGAAGCGCAAAAGCTTCTTCTTGAGTGAGAAAGTTAAAGATAGGCAAAAGGGTATCAGAAGTAAAATTAAGCATAAGAAGCCTTTGTGCGATCAATTCGAACAGTTGGGAAGCTTAACACAATGCACCTATAAGGCCAAATTTTCTTGATTTAAAGCTGAATTTAATAGAAGACGGGGGGTGCTTAAGTAAATGACTTTCTCTTATCCCGGCAACGTGTTGCCTATGTCCCTGAACTAAACACTTGGCCGGGATGACAAGTTAAAAACAGTCCCTCGTTATTTATTATGCAAATCCAAGAAGTTTCTTGCCTCTATCAATGCTATTTCCTTGGCTTGACTGCGTTGCGTATCTTTTAAACCAAGCACTTTTTTACAAGATTCGATTTCAAATTGCTTAAATTGAATAAGCTGGGGAGCGGCAACCTGAGTCTGAATAGCTTTAAGGGGTTGCACAAAAAGCTGAATGGTGCTGGTAGAGAATTTAGCGGCTAATTGCGCCAATTGCGCATCGCAGGCATTATTGTCTGCCCTAAAGCGTTGCTCTGGGCTTTGTCGGTGTTGAATAATAGCCGTTTTTAAAGCAGCGCCTAAATGACAAAGCCCCCATAATGTTGTTGTGGCAGCCAAGCCTGAGGCGATCGATATCGCCGCAAAAGTTGCTTTTGTTGTTGGCAATACAACACCGGCTTTTAACAATAAGGCCGCAATCAGCGCACCACCACTCAGGGCAAAAATAAAGCAGCTTAAGGTAATGCTGATTAAAATGGCGGCAACCTTAATTCGCCAAATTCTCTTGGCAGGGATTGGTATCGATTTATCATTGCTATCAGGATTGGATTGGTCCTTTGTTGGTTTATTATTATCTGCTACTTTAGTTGCGGTAGGCGCTAAATTTATTAGATCTTGATGCGTATTTTGTTCACCCATGGTCCAATCAGTGCTAAATCTAGTTTTAATAATATTAGGAATGTCAGTAAGATTATTGTCATCACAACGTAACACCAGTTGTTGGCAATTAGCCAGAGATTCAGGTAGGGCTTTGAGTTGATTGTCCATGCAAATTAGTATTCGTAGCGCCTGGCATTGACCGAGAGATTCGGGCAGGGTTTTTAGCTGGTTGTGGGAACAAAATAGCCCGTACAGCATTTGGCAATGAGCCAGAGATTCAGGCAAAGCTTTTAGTTGGTTATGATCGCAATTTAGCACCAGCAGTGCTTGGCACTTACCGAGCGACTCAGGTAAGGATTTTATTTTATTTTTGTAGCAATGCACTTCTTGCAGGGCTTTACAATTACCAAGTGATTCAGGCAAAACTTCCAATTGATTGCAATTGCAAAATATTCGTTCTAACGCCTGGCAGTTACCGAGCGACTCCGGTAAGTATTTCAGTTTGTTGACGCTGCAATTTAACACTTTTAGGGCCTGACAATGACCGAGAGATTGAGGTAAGCTTTGCAGCGAGGTGTTATTACAATCTATTTCTTGTACTTTTTTCCAATAATCCTCGTATTCTGGATCCGTGAATAGATTTTCTGGGATCCGAGTGATATTTAAATCATGAAGAAAAAGTTTCGTGCTATTTAAATCAATCATCGATTGGATTAAAGCCGTATTTAAATCTTCAAGAAAAGCGTGTCTTTGCTCTAAGACGCGTAGTTGAATGTGGTGATTATCAGCGTTGTGCGCCCCTAAATCCTTAAATGAGCTTATTTTATTTTTTATCTCGTCATTTTCAGACTTAGCATTAACGTTTAAGAAATCCGTTATTTCTTGTGCTTGACTATTTGCAAGACGATTAAATTCCTTAATAAAACGTTCATAACACCAAGTGGTGCTCATCACGTCTTCAGGAGGAAGTGTTGATACGGTTTTGTCAATGGCTTTTAAGCGATTAAGAAAAGGCATGATAATTTCATTGGAGGTGGCTGCGATATTGAATGTCTTGCAGGTGAGGCGAAGCGTAAAAACTTCTTCTTGAGTGAGAAAGTTAAAGATAGGCAAAATGGAATCGGAAGTAAAATTAAGCATAAGAAGCCTTTGTGCGATCAATCTGAACAGTTGAGAAGCTTAAAAAAATATCCCTATAAGACTAAATTTTGATCTGTTAATGTTTGCTGATCTGAAGTTGTGAGTTGAATAGCAAAAAATCTTATTTTAATTGCCGCAAGGCCTCAAGATATTGCGATTCGTCACTGGCACTATTTTTAGCAAAACTTTCTATTAAAACTCTAGCCAGGCACTCCATCATTTTATGTTCAACCATGGTTTTATTTTGGTGTTTTTTTAATAAAGCTTGAAATATTGCTTGAATTCCTTGAGGCCTATCAGCTGAAACTTGTTCTGCAATGGTGACATGCAGCCCCAAATGAAAAAAAGGATTATGATCGAGGGCATATTTTTCTGCTTTAAATTCTTCAAAATGCTCGTCAGTAAAAAGAGGGTGATATTCTGGATGGCGCTGGATAATATCGACTATCATGGTCTCTAAAGGGGATAAGGGTAAATGCTGTTGGTTTTTCTGCCATGCATCGAAATATATTTTTCTTAGCGCAATGGGATCTTCAACCATTTATTTTTTCCTCTGTTTTATCTGGGAATTCACATAGATCTTGAATGAGACATTCAGGACATTTAGGTTTGCGGGCAGTGCAAACATAACGACCATGTAAAATTAACCAATGATGTGCCTCTTTTTGATAGCGTTTGGGAACAACCTTGATAAGCTGAGTTTCAACTTGCAAAGGCGTTTTACCATTGGTCAGTTTAATGCGATTAGCCACCCTAAAAATATGTGTGTCCACTGCAATGGTGGATTCGCCAAAGGCCGTATTTAAAATGACATTCGCTGTCTTTCTGCCAACGCCAGGTAAAGCTTCTAGGGGTTCTCGTACATGAGGCACTTTCCCATCATGTTTTTCAATTAGCAAATGACAAGTTTTAATAATATTTTTGGCTTTAGTACGATAAAGGCCAATGGATTTAATATAAGACATTAACTGTTCTTCCCCAAGGTTTAGCATTTTTTGGGGGGTATTGGCAATCTTGAACAAAAGTTGCGTGGCTTTGTTGACACTGACATCCGTTGCTTGTGCAGATAATATCACCGCAACCAATAATTCAAATTCGCTATGGTAAACAAGCTCAGTGGTGGGCTGGGGGTTGTTTGCTTGAAAGCGTTTAAAAATCTTCACCACTTTTTCTTTATTCACACTCGCTCCAAAGTGTGGGTTTTTGTTTCGTCTTTGCTCGGTTAAGCGAGGCACTGAGCTCATCTTCAATTTGAGCACTGAGCTTTTCTTGTTGACGTTGTTCGTATAAAGCCTGCTTTGCCAGACGATTTTTTCTCGCTTGAATGCGTGTTCTTGCTATTTTGGCAAGTGCTTTGTTATCGATTGCATCCTTGCGAGGTATTATTTCTATACACTGAACAGGACAGGCGTTTAGACATAAATTGCAACCAATGCACACATCAGGGATAACTGCATGCAGTTGCTGGGTCGCACCTACAATGGCATCTACCGGACAAACGGGCACACATTTGGTACAACCAATGCAGGTTTTTTCAATAATACGAACTACTTGCATCGCTTTAGGCACGGTTATTTAACTCGCATGCCTTCTTTAGCGCCATCATGGGGTTCAAGTAACCATAATTCACTACCGCCGGGGCCTGCAGCCAAAATCATGCCTTCGGATAAGCCAAAACGCATTTGTCTTGGTGCAAGATTGGCAACCATCACCGTGTATTTACCTATCAAACTTTCAGGCGTATAAGCTGATTTGATACCAGAAAAAACTTGGCGGTTTTCAGTACCTAAACTTAATGTAAGTTTGAGTAATTTTTCTGCGCCCTCAACATGTTCTGCGTTGATAATTTTAGCAATGCGCAGGTCGACCTTAGCAAAATCGTCATAATTAATCGTTGGTGCGATATCGTTACTTGGTTTGGGAGGTTGTGGTGTTTCTGACATCATTTCTTTTCCTTGCTCAATCATGGCTTGTACCTGTTTGGGATCGATTCTTTGCATTAGAGGTTGGTATGTTTGGATGGTATGGGAAAGCAAGGGATTTTGAATATCTTCCCAAGAAAGTGGTGGAATATTCAAAAAAGTTTCCACGTTTTTGGCAACTTCAGGCAATACGGGTTTTAGGAAGATCGTTAATAAGCGAAAAAGATTGAGCCCTTGTGTGCAAACGGTTTGCACTTTAGCCAGATCCTGCTTTTTTACTAATTCCCAGGGTTTATTTTCGTCAATGAACTGATTCGCGAGATCGGCAAGTGCCATGATATCGCGTATAGCACGATGATAACGCCTTGCATTAAAATGTTGTAAAATTTGTTCGCTTTCACTAACGAATTTCTCATAAAGGACATCATCTGCCAAAGTTGCTGATAATTCTCCTGCAAAATGTTTGGTGATAAAGGAAGCGCAGCGGCTTGCAATATTCACATATTTACCAATCAGATCAGCATTAACACGGCTAACAAAATCATCTAAATTTAAATCTAAATCATCGATAGTATCAGTTAATTTTGCGGCAAAATAATAGCGAAGATATTCAGGTTGCAAATGATCTAAATAGTTTTTAGCGGTAATAAATGTGCCGCGTGATTTAGACATTTTTTGCCCATTAATTGTTAAAAACCCATGAGCATAAATAGCCGTTGGTGTGCGAAAATCACTGCCGTGCAGCATGGCGGTCCAAAATAACGCATGAAAATAAATGATATCTTTACCAATAAAATGATAAAGTTCACAAGGACTATCTTTTTGCCAATACTTTTCAAAGGGAATTTCAGGATGCTTATCACACCAATTTTTAAAGCTGGCGATGTAACCGATAGGCGCATCCATCCAAACATAGAAAAATTTATCCGTTGTTTGCGGAATGGGAAAACCAAAATAAGGGCCATCCCGTGAGATATCCCATTGTTTTAAACCAGCTTCAAACCATTCATTGAGTTTATTGACAATTTGTTCTTGCAAATGGCCTTGACGTGTCCATTGTTTTAAATATTCAGCATAATTTTCGAGTTTGAAAAAATAATGTTCAGATTCCTTCTCAATTGGCTTAACGCCTGAAACCACTGAAATGGGGTTTTTTAATTCTGTTGGGCTATAAGTGGCGCCACAGCTTTCACAGTTATCGCCATATTGATCTGGACTACCACATTTTGGGCATTCCCCTTTGACATATCTATCAGGCAGAAACATGTTTTTAACTGGATCGTAAGCTTGTTTAATGGTTCTTGTCGCGATATCCCCTTTGTCTCGTAAGCGGGTATAAAGAAGCTCAGTGAAAAATTGGTTTTCTTTGGAATGAGTGGAATAGAAATTATCGAAATTCACTAAAAAGGCAGCAAATTCTGCTTGATGCTCTTTACCAATTTTCGTAACCAACGCTTCGCTTGAGATCCCAAGTTTTTCAGCTTGCAGCATGATGGGGGTGCCATGTGCATCTGAGCCGCTCACATGAATACAATCATGCCCTTGTAGCTTTTGTAGTCTTACCCAAATGTCACTTTGAATAGATTCAACAATGTGACCAAGGTGGAGGTGTCCATTGGCATAGTACAAGGCACTTGTTACCAAAATAGATCGTGAATTGGTTTTACTTGTCATAGTCATCCTCGATATTTTTGGGCAAGAGTATAACTTTTTATGGAATTAAGTTCCATTTTCTGTTGTAACTCATGATAAAATGTGGCGCATCATGACATGTGTTGCGAGAAATGACCTGATGGTAGCTCCTACTCCCTCCCAGATTAGCGCGATTTTGGGTACTATTTACGATCCTTATCTTGGGCAGGATTTGGTGAGTGCCAAAGTTATTCATGAAATTGCCATCGATGATAAAACAATTGCTATCCACCTACAATTCTCTTACCCATGCTCACGGGGAATTTCTGAATTAAAACAACGTATTAGCCAAGCACTTGCAACAGATTGGCCACAATATGCTGTCAGTTTAAATGTGAATTGGAAGGTGCGTCGCCATAAAACTCAAAAAGAAACCAGACAAAAGTTATCTATCAAAAACATTATTGCTGTCGCTTCTGGCAAAGGTGGGGTTGGAAAATCGACGGTGGCGGTCAATTTAGCGCTTGCTTTAAGGGGCTTAGGGGCTAGGGTTGCATTATTAGATGCGGATATTTATGGGCCTAGCCAACCACATATGCTCGGTAAACCGACGACCAGAGCAACTACCCTCAATAAAAAATTTATCCCAGTGGAAAGCTTGGGGATCCAATCCATTTCAATTGGCTATTTGGTGGGTGAGCAAAGCCCCATGGTCTGGCGCGGTCCCATGGCCAGCGGTGCCTTACAACAGCTCTTACAAGAGACGGCTTGGGAAGATTGTGATTATATGATCCTCGATTTGCCACCCGGTACTGGAGATATTCAATTAACGATGGCACAAAAGATCCCCATCAGCGGTGCGGTTATCGTTACCACGCCGCAAGATATTGCGTTAATTGATGCGCATCGTGCTTGTAAAATGTTCGAAAAACTGGAAGTTAGCGTTTTAGGGATTGTTGAAAATATGAGTTGGCATCATTGTTCCGCCTGTGGGCATCAAGAAGCCATTTTTGGTCAAGGTGGGGGTGAAAAAATGGCCAAGGAATTTGAGCTTCCTTTGCTCGCACAATTGCCACTTCATGCCAAACTGCGAGAGCTTTGCGATGCGGGCTTGCCTATCGTCGCTTCTTCTCCCCAAAGCGCGCTGGCAGCGCCTTACTGGGAAATGGCGCTGAAAGTAGCAGGGCAATTGGCTTTGAAAGAAGTAAATTATTCAGCATTAATCCCTGAGATTGTAATAACAAAAAGTAAATCAGCTTGATTTTACCAAACAAGCAAATAAACATTTACAGCAATGACGGAACTCATTCAAAGTGGAAGCAGTGGCTGGGGTGAATAAGGGCAGGCAACAAAGCTTAAATTTAAACTGGAAAGAGTATAGGAATAAATGATGGCAATAAAATCAGATCGTTGGATTAAAAAAATGGCAAAAGAAGCGGGATTGATAGAGCCTTTTGTCAGCAGCCAGGTGCGATATGTGGATGGTCAAAAAATAGTATCCTATGGCACATCCAGTTATGGTTATGATGTGCGTTGCGCTAATGAATTTAAAATTTTCACCAATATTCATGCCAGTATCGTCGATCCTAAAAATTTCGATGAAAATAGTTTTGTCAGCATGGTGAGTGACACTTGCATTATTCCGCCTAATTCGTTTGTATTGGCTCGAACGGTGGAATATTTTCGTATTCCGCGCAATATTCTAACAATTTGTTTAGGAAAATCGACGTATGCGCGTTGCGGCATTATCGTCAATGTCACCCCTTTAGAGCCAGAATGGGAAGGGCATGTTACTTTAGAATTTTCAAATACCACCCCGTTGCCTGCCAAAATTTATGCCAATGAAGGGGTCGCCCAAATGTTATTCTTACAGTCAGATGAAGTGTGCGAGATCTCTTATAAAGATAGAGGCGGTAAGTATCAAGGGCAAAAGGGTGTCACACTGCCAATTACCTAATACTCTTCCCAGTTTGAATTGAGGCTTTGTTGT
>JAFECR010000003.1:0-39589 GCA_018242045.1 Pseudomonadota bacterium | reverse complement strand
GCTTACTCACCCCAGTCATGCACCCAATACAAAAGCTGCTGCCTGGGGATTAGCTTGCTTGGTGCGAGTATTTCAAACTGGCGCAAGAATAGGTGTAAACGATACTATTTCGCCGTTGGCGACTTGCTTGCCTTTGCGTGACTGAGTCATTTTAACAGGTAGATATTCATATTTTTTTGCAAACCACATGGTGGTGCGATGGCCTTTACGGGAAATATGTTCCACCTTAATCGTATCAAGTAGGCCGAGCTTTGTTTGTAAGCGCTCATTTCCAAGAACGATAAAAGTATAATTTTTAAGCTTGTCTTGTTCTGCCACCATAAATTCAAGAGAGGGGCTTTTATTGAGTAATGCTTGTCGTAAACACAAGGTTTGAGTGAGTTTGTCCTGAGTGCCAAGTGTTAAAGCAGCCTCCCAAGGCTGTTTGATGTGAGTGTTGCGAATTTTATTACTTTTCCAATCAAAAGAAACATTGCCTTTTTTGCGTTTTGCACCTTCTTGAATATTATAAAAATAATTTTGAGGTACAATTTGGCCGTTTTGCCAAGCAAAGTCGCTGCTCTCAACATAATGGTATGGCAAAATACGCATATGAGGCTCGGTTTTGGCTTCATAATGGTAATGGCCATTTGTTTGTCGGTGTAATTTATGAACAGATTTTCCGGCATAAACGCCAAGCCAAGTTACTGCGTAATGTGCTTCATATTCCTGCAGTGGAAAAGCATTAAGATCCGTTCTCACATAGCCTTTTACGCTGGTACTCATCATCCAAATGAGGATAACAGTAATCGAACTGATAAAAAAGAAATTGAGCTGGGATATTGGGTTTTTCAACTTACTATTCCTTGCGTGGCCGGTAACGATAACAAATAATCTTGGGAGGTTAACCGTTTACCGTCTAATGTAACAATTTTTTGCTCGAATTTTAAGCGATTTTGTGCAAACCATTGTATTACTTGAGGATATAGCCAGTGCTCGACTACCAGAACACGTTTGGCAAGTTCCTCGGCTGTTTCTTTTGGATAAACAGGAATTTTGATCTGAGCTACAATTGGGCCGCTATCTAACTCTGAAGTGACAAAATGGACTGTGGCGCCATGTTCACTATCGCCTGCCTCAATCACACGCTGATGGGTATGTAAACCTTTGTATTTAGGTAATAAAGCGGGATGGATATTTAAAATTATTCCCGCAAATCTATCAATAAAAGCCGGAGTTAAAATCCGCATGAAACCAGCTAGTAGAATAAGTTGAGGTTGATATTTTTGTACAACATCAGCCAAAGCATGATTAAAAGCGTCTTCGGTATATTGGGTATGATCTACCACCGAGGTAGGGATCTTAGCGTTGATTGCTCGTATCAGGCCATAAGCTTTTGGTCGATGACTAATGACACCGACAATATCGATTAAGGAGGATAATGCAGAACTATCAATAATGGCCTGCAAATTACTGCCATTTCCGCCAATCATCACCACAGTGCGACATTTAGGGTTCATCAGAGAATTCTACACCTTGTTTAACACGATTTTTAACCTGACCGATGATCCAAGCATTTTCACCTTGAGCTTTGAGTATGGAGAGCGCATCGTTTGAATCTGCAGCGCTCACACAGATAACCATGCCCACACCACAATTAAAAGTACGTCTTAATTCTGTTTGAGTAATTTGTCCTTGTTCTTGTAACCAACTAAAAATAGGAGGTAAGATCCAAGAATCACAATCAAGCCTGGCCGCTAAATGTTCGGGTAAGATCCGAGGGATATTATCGATAAAGCCGCCTCCTGTAATATGGGCTGCGCCTTTGAGTAATTTTGCCTTAACCAGTGCGAGTAAGGATTTGACGTAAATCCGAGTGGGGGCCAGTAACACTTCAGATAAGGGCTTTTCATGGATCGTTTGTGTCAGCGGAATTTGCTTGGTTTGCAGGATATGACGAATCAAGGAATAACCATTTGAATGAGGTCCACTAGAGCCAAGCGCGATGAGGGTATCGTTTTCAACGATATGTCGCCCATCGATGATATCTTCTTTTTCTGCGATACCAACGCAAAAACCAGCTAAATCGTAATCTTTTGTTGCATATAAACCAGGCATTTCTGCAGTTTCACCACCAATTAAGGCGGCGTTTGCCATTTGACAGCCTTGTGCAATGCCTGAGATAACATCTTGCGCAACGCTAATATCCAATTTGCCGGTGGCAAAATAATCTAAAAAGAAGAGCGGCTCTGCGCCCATCACCACCAGATCATTCACGCACATCGCAACCAAATCAATGCCAATGGTGTGATGTTGTTGGCACTCTATTGCAAGTCGTAATTTTGTGCCCACACCATCGGTTGCAGAGACGAGAACAGGGTTGCGGTAGTTTTTGAGGGCAGAGAGATCAAAGCACCCGCCAAAGCCACCAATGCCACCCATAACGCCAGGGCGGTTTGTTATAGAAACGATTTTTTTTATTTTATCTACTAACTCATTTCCTGCGTCAATATTGACGCCAGCATCACGATATGTAATTGGCTTTGACATTTGCAACAGCCTAAAATTAGTTTTAAAGAGGCCATATTCTAACGATTTAGGGCGCTAAATGCGACTTAATCTCGCTATAAGTTTCGGTAGGTTGTTTAACTCTGATATACTCTTTCCAACAAAGAGAGGGGAAAAATGAGAAAACAAAAGACGCAACGACTTTTGGCCAGCATATTGTTATTTTGCTTGTGCCTATGCGCCAATGCTCAGACGGTAGTAACCCACTTATATGAAGTTTCTTTGGAGAGCCAATCACAATCGCAAGAAGAATGGCGACAATTAGTGCAGCAAGGCTTGGCGATTGTATTGGAACGGATTAGTACTTCAGTTTCATTAAAAGAAAACCCAGAAGCGATGCGCGCTTTGAAAAATGCTCCTGATTATGTTGAGCAATATTCATATGATGGCAATAACCTGCAAGTAAAATATAGTCCTGATTTAGTTAATCAATTAATACAAAAAATGGGGCATATGGTGTGGGGGCAGCGTCGTCCTACGGTTGTATTGTGGCTAGCGATTGAAGACAATCATCAGCGGCGGTTGATAGGTCAAGAAACCGACCCTGCGTTACAAACGTATCTCCATCAACTTGCCAAATTAAAAGGGATCCCCCTGATACTGCCATTAATGGATTTAGAAGATATGTCTGCCATTACAGTGACCGATGTTTGGGGGCAATTTCCAACGGTGTTACAGCAGGCTTCCTTACGCTATGGTGCCCAAACTATCTTATTAGGGCGCGTCATGCATAATGCTGAAAATTGGGAGGCACAATGGCAAGTTTTAACAAATGATTCTCCTGCTTGGAAAGTACAAGGCGCTTCCTTAGAAGCCGTGTTATCCGAAGGTTTTGCTGGAATTATCCCTTATTTAAAAAATCAAAACCAAGCGACTGGGCACGCAACTGAAGTTAAAGGTAAGCCATTTTTAATAGGGATAGAAGGGGTTCAATCTGCAGCTGATTTCAATAATGTTGAAAATTATTTGAAGAGCTTAAATCCAGTTATCGATGTTAATATTCATCAACTCTTTGGCGCAGTGGCAATTTTTGAAATCACACCTCGTGGTGATAATGGACGCCAAGCCTTAGAACAAGTATTGGGTATGGATCAACGTTTTATGCCTTCATTCCAAGATGTGACTGGGGTTGAGTTTACCTACCGTTGGATTGTTGCTCGTGCGCCTTTATGGGAAGAGAATCAAGAAGACTAAAGGGAGCTGTATGAATCCATTGCAGTACGCTTTGTTATTTGTTGTCATCTTATTTAGCTTGGGCTTGTTAGGGGCGTTTATTTTTTATTTAGCGCCAGTCTTAGCTCCCTTTTTACTTGCCGCTGTGTTTGCCTATCTTGCCGATCCCATTGTTGAGTTTTTTTCCAAAGGTAAATGGAAAATGCCTCGTACGCTGGTGGTTATTCTCGTCTTTGTATTGCTGTTGGTTATTCTTGCTTTAGTGATGTTTTTCTTAATACCGGCGTTACAACATCAAATTCAAAGCTTGCTCACAAAGCTTCCAATTTTTATAACATGGTTACAAACAGTTTTAATGCCACAATTAGTTGCTTTTGGCGTTGACGAGAAGATTTTTGATATACAAACATTAAAGAACGTGCTTACTCAACATATGTCGCAAGCAAGTCATGCGGCAAAATGGATGTGGCAAACCGTGTTTCATTCAGGCTTGGCTTTATTGGAATGGTTGATGCATTTGTTGATTGTTTTAGTTGCAACTTTTTATTTATTGCGAGATTGGCAGCAAATTTTGAAAGCAGCAAAATCTTTATTACCCCAGCAATATGCAGCCACCATTATTAAGATCGCGCGTCAATGCGATGTGGTATTAGCTACATTCGTGCGTGGCCAGCTTTCTGTTATGGTCGCGCTTGGTACCTTTTATAGTCTTGGATTAACGATTGTTGGCGTTAACTTTTCCTTATTGCTTGGCATGTTGGCAGGCTTTTTAAGCATTGTTCCTTATCTTGGCAGCATCGTTGGACTAGGTGCTGCGTTGTTGGTGGCCTATTTTCAATTTCACAGTGCCTTACACATTGCAGGGGTATTGGTTGTTTTTGGCATAGGTCATGTTCTAGAAGGAATGGTATTAACGCCGTTATTGGTAGGTGATAAATTAGGGTTACATCCCGTGGTCGTTATTTTTGCGGTATTAGCAGGCGGGCATTTGTTAGGGTTTGTCGGCGTGGTCATTGCCTTGCCTTTAACTGCCATTTTAGTCGTTATTTTGCGAGAATTATTACATAAATTCCCCGTTATTAATGTCGCGCCAAATGCCACACAAGGGGGGCGGCGTGGAAAATAAAGAACCTACGATGTCATTGCAATTACCGTTAAGCATTGGCTTGCGTGATGATTGTACCTTGGAAACTTTTTACCCAGGGGATAATTTGCAGATCTTAACCAACATTAAAAGAGCCGCTAAAGGCGAAGGCGAGCAATTTATTTATTTGTGGGGGAGAGAAGGGGTTGGGCGTACTCATTTATTACAAGGCGCTTGCAATGATGCTGTGCGTTTTGGTTTAGGCGCTGTTTATTTACCTTTAGCTGATCTTGTCAAAGGTAGTCCTCATAAACTTATTGAAGGCTTTGAACGTTTAGGACTTGTCTGTTTAGATGATATTGAAGCTATCTGTGGCAATGCTTTTTGGGAAGAAGCTTTGTTCTATTTATTTAATCGTTTACGCACGGCCAATCGCCGACTCATTGTGGCTGCCAATGTGCCGCCTGCTTTATTGTCTTTACAATTGGCAGATCTCAAATCTCGTTTAGCATGGGGGATCACCTATCAGATCCAAGCCTTGGACGAAGAACAATTGCTAGCAGCCTTGCAGTTACGCGCAAAACAACGGGGTTTGGTACTTTCCAGGGAAGTTGGAGTCTTTTTAATTCGCCGCGCGCAACGCGCAATGCCTCATTTATACGATCTATTAGACAGGCTAGATAGGGCTTCTTTAGCAGCACAACGGCGTCTAACCATTCCTTTTGTTAAAGCTGTTTTAGCTATCTAAATACCGCCTGTGCGTTTAGTTTAACCCTCAGTCCGCTTTTGCTCCCGAGATTTTAATTTCTTAAGCTAGTATGTTGAATATGAAATAAATTAATAAAACATGCTAAGGGGATTTAAATGAAAGACGTTGTAAATACACTGAATTTATTGGCAAATGTCGCAAATAGCGAAGCAACAGTGGCTTCTAAAAAGAAAGATGCTGCAAACCAAGCAAGAGCCAAAGCATTATATGCTAAACAAGCACAATTAGCTTCTTTGGTATCGCAACTGCAAAAAACAGAAGCGGCTTTGAAGGAATTTGAAGATATTGGGGAACCTTCTTTACATCAATTATTTGAATCTATTACTAAAGAAGCTCAAAATGAATTAGCGCCTTTAGCTAAACTGCGTCATCCCAACCCTAAATTAGTCCAAGCACTCGATGATGCTCAATTTAGCCGCAATGTGGCAGGATTAGATCAAGCCCTTCAAGGTGTTAAACGAAATCTTGAACTTCGAAAAACGGCGGTTAAATATTTTCTTGAAACTGAAGAAACAAATGAAAAAGTGCTCGAGGAAAAAATGGCAGCGTATGCAAAAAGAGCGAAAGAAGATGCTGCACTTGGCAAAGAACTGCACTCACCCCATTTTGTGGCAAAATTGAATAATGCCAATCAAGAATGGGCTAAAGTACTTGAAAAAGACTTTAATGTAAAAAATCTTGCTGAAAATTCCAAGCCTGCACCCGTGTCCGCGGTTAAAGCGGATCCTTTAGGCAATTTGATGTCAACCTTAGTGAATGGTCTTTCTGATCTCTTTAAAGACTTGGCAGCTTCAGATGGTTCCAAGGAAAGCTTTAATAAGCCCATGATGGGATTTGTAGGAAAGATGATCCCAGCTGTGATTGGTTTATTTGCAGGTATGTTTAAAAGCTTTTTTGGTGGCACCCCAGCTCAAAATGATAAATCAGCTGAAGATTTAACCACCAATATATCGCAATTCTTCACCAAGCAATTAAACAAAAAATCAACAGATTTTACGCCAAAGAAAACAAAGTTGAGCAGCTCTGCGCCTAATTTAGGTGGTAGAAATGCACCCACATTTACCCCTGCAGCCAATAATTTCAAAAATGCAGGTAAAAAACCATTTACGCCCGTACCTGTATTACCTGCACCAGGGAATTCATCAAGGGTTTCGCCCCTGAGAAAGTCGCGCTAAATGTGATTTAAAGTTTCTTTACGTACCCCCACTTGCGAGCTACATTAGCTCGCTTTTTTTTATTTAAAATATTGACAAATATGTCTTAACTAACATAATCTGAGCGTCTGTTCACTTATAGGTGATATTACCCCAATTGAGGCGGCGATTATGAAGTTTACAGCTGAAGCAATATCTAAGTTTATTTTCAAACATTGGCAACAACCCGAAAAACGTTATCCGCTGATGGTGGCATTAATGAGCTTTGGGATCTTAAGCGTTGGAACTGGGATCGGATTCTTTTTCGCAGCATTAACATCAGCTGTCATTACGGTTGGTGCGTACTATGGTGTTGTTTTAATAAAGTATTTTCACACCGTTAGCCGCAAACTTGAAGAAACTTTAAATCAAACTGATATCTTATTGGCAAAATCGCACAAAGATCTTGAAGAAATTTCCCTGTTGAAGGCCTCTCTTGTAAAAACAGTCAATGATGCCAAGGGCACACTATTTAAACTTGATGGTGAGATTGGTAGCAAATTTGAAGATTTGCAAAAATTAGTAAATAAAATTGAAGCTTCTATTGAGATGATCAATAAGTCTGCCTTACCAAAAATACACCAAACTATCTTAGATACTCAAAGTAAAACTTTAGCTGAACTGAATCAGACCATAAAAGAGCTAAAAGAAAATACAATGACGGAATTAATGCAAGCGGTAAATCAAATATCGCAAACCGTTAGTAAATTAAACAAAGCTGTTAATAATATTCAGGAAAACACGCTTCCTTCATTAAATAACACCATAGTAGAACAAAATAAATCCATAACAAACATAAATAAAACCGTGGAAGATTTTAAAGCAGGTTCAACAACACTAAATCAAGCAGCAAATCACTTGAATGATCAAGTAATGTCGCAGATAAATAAAATGATCGATTCAATTAACAATGAAGCGTTGCCTAAAATGTTAAACACAGTCGATACTTTGCAAAATAAGGAATTGCCAGGAATAAATCAGGCCATTAAAGACTTTCATGAAAAAACAGTGCCTAGTATTAACAAAGCCGTTTCTAGTCTTGCAGAAAAAACTGCACCAGGATTAGGTGTTGCCATTGATAACCTGAACGAAGGTGCGATTATTAAGTTAAACGAAGTTATTCAAAATCTAAATAATATGATGTCTGGTGTAGACCAAGCTCTGCAAGAGCTTAAAGCAAAGGCTGAAACTTCAAAAGGAGAAGCCATTGCACCGCTTAAACAAGTAATTTCTGAGCTGAATGACGCTATTGAGGTTAGCGATGTTTCTGCCCAAACGGTAAACCAAGTTGTAGCAGAACTGCAGCATGCAACGGTTAATCTTGATAAGGGTGTGGAAGCTTTAAAGGAAAATGCAAAGGCGGATGAAATAGTAGAAGAAGATAAACTTGAATTGCCCGAAACAGCACAACGAATGGAAGAATTAAAAAGACGATTGCAGGAACTTACCATGCTTGCTGATGCTACAAGTGCAAAGATAAGCAATAATGGGATTGTGGGATTGTCAAACCCAACTATAATAAACACTAAAATGCAAGAAACGCCGTTTCCAATTTCAACGGCAGTTAATTTGACATCACAAGAAAAACACAACAAAAATTTACCAAGCTGAGCCTTTAGCGCCCTTTGGGCATTTTCTGGCACGCTCTAGCAAGGACGCTTTCTTACCCACCTTTCACCTTGGTAAGTGTTACAAGCTCAGCTACACGCTTTCCTAGCGTTTGACAGATCTTTTTTTCATGTTCACTAATAGGGTTATTATTATCGATTCCGGCAACATGGCTTGGCCCATAAGGTGTGCCTCCTGTTAGGGTATCGTTCAATGCAGCCTCGCTGTAGGGTATGCCCACCAGATAGGCACCATGGTGCAAAAGCGGAAGCATCATACTCAACAACGTGGATTCCTGGCCACCATGTAATGAACCGGTTGAAGTGAATACTCCAGCTGGGGTCCCGATGAGTGTTCCTGAAAGCCATAAACTCAAGGTTGAATCTAAAAAATATTTTAATGGAGCGGCCATATTTCCAAATCGAGTCGGGCTGCCCAAAATTAAACCTGCACAATTTTCTACTTCATCTAGCGTTACATAAGGCGCACCTTTGTCAGGAACAGGGGGAGAGGCAACTTCAGTCGTCGGCGAAACCGGTGGCACGGTGCGTATTTTGGCATTTATACCGGCAACACTTTCTACTCCTCTGGCAACGAAATCCGCCATCTGGGCCGTCGCGCCGTGACGACTGTAATAAACAATGAGCACATAAGGAGAGCCGATCATAAAAATTGGTATCCTAAAAACGGTTAATTTACTATAGCGACTTAGCAAAGTTAAAGACTTAGTATATCGCGTAAAGGAGAGGGGATGAAAGTTTGTAAACGCGCCAGGGTATCTGGACGAGTGCAAGGTGTTTTTTATAGACAAGGCACCTTACAAAAGGCAAATGCGCTTGGATTAAAAGGTTGGGTACGTAACCTAAAAAATGGAGATGTCGAATGTATGATCTGCGGTGATGAGCAAACGGTTGAACAACTTTGTCAGTGGTTGCAGCAAGGGCCACCCGCAGCGAAGGTCTCTCAAGTGCAGATCCAAGATGCCTCCTGGGAAGATTTCGATCAATTTACCATTCTTCGTTAATCCAAATATTATTTTTATGAGGATGGCACTTGATTTTAATTTTGAATCGCGTTAATTTCTGTGCCCACCCTTATTTCATCAACATAAGAAGTAAAAAGATGAAAAAATATACCCTTCGTTCTTTATTGTTAGCAATCAGTAGCTCATTTGTTTTATCAGCTTGTTGTACCTTAAAACAGCCAGAAGTTGCAAAATATGCTGAAGAAAATAAAGAATTGAATGCTATCTATCATTTTGCCTTTGACAGTGATGTGTTGTCTGATGAAGACAAACCTGCCTTAGATGAATTTGTTGAATTTTTACAGGCTAACCCAGAACTTAAAGCCCATGTTGATGGCTTTACGGATCATCAAGGGCCACAACAATATAATTTAGCTTTGGGGCTTCGTCGTGCTCAAGCTGTTTCAAGCTATTTAGCAGAAAAAGGCATTGCACCAGAACGCATTGAAGTACAAAGCTATGGTGCCGATCAATTTTTGGATGAGAGCAAAACGGTAGAGGCTAATGCCAAAAATCGTCGCGCTGTTATTTATGTCGAAGATGAAAATCAATTAGCTTAAGTTGTCATCCAAGCTGGGGCGCTTTAGCGCCTCACCTACGTGCTGCGGCTTATCCGCGGCATCCAACAGCTAGTGGATTTCTCTATCTTTTCACATAATTTCCATGCTTTCTTGCCATAAGGTTCATTGTTTTTGCCTGCAACTTGATTGGCTGCTTTAAAGCCATGAAGAACGGCATTGAGGATCGGCTTTTCAAAGGCTTGGGTATCGATAAACTTGATAGCTTCTGCTTCAGTTGTATCTGAGGCACTCGTGCCAGATATCTGTTGCTTCGATTTACAAGGTGATCGCCAGGTTTGATCAAGCACGATGGCAGCATGACAAAGTAGACTGATGCTGATAATTGGCAGCCATCCGATGGTTGGAAATGAAAATAGCATTATCCCTAAGGCTGCACCAGCACAAAGCAAGGCTTTTACATTGAGTAGATAGGTTAGGAGTCCAATGATAGGGCCCACAAGACCTACCCCAATAATATAACGGGATAAAGCATATAGGTTTGACGGTGTTTTTGATCTGATGTTGGGCTGAAGTGGGTGTTTTGCAATGGCTTCGCTTTGAATGTTTTGTGCAAACAACAAGGCAGATGCTTTGGCGATGGTCGGCGTTTCTAGTAAGTCTCGCAAGGCTTCGGAAGAGGGGATGTTCGGCTTTTGAGTGAAGACACCAAAATAAAAGGCATTAAAAATTGTCCAATCACCACAGGTCATCCCTTTTTGTTGTTCACATTGTTCTATGGACCAAATCGCATTGTTAGAAAGTAGCAGCTTAGAATCCTCTTTTGCGCGCTGAACGTAGCTTTCCCCGCCGAGCGAATCATAATGTTTTAATAATAGAGGTTTTTTAGAAACAGGGGTATTCTTTAATAATTGCTGAATACGTGAATTTGGATCAGCCATTTCTTTGTAAAGCTCATCTATATTCTTATTTGAAAATTCTTGATGAAAGGCGTTATAGAGTTGTCGATATTGAAATGGATCAATTTCAAACTCAACTAACATTAAAGTGAAATGAATATTTGCATGATTTAAAGCATGAGCGATCCGAAGTTTTTCTGCAGGAAAAGTTTCATAGCGATTAACCAGCAAATGAAGCAAAATATTATGTAAAGCGATATTTGTATCTTGGCTGATTTGATCTGGCACTAAATAGCGCAGCACAAGAAATGTAAGCAAACAGTTATCTTCTGTTTTAATAAGATAACTTCCTGGGCCCTTGAGATTATTCAAGTATCCAAAATACCACTTTCGATCGATCACTGGTTCTGCAGAGTCGCTAAGAACTACGTTTTTTTGTAGTAAATAAGCACGTGCATAATAAAATGCGAGATTGTAAATTTTTGTATCTTTGATAAATACATTAATATTTGCCATTCAATCAACCAATAATTTTTTCTTTCTAAATTTTGGCAACACTTTAAGCTATTTAATTAATTAGTAAACAGTTCCTAGCTTTCTCGGTGTCTAGAATACATGCCTTCGGGCTTATCCGCGGCAGCTCGTCGATTTGTCTATTTTTTCACATAGCTCCCATGCTTTCTTGCCATAAGGTTCATTGTTTTTGCCTGGTTTGTTAGAAATAGGGGTATTTTTTAATAATTTTACAAGGCGTGAATTTGGATCAAGCATTTCTTCGTAAAGCTCACCTATATTCATATTTGAAAATTCTTGATGAAAGGCATTATAGAGTTGTCGGTATTGAAACTGATCAATGTTTTGACATTCAATTAGCAATAATGAGAAATGAATTTGTGCATGATTTATAGATTGAGCAATCCGGATTTTTTCAGCAGGAAAGCTTTCATAACGATTAAACAGAAGAAAAAGTAAAATAGTATGTAAAGCGATATTGGTATCTTGGCTAATTTGGCGCAAAACAAGAAAAGTAAATAAGCTATTATCTTGGGTTTTGATGAGCCAACTTCCGCCAGCCATGAGACGGCTGAAATTGCCAAAATACCATTTCCGATCGACCATCGGTCGTCCTTTACGGTTAAGAGCCACGTTATTTTGTAGTAAATAAGCACGCGTTAATTCATAGGCAAGTTCATCCATCTTCGAAGCATTGGTAAATATATTAATATTTGCCATATAATTAACTCACATTGTTGATTTTCCAGATTTATGCGACATAATAAGCTATTTTGATTAATTAGTAAACAACCCCTAGTTTTCTCACTACGTAGAAATTGTTATAATTGCGATCGGATTATAGTTTACTTTATAACTTTTTGGTGATCTATGCGTTATATTCTAGGTTGGGTGTTTTTTTTACTCGCATCAACAACATTTTTTTTGCAGCAAGCGTTGGCTTACTCAGAGTTGGATTTGATAGCAAACGAAGAAACGGCTGAATTATGTGCCAAAGAATTATTATAAAAAACTTTAAGTAGGCTTATTCGATGTCTAAAATACCTTCGGTATTTGATAAATCATCGCTTTCGAGTTCGCAATCTACTTGATCTTGATTTTGCCAAAGGATTTGGCTCCAGTTGACGTTATGGATCATTTTATCTGCTTTGCTGATAGCAAAGGTAGCATGAGCAATTTCTCTTGCGCGCGCTTCGCTGCTTGCTCTGATACGAACATATCCTTTGGCATGCTTAGGTGATAGCTTCCAAATGTTCACAACTTATTCCATCTTAATTTTTTCTTGAAGAATGTTTACAATTTGAGCAAGCGGTAAATGTTCAACGGTATTAGTGCGTCTATTTTTATATTCAATCGTTTTTGCATCTAAACCTTTTTCACCCACCACCAATCGATGCGGGATCCCCATTAATTCGCTTTGCGCAAACATAACGCCAGGACGTTCATCTCTATCATCAAAAAGCACTTCAAAACCAACAGCTTGAAGTTCTTGATATAGTTTTTCACTCGCTTCGCGCACACGATAGGATTTAAATAAATTCATAGGGATAAGCACGATTTGAAAAGGTGCCATCACATCAGGCCAGATAATGCCGCTTTGGTCGTGATTTTGTTCAATCGCAGCTGCTACGATTCGCGATACACCAATGCCATAACAACCCATTTCCATCACCACTTGACGGCCTTGCTCATTTAACACAGAGGCTTTCATTGCCGTACTGTATTTGGTACCAAGTTGAAAAATATGCCCAACCTCAATGCCACGACAGATCTCTAATGGACCTTGACCATCAGGGCTGGGATCGCCTGCTTTAACTTTGCGTAAATCAACAACCTGTGAAGGCAATGGCAGATCACGTTCCCAATTCACACCCACAAAATGCTTGTCATTTTGATTGGCACCACAAGAAAAATTGGCCATAGATAGCACTTGAAGATCTGCAATGACTGGGATGTTTAAATCTTTGGGCCCTACAAAACCAGGACCACATTTAGCCAAGCTTTTAAGCGTGGTTTCATCTACTAAAGTTAAGGGCGCAAACACTTCTTCGCACTTTTGAGCTTTTATAGGATTAAGCTCATCATCGCCTCTGAGCAATAAAGCAACCGCAGGCACATTTTTACCTTTAACAATCAAGGTTTTTAAAATATCTTTAGGCATTAAACCCATAAAATCAGCTTGTTCAGCAACCGTCTTGATGTTGGGTGTTTCTTGAACAGCTAAGGGTTCGCTCGGTGGCGCCCGATGTGGCGTTGTTACCAAGGAGGCTGCAAGCTCCATATTGGCGGCATAATCGCTATTAGGACAATAAGCAATTGCATCTTCACCTGAGTCTGCAAGCACGTGAAATTCATGAGATTGACTGCCGCCAATGGCGCCTGTGTCTGCAAGCACCACGCGAAAAGCTAACCCTAATCGCGTAAAAATTTGACTATAAGCGCCGTACATGGCGTCATAAGTTTGTTGTTGACTTGCTTTATCCAAGTGAAAGGAATAAGCATCTTTCATTAAAAATTCTCGTGCTCTCATAACACCAAAGCGAGGTCTTATCTCATCACGAAATTTAGTTTGAATTTGGTAAAAGCACATGGGCAGCTGTTTATAGGAACGTAATTCATTGCGAGCCAAATCGGTGATCACTTCTTCATGCGTCGGCCCGAAGCAATAATCTCGTTCATGTCTGTCTTTCATTTTTAACAATTGCGGTCCAAATTCCTGCCAACGTGCTGTTTCTTGCCATAGCTCAGCAGGTTGCACAGCAGGCATCAAGACTTCTTGAGCACCAATGCGATTCATTTCTTCTCGGATAATGCGTTCGACTTTCCTTAAAACGCGAAGCCCTAATGGGAGCCATGTATAAAGCCCTTGACCCAGTTTTCGGATCATGCCGGCGCGTAACATCAATTGATGACTGATAAGCTCTGCATCGGTTGGGGTTTCTTTTAAAGTCGCTAACAGTAGCTGAGAACTTTTCATGATCTCATCCAAGTTCATTAAGATAGATAGAGTCTGGGTAATTGAAAGCCAGTACACGGTAGGTATCATTCGCAAGATCATATAATTCAAGTTTACGATAAGCCTGAATCATAATGAAAAGTGCCTGCGCCATGCTGGGGGTGCGATCGAATTGGGTAATAACGATACTTGCCCGATTCGCTGCAGCCAAATAGGCTCCTTTATTCAAGTAAAAACGGGCAGCAAACAGTTCATTTTCTGCTAGCACGTTTCTAAGGTAGATCATGCGTTGCTCAGCATCCATTACATAAATGCTTTGAGGGTATCGCGTGGTTAAGATTTGAAACGCCTGCAAACTTTTCTTTAAGGAAGTGATGTCTCTATCGGCTCTTTCTATGGGTAAATAATTGGTCACAAATCCTTGTGTTTCTGAATAATGGGTTAAACCCTTCATGTAATAAGCGTAATCAACAGCAGGATGACGAGGATACATACGTAAAAATCGTTCAATGGCTGGTAATGCCGAAGGATAATCATCGTTAGCGTAATAGGAATAGATAGCCCCTAATTGCGCTTTATCGGCATATTCACCAAAGGGATACCTCGATTCTAAAGCTTCGAAATCTTCGATGGCTTTATCAAAATGTTTTTTACGGGCATGTTTAACACCTTGATTGTAAATTTCATTTGCGCTCAAATTGTTATAGCGATCTTCTTTAGAATTTGAATTACAGCCGCTTAATAGAAAAGCGACAATGAGAAATATAGCTAGCTTTTTCATAATGAGGTACTAAGTTTTATTTTTAATGGATAAGATTAGGGTTAATTCTTGTTTGCAGGAAGTCTATCTTACGAGCAAACAGGTTGCAATTTAATCCTTTAAAATACAAGATTGTGTTAGAATATTTGCTTTTTCACTATGCAGTAAAGGACAATGAACTAACCGTGTTTGAATCACAACTTATTAATCTTCAAAGCACCATTCCAGAGACTTGCCGTGGCATGCGCTTAGATCAAGCATTGGCTCAGTGCTTTCCTTCACATTCACGCACACGATTAACACAATGGATCCGCAAAGGTCAGGTGCTTTTGGATGGGCTTGTGATTGCGCCTAAGGTAAAAGTAAATGGCGGAGAAAGCGTTACGATACAAGCTGTGGTCGAAAGCCATGAAGAAAATGGTGAACCAATCCCACTTAATATTCAGTTTGAAGACGAAAATCTTCTTGTTGTGAATAAACCAGCCAATTTTGTAGTACATCCTGCTGCTGGTAATCGTCGCGGTACATTATTAAATGCCTTATTATACCATGTGCCTTCATTAGCACTTTTGCCGCGTGCTGGCATTGTGCACCGATTAGATAAAAATACCACGGGCCTGATGGTCATTGCGAAAACCTTATCAGCTCATACTGGATTAGTCAGTGCTTTGCAAAATCGTGATATTCAAAGAGACTATATTGCCTTGGTCAGCGCTGAGGTGATTGCCGGTGGGACTATTGATGCGCCAATTGGGAGGCATCCACACCAACGGACAAAAATGGCAGTGGTGAGTTCTGGTAAACCTGCTCGTACCCATTATCGCTGCCTTAAAAGATATATTGGATTTACCTTATTAGATGTCAAGCTAGAAACAGGACGAACACATCAAATTCGAGTGCATCTATCACATCAAGGCTACCCTATCGTGGGAGATGCCCCTTACGGATGGCGTTATCGTTTACCGCCAAAGTCGTCTCCTGAGCTTGCACAAGCCCTGATGGTTTTTAATCGGCAAGCTTTACATGCCAAAGGTTTAAGCTTAATTCATCCTATCACCAAAGAACCCTTATCTTGGCAGGCACCGCTTCCAAATGATTTTGCAAATTTAATTAAATTATTACAACCAAAAGAGGGATATTATAGTGAGCGGGATCCAACCTAACTGGCCAGCCCCAACGTGGGTAAGAGCTATTACCACTACGCGTTTAGAAGGCAATCTTGCTTTACATGTGAATGATAATCCACAGCAAGTGATACAAAATCGAAGAAAAATTACTCAAACATTAAATTTAATGTATGAACCTGCTTGGCTAACCCAAACCCATGGCACAACGGTGATTGAAATAAAATCGCCAGAACACATGTTGCAAGAAGCCGATGGGGCTTATACCCAACTGACAGGCGTTGCTTGCACCATCTTAACTGCAGACTGTTTGCCGCTATTACTTTGTGACACAGGGGGAACCTTGGTTGCGGCGGTTCATTGTGGGTGGCGTGGTTTAGCCCAAGGCATTATTGAAAATACATTGAAAGCTATTCGTTTAAAAGCCAACGGCGATATTTTAGCCTGGCTGGGGCCTGCTGTGGGGGCTCACTGTTATGAAGTGGGCGAGGATGTACGCCAGGCCTTCTTAAACCACGATATGAAAGCCGCCTATGCTTTTAAACCCACTGAAAATTCGGGTAAATGGATGGCAGATCTCTGTCGATTAGCTAAATATCGTTTACAAGATAATGGAGTAACCGCCATCTTTGGTGGTGATTTATGTACCTACACGGATTCAGCGCGCTTTTATTCCTATCGGCGCCATAAAGATACAGGGCGTATGGCAACCCTGATTTGGCTTGCACTTTAAAATTTATATCCTGCCCCCATCTATAGGGATATATCGCAAGCTATAGACTCCAGAATTTAAACTGGGAAGTGTTAACGTAAAAGGAAGAAATTCATGCAAAACACCAGTAAGTTTCAAGAAGCGCTTTTGCAAGCACAATCGATGGCGTTAGGTCGTCAAGGTTCTACCATTGAACCAGAACATTTATTGTTGGCCATGTTAGATCAAGAAGGGGGCACGGTTAGACCCTTATTAAAATTTGCTGGTGTTAATTTGCCGCAACTACGTTCTAGTTTGACTGAAGCAATCGATCGTTTGCCGCAACTCGGTCGTATGACTGGCGATATTCGTCCTTCGGATAATTTAATTCGTTTGTTAAATGTGACAGATAAATTAGCGCAAGATAGAAAAGATAAATTTATTTCAAGTGAATTATTTATTCTGGCTTTGCTGGATGATGATGGTGTGGCAGCAAAAGCCTTAAAAAATGCCAATGCCAATAAAAAGAAAGTTCAGGAAGCCATTAACAAAATCACCGGTGGCGAACCCGTAACTGAAGAAAATGCTGAAGAGACGCGCCAGGCCTTGGAAAAATATACCACGGATTTAACGGCAAGGGCTGAACAAGGCAAACTCGATCCTGTTGTTGGGCGCGATGAGGAAATTAGGCGCACCATTCAAGTGTTACAAAGGCGTACGAAAAATAACCCTGTGCTCATCGGTGAACCAGGCGTGGGAAAAACCGCCATTGTAGAAGGGCTGGCGCAGCGTATTGTGAATGATGAAGTGCCAGAAGGGTTAAAAGGTAAGCGGGTGCTGGCTTTAGATTTTGGTGCTTTAATCGCAGGCGCGAAGTTTCGTGGCGAATTTGAAGAGCGTCTTAAAGCAGTATTAAGAGATCTGTCAAAGCAAGAAGGTGAGATCATTTTATTTATAGATGAAATTCATACCATGGTGGGTGCAGGAAAAGCAGAAGGCGCGATGGATGCAGGAAATATGTTAAAACCTGCGCTGGCAAGAGGAGAGTTGCATTGTGTGGGGGCGACCACCTTAGATGAATATCGTCAATATATTGAAAAGGATGCTGCGTTAGAAAGACGTTTTCAAAAAGTGCTGGTGGATGAACCGTCTGTTGAAGACACCATTGCGATATTACGTGGTTTGAAGGAACGTTATGAAATTCATCATGGCGTTGAAATTACCGATCCTGCCATTGTGGCAGCAGCAAATTTATCTCACCGCTATATTACCGATAGAATGTTGCCAGATAAAGCAATCGATTTGATAGATGAAGCCGCAAGTCGCATTCGCATGGCGATTGATTCTAAACCAGAACCTTTGGATATTTTAGAACGACGTTTAATTCAATACAAAATTGAGCATGAAGCACTTAAAAAAGAAAAAGATCCTTTATCCAAGCAACGTTTAGAGAAGCTTGAAAAAGAAATTGAGAAAATTGAAAAAGAATACGCAGATTTGGAAGAAGTATGGAAAGCAGAAAAAGCAACCTTGCATGGGGCTCAACATATCAAAGAAGAATTGGAGCGCGCCCGCAGTGCCTTTGAGGCAGCAAGACGTGCTGGTGATTTAGCAAGAATGTCTGAGCTTCAATATGGCAAGATCCCAGAGCTTGAAAAGCAATTATTGAATGCCTCTGAAGCTGAAACAAAAAGCATGACGCTCATTCGTAATAAAGTTGGTGAAGATGAAATTGCTGAGGTTGTAGCTAAATGGACGGGGATCCCCGTTAGTAAGATGTTAGAAGGCGAAAAAGAAAAGCTTTTAAAAATGGAAGAGGTCCTAGCAGAAAAGGTGGTTGGTCAGGAAACAGCGCTTAAAGTGGTAGCCAATGCCATTCGAAGATCGCGCGCCGGCCTTGCTGATCCGAATAAGCCTGTTGGCAGCTTTTTATTCCTGGGCCCAACTGGCGTGGGCAAAACCGCACTTTGTAAGGCCTTGGCTGAATTTTTATTTGATACTTCTGCGGCGATGATCCGCATTGATATGTCTGAGTTTATGGAAAAACACGCTGTTGCGCGTTTAATTGGCGCTCCACCTGGCTATATTGGATTTGAGGAAGGTGGCTATTTAACCGAAAGTGTGCGCAGACGTCCGTATAGTATTGTGCTATTAGATGAAATTGAAAAAGCCCATCATGATGTGTTTAATATTTTACTGCAATTGATGGATGAAGGACGTTTAACTGACAGTCATGGTCGCACAGTCGATTTTAGAAATTGTATTATTGTCATGACTTCCAACATTGGTGCACAGCGGATCCAAGAAATGACTGGTAAGCCATACAATGAAATGAAACAAGCCGTGATGGGCATGTTAAATGATTATTTCAGACCAGAATTTATTAACCGGATCGATGAAACCGTTGTCTTTCATGCCTTGGATAAAAATAATATTCGTGCCATTGCTGAAATTCAAATTAAGGAATTGCAACAGCGATTACGTGATCATGGATTGCAACTTGAAATTTCAGTTGAAGCTTTAGATAAGCTGGCGCAAGTCGGGTTTGATCCTGTCTATGGGGCAAGGCCATTAAGACGGGCTTTAAGACAAGAGCTAGAAAATAGTTTATCGGAAGCGTTATTGCGTGGTGAATTTGTGCCTGGAGATACCATTCATGTCGTTGTCGAGAATGATAAGTTAGCATTTGCGCGTTAATTAAAAGAGCAAGGCTTTGCTCCAGCCGTTCCTACTGGGTATGGCTGGAGCAAAGCCTTGCTTCAGTTGCTTAATTTAATCTTTGACGTTTAGCAGGCCGTTCCTCTGATACTGATACTGACTGGTTGACTTCGCTTGGCGTTTCTTTTGGAGCAGCTAAGCAAGCGTTTTTATTTGTTTTTTCCGAGAAATCGTAAAGGATTTCCTCTTTCAAGCCAATAGGTAAATTGCGTAAATAGTTTTGCATTACATCAAGAACCTCAAGTGCTGCACATTGTATAATGGCATTTGGCAAAGCAGCGAGCTTATTGCTGTGAAGAAAAAGCCCTTTAAGTGCAATACATTGTCCAATGGTGTCAGGCAAAAACGCAATCTGGTTATCGTTAGCATTAAGCAAGGTTAACGCACTCAATTGCCCAATGGTATTTGGTAAAGCACAGAGTTGGTTATTGTTCGCATCAAATTCTTCAAGTGCAGTCAATTGTCCAATGGCATCATGCAAAACGCTGATTCGGTTGTTGCTAATATTTAATTTAATTAATTGTCGCCAAAAAATGCTAAGTTCTTTGTCTTTTAAAACACTTTTTGGAATTCGGGTTAAGCAAGAATCGCTACAATCCAGCGCGCATTTAGCTTTGCGTATACTATTTCTAATAATAAGTTCATTGATGTTATTTATAGTCTCTTCTTTGGCATGATAGGTTAATAAGCTTTGGTTTCCTTTTAAATCGACTAGTTTGGCAAAAGCCTTTTTTAGTTTGGGATTGTGATTGTTGTTATAAAGAATATTTGCCTTATGTTTAGTTAAATAGGCTATTTCTTTTTCTTGTTTTTTTTGCAAGCTTTTAAAGCCATCATCTAAGCTTAAAGGTTGAATAGCAGGTGTTAATTTAAAGGGCTGCCATTGTGCTGCATGTTCCCATGCAGTAAAAAAGGTTTTACTCACCGTTCGCAACCAACGATTCTCAAACAAAGGCATTTGCTGAAAAATGTGAGAGATTAACTCAAATGGCAAGCTACTAAAACGATATTTTTCTGAAAACGGCTGTGGTTGATATAGAACAATGGCTGTCGAGGATTGATCTTTTAGCGCGGGATCTGCTTGGGGCTGTGTTGTTGGTGAATGTTTCATTATTAATACTCTTATATAGAGTAAGTTGTAAAATTGGAAACTAACACCTATATACACGCTTGGCCACTAAAAGCGGCTGAACGGTTAAATTAAAACGATAAAATGAAAATGCCTCTAGGGAAGCAGGCAAGGCCTTTAAGACCTTGCGCCATTTTTTAATTTAATCTTTGACGTTTAGCAGGTCGTTCCTCCGATTCTGCCTGATTGTCTTCAATAGGTTTTGCTTTTTGAGAAGCTAAGCAACCGATTTTATTTACTTTTCCTAAGAAACCATGGCGAAGGATCCCTTCATTCAGGCCAGTAGGTAAATCGCGTAAATAGTTTTCTGTTACAGTAAGACTTTGCAGTTCAGTACATTCTATAATGGAATTGGGTAAAACGGCGAGCTTGTTGTTGTGAATATAAAACCGTTCAAGTGCACTCAATTGTCCAATGCTCTCAGGCAAAAAAGCGATCTGGTTGTCGTTAGCATTGAGCAAGGTTAACGCACCCAATTTTCCGATGGTATTTGGTAAAGCAGTGAGCGCGTTTTTGCGAACATAAAGCTTTTCAAGCCCAGTCAATTGTTCAATAGTAGTTGGTAAAGCAGTGAGTTGGTTATAGCTAGCATTAAATTCTCGAAGTCCCGTCAATTGTCCAATGGCATCAGGCAAAACGCTGATTTGGTTGTAGCTAATATTTAATTTAGTTAATTGTGTCCAAAACGGCTTAAGTTCTTCGTCTTTTAAAACACTTTCTGGAATTCTGGTTAAGTAGTAACGGCTACAATCTAGCTCGCGGTCAGATTGATATATCTGGTTTCTAATATTCACTTCATTGATGGTATTTATCGCCACTTCTCTGGCATGATAGGCTATTAAACTTTGGTTTCCTTTTAAATCGGCTAGTTTGGCAAAAGCCTTTTTTAGCTTGGGGTTATCACGGTTGTTATTAAGAATAACTTCTTCCTTTGCAGTTAAATAATCTACTTCTTTTTGTTGTTTGTCTTGCAAGATTTTAACTCCATCATCCATGTGTAAATGTTGAATTGCAGGATTTAAGGTAAATAGCTGGGCTTGTGCTGCATGTTGCCAAGCTCGAAGAAAGGTTTTGTTAACTGCTCGTGCCCGAAAACTATCAAATATAGGTCTTTGTTGCAAAATGTAAGAGATTACTTCAAATGGCAAATTGCTAAAGCTATGTTTTTCAGAAGACGGTTGTGGTTGATATGGAACAATTGCTAAGGATTGATCTTGTTGTGCAGATGCGGTTATTAGCGCTTGTGGCTGTGTTGTAATCAAATTCATAGCATTATTGATTGCGTTATAAATGCCCAGAACGGTGCGTGAAAATGCATTTCGATGTGAACGTTTCATGTTTAATACCTTTTGAAAGTTAGTTAATGAACTTGCGCGAAAGTTAACACATGAATATATGCTCGGCTACTGAAACCGGCTAAACGGTCAAATCAAAACGACCAAATGAGAATACAGGGCAGTAACAAAGGGCAGGCAATAATAAAGGGTAATAATAAGGGACACGCAAGAGTGATTGTAATAAGGGTAATAATAAGGGACACGCAAGAGTGATTGTAATAATAAGGGACACACAAGAGTGATTGCGCAAGCGCAACGGATCCAAGAAATACGTGGGCAAGCCCTATAAAGGCCTTGCCTCATCCCTTAATTTAATCTTTGACGTTTAGAGGGTGGTTCCGCTGATTCTGACTGGTTGTTTTTACTCGGTTTTACTTTGGCTACTATAAGCAGCCTAAATGGTCAAATCAAAGCGATAAAGGATGCAAGTTTAATGAGCTTGCTGCTTCAATCCATTTTTTTGCGCTTAGTTGGTGATTGAACCTTTTCTTCGTCTGATCTCGAGGTTTTTTCATTGTACTGTTGAGCATTGTACTGTTGATATCGTGGAGAAAAAGGATTTGGCCGTCTTTCTTTTTCGTCAGGTTCACTATCAGTACTTGATGTTTCAGATGATTCATTCGTAATATCTGTATATTCTTGAATGAGATCTTCATCGCTAGAGGATTGCTCTGACGATCCATCTGCATTCCATTGTAACTCTGCGTCAGGATCTGAACGTTCCTCATTTGACAGAGCATATTTTTCATTTTTCTCACCTTCACTTTGTTCTGGTTCATTCTCACTGAACTCGATTTCTGGCATATGTTGTTCTTCTGGTTCATTTTCGCTAAATTCGATCTCTTTGGTTTCTTCTGGTTCATTTTCGCTAAATTCGATCTCTTTGGTTTCTTCTGGTTCATTTTCACTAAATTCGATCTCTTTGGGTTCTTCCATGGCAGATTGTTCGTCTTCACTGAACTCTATATCATGTGACTGTTGCTCAGATGTTTCAGTATCGCTGAAATTCATTGGTCTTTTTATATTTAATGGATTGGCATAATCGCTAGCTGAATGGTTTTCAAGTGGAGAAGTCCCAACCATAGTTGAATAACGATTAGCCTGCGTTGATGGCTTGGCTGCACCAACAGTCGCTGCAACAGGCGGTACTTGAGCGCGTTGTCGTTGTTTCTTTACTTCGTCATCTTTTATTTTTGCTTCACGGATAAATGATTTAATCTCTTTTGATTTTAATTTTTTGAAAACCTCTCCAGCGTTAGGTCGTTTGCTGGGATCAATATTTTTCATTTGTTTGACGAGTTTCATAAGGGGATTGTTCAGATCATTTTTTAGCTGAAGCGGGCATAATTTTTCTATGAGCAGGCCAAGTGAGTATATGTCTGACGATTTTGTTAACGGCAATTCATACTCTTCGTTAAATAAGTCATCATATTCTTGTTTTGTATGTAATTGGTTAACACTTTGCTCAAAGAAATTATGGAATTTCATCACTTCAGGTGCCCAGACATCTACGCGGGGCATATAGCGGTTGACAATATCTATAATTGCATCTTCTCCTGATATTTTTTGGGGAAGATTACTTAAGTCACATGATCTACCATAATCAACAAAATAAACTCGATTATCAATTCCAACCAAGACATTTTCATCATGTATGTCATTATGGATGATATTTTTTGCATGTATTTTTTCTAATGATTTGGTTAATGATTTAATCATTTGATAGCTATCGTTAATGGAAGGTGTTGGAGCCGTACTAAGAAAATTTTTGAGATTGATTCCCTCAATATAATTTATGACTTTATATTTTTTTTCTTCGATAGGCTTATCTTTTATCCATCTTGTTTTTGGAGAATCACCACTACTCAATAGTTTATCAGATGTTCTTTCTTCAAAGGTTCTTTTAAATGCAAAGCGGATTAATCCCAGTTTATTCATAATTGCTATTTCAGCAGCATCAGGATTGTTAGGTTCTACTTTAAAAGCATTGTATTGATTGTCTTCCCATTTGACGAGTTTACATACGCCAAATTCACCATGACCAATGATCCCCTCAGAAAATAGTTCATTGTCAGCCGTTTTATAGCGTGCAACTACACCGATAATGGGTTGTTCATTTTCATCTATTCCTACTAAAAATGAATGGGATAATCCCTGGTCTTTGTTTTTAGGAATTTTAAAAGGAGGTTTTTTACCTGAGGCCAAAAGATCGCGCATGACACTTTTAGCGGCTTGCCATTCTTCAGGAGTGGCGTAAATGTCTTCCTTCTTTTTCATTTGTTCCCAAGATGATTCAATCATAGCTTGATATCCTCATGAATATGATTTAGTTCACGATATTTAGACAGTTATCCATAGCGTCGAGTTCCAAACAGTTTAAATGGTTAAGCCTACTTCATCATTTAAGACTATTTGAAGATTTTCTATTTCTTCTTGAAACTCATCGATTAAGGGCTTTTCATTTTCATAACGGTTGGCAAATTCGTTTAAGATAATAAGCGCATCAATGACTTGAATTTTATCTTTAAAGATCTTTTTCATTTTTTCAGTATTCAAATCTATTGCTTTGTTGGTTAAAAATTCTGTTAAGAAGTTCATTTGATCTGCTGCGTAGGTAGGAATGCTTAATGCAACGAAGGCAGTTGTCAGTTCATCCAATTCAATTTGTTGCGGTTGCATATTTTTCTCGTTCTACAAAGTACTTAATGGATAGAAGCTTTCTGATATAGAAAAGTTCAATAATCTATTAGTGTAACTACACACGTTTGCTTACATTTTACAGTTCATCGTGAAAAGCCTTCTGTATGTCTAGATATAGTATTATCTGTTATTTAAAAAATGCTCTAATAGATTTATTCTGTTATATAAAGGGGCACACTATGTTAGGTACAAATTCATCAAATTCTAGCGCGAAATTTGCAGAATACAATAAATTTATTGAAAAAGATGATGCGCAGGAACTGCAACGCTATTTAATGGAAAATAATATAAAAATTAATTCGCTTGATGTCGATCTTGTCTTAAAGTTTGTTGAAAATAATAGTGGTGACTGCATTGCGATGTTGCTTGAAAATGGATTTAATCTTAAGAGCAAAAACTCAAATAGACAAAATATATTTCATTTGATTTGTGAAAAAGGTCTTTCAGTATCTTTAGAACATATTATTACCTATGTTAAAAAAGACCCTGAGTTATTGAAACAGGTCCTGGATGCTCAAGATAGCAAATTTCGAACACCATTAATCTTAGCTGTTAAGAGTAATCAAAATCATACTGCAACAAAATTATTAGCATTAGCAAAAGACCGACTTGATATTGATAAATATGATGATCTGGGAAATACCGCGTTACATTATGCGGTGATGAATGATAATGAAAAACTGGCAGGAAAATTAATAACCCTTGGTGCCAGTCTAGAGATAGAAAATGCCCAATCAAAAACAATTAAAGATTTAGCAAGTGATAAGCTGAAAAAAAATATTGAAGATATATTATTTGCAAAACAGTTTCCGTTACATGCATCAGCCAAAGCAGGTGATTTATCGAAAATACGTGAAGCATATGCGAACAATAGCAAACTTGACGTTATTGATAACTTGGGTAACACCCCACTACATTACGCTGCATTAAACGGGCATTTGGAATTGGTTCGATTTTTAGTAAATTCAGCTAAAATGCCAATTGGGATAAAGAACTTTAATAATGAAACGTCGTATCATCTTGCTGTTAGAAATCAGCATCAGTTGGTTGTTCAATTTCTAAATAGACAATATTATGCTGATTTAGCGGCATGTGCTATTGCACATCCCATTTTTCAATCAGCTGTGTCAGGGGTCATTCAAGGCGCTATTACCACAAGCTACAACCATTTTGTAGCGCCTCAAGCTCATACCAACGCCAATAATCGTAGCAACAGTAGTGCTGATAATTCCGGCGTACAAGCGCCAGCAGGAAATAATATCACTGCTGGGGAACTGGTTACTCGCGTTGGTACAAATATAGGCGCGGAGCTAACAACCAAAGTTATTGCACGGGTGATTACTAAACAAGGGTGTAATCTCCTATAAACCGAAGCACAAAACGTTGGGTTAGATGCCAAATTTAAATGCTTGTGTAGATGCAGTGAACAATTCGCTGCACTGCACAGCGTTTATATTTCGCAAGTTAGTTTTGAAATATCCGGGTTTTGTCTGTAAAGATATTCTAAAATATTGAATTTTCAATTTAGCCTGGGTATCCTGCCTTCACAGAGCGAAAAGGATTTACCATGAAAGGCGAAAACCCGAAAGTTCGAAGCGATTATCATGAGTTATCTTCCTCATTACCTTATTCACCTCCTAAAATCAGGACAGAACCTTGGTTTAAAATAGCGGTGATTTTAGCTTTGGGTTTTGTATTGGGCATTATTTATTCCCGGCTACCCATACGGGTTACATCTGAAGTGTTAGCTTTTTCTACAAAAAAAGAAACTGAGACAGTTGCTAAAAAAACCACTCACAAGCTTGATAAAACAACGGGTGCCTCAAAAGCATAGACTTTTTCTATCTGAATGTTTTCTTGTGGACTAAAAGTGGCTAAAGAAATTTGAGTTGGGGTGCTTATTATAAAGCTAGCATGCTTATGCCAATCACCTAAAACAAAACGATTTGCTTTGGTGTTTAAAATCCTCATTTCATGAAAGCAAGGCCGATGTACATGACCATGAATAAGTTGTTTGACCTTATATTGCTGCATTAAGCTAAGCGCCGAATCTTGACAGACATCTAATATACTTAAAGATTGATTGCGCTGATATTGTTGGCTTTTGAGCCTTAATTTATTTGCTATGTTAGCTCGTATGCGTTTAGGCAATTTTAAAAAAATCATTTTAGTTAAAGGGTGTTGCGCTATTTTCCGATAACGTTGATAAGCAATATCTTGAGTACAAAGTTTGTCGCCGTGTGTTAGTAGAGTGGGTTTACCATAAAGATCGATAAGTGTGGGATCAGGAATTTTTTGTATACCTGCATGCTTTAAGAAGGATTTTTGTAATAAAAAATCCCTGTTACCAGCCATAAAATAGATATAAATTCCTTTATCAGTTAATTTTTTTAATTGTATGGCAATTTTGTCGTAAAAGTGAGCATGAATATCTTGTCCTACCCATACATCAAAAAGATCGCCTAATATATAAATTGTTTGCGCTTGTTTTGCGGGCCCTTGCAAAAAAGCTGAAAACAATTCTTGCAAGGGCGTCTGATAAGCACTTAAATGAAGATCAGAGATAAAGAGGGTTGTTTCAGGCAAGTATTTCAACCTTTTCGATAACCACATCTTCATTAGGAACATCATCATGTCCCGCTTTAGAACCAGTCTTCACTTTAGCAATTTTTTTGACCACATCCATGCCATCAACGACTTGGCCAAAAGCACAATATCCCCAGCCTTGAGGGGTTTGAGATTTATGATCTAAAAATAAATTGTCATTAACATTGATAAAAAATTGTGAACTGGCAGAGTGAGGATCGCTTGTGCGTGCCATGGAGATGGTACCGGTTTTGTTACTCAAACCCGTATTGGCTTCGTTTTTGATGGGGGATAAGCCGTTTTTGGAGATCATATTAGATTCAAAACCACCGCCTTGGATCATAAAACCATCGATAACACGATGAAAAATGGTATTTTCATAAAATCCTTGGTTTACATATTCCAAAAAGTTTTCAACAGTCTTGGGGGCAGCGTTGGGTGCCAGTTCAAGGGTAATAGGGCCAAAATTGGTATGCAGGACAACTTTTTCCATGGATTTTACTCGCTTACAAGACTCGCAGTTAAACAGGGGCATAGGTTATCATGGTGTGAGTGAGACAGCCAGAAAATATTAAACTTAATCAACTAACATAAATAAGAGCTTTTCATTGATGCGTACCGATGATTCTAAAAATTCCGTTAAATCGCGCTTTTGTCCAAGCCCCACTGGGCTGATGCACTTAGGCAACTTAAGGACAGGTTTATTTAATGTGCTTTTAGCTAAATCATTTATAGCTAAACAGCAAAGGGCCACTTTTTTATTAAGAATAGAAGACACCGATCTTGTTCGCTCAGAAGAGGCCTTTACCCAAAAAATCATGGAAGACTTGCTGTGGTTGAGTTTAGATTGGCAAGAAGGCCCAGAACGAGGCGGTGCCAATGGTCCTTATTATCAAGCACAACGTTCTGAGCTTTATCAGCAATACTATCAACATTTATTGCAAAATCAGCGGGCTTATTGGTGTTTTTGCACGGAAATGGAACTGTCCATTACGCGTAAAACTCAATTACAAGCTGGCATTGCGCCGCGTTATCCTGGTACTTGTCGCCATCTCACCCATGAACAAATTGCCCATAAACGCGCTAAAGGCATTAAACCTGCGTTGCGTTTTAAGATCCCTGATAATGAAGTTGTTCATTTTGAGGATTTTATTCAAGGTCCTAAAACGTTTGCTACCAATGATATTGGCGATTTTATTATAGAAAAAGCCGATGGCACTGCCTCTTTTATGTTTTGTAATGCCGTTGACGATGCATTGATGCAAGTGACACACGTGATGCGAGGTGAGGATCATCTGACCAATACGCCAAGGCAATTATTGGTTTTAAAAGCATTAGGCTTAAGAGAGCCGCTTTATGGTCATATGCCTTTAATATTAGGTTATGATGGCAAACCTTTATCAAAACGCAATGGCAGCCAATCTATTGAGGCCTTAAGAGAACAAGGATATTTTCCACAGGCTATCAATAATTATTTAGCAAGGCTTGGTCATCATATTAGCAATGAAAGCCTTTTGACCTTGGAAGAATTAGGTGAGCATTTTGCCATTGAGCATATTGGTCGTTCAAGCGCACGTTTTGATTTAGCTCAATTGAAACATTGGCAAAAAGAATGTGTTTTAGCTAAGACTGACGAAGAAATTTGGGCTTGGATCCGTCCTTTTTTAACGCATGTTCAAGATAAAACCACCCAAATGTTTACGCAAACTATCAAACAGAATATTGTTTTACCCCAAGACGCCATTGATTGGGAAAGACAACTTTTAACCAATGAATGTATTTTTGATGAAGATGCATTGGAAAACCTAACAACAGAAAGTGGCAAAATAATATTAGATAACTTAAATACGGCGATTCAAGAACATGGCGATGATTATAGTCAAGTCGTAAAAGCATTAGGGCAATTAACCAATCAAAAAGGGAAAGCACTGTTTTTACCACTTCGCAGCGCAATGACAGGCAGAAGCTATGGCCCTGAATTGGCAAAAATATTTACTTTAATGGGTAAAGAAGCACTTTTAGCAAGAGTTCGTTTGGCACAAGCACAAATTAAGCATTAATGGAAAGAAGCATGCTGCAGATCTATAATAGTTTTACACATCAAAAAGAGCCTTTTAAACCAATTAGACCTGGTGAGATTTCACTTTATGTTTGCGGCGTAACAGCTTATGACTATTGTCATATTGGCCATGCGCGGGTGTTTGTGGCCTTTGACGTCATTGTGCGTTTTTTGCGAAAAAGTGGCTGGAAAGTAAAATATGTCTGCAACATCACCGATATCGACGATAAAATTATCAAACGTGCCCAAGAAAACAACGAACCCATCGATACGCTAACGCAGCGTTTTATTCAAGCTATGCATGATGATGCCAAAGCGTTAAACGTGTTAAGACCAGATGAAGAACCACGCGCCACTGCACATATTGATGGCATTGTGGCGTTGATAAAACAGTTACAGGCAAATCAATTTGCTTATGCTGCTGATAATGGCGATGTTTATTTTGAAGTAGCCAAATACGCATCCTATGGTGCGCTTTCACATAAAGATTTAGAACAACTTCATGCCGGTGCCCGTGTTGAAGTCGTCTCACAAAAACATGCCAGTTTAGATTTTGTGCTTTGGAAAAAGGCAAAACCTGAAGAGCCTCATTGGCCATCGCCTTGGGGGGAAGGACGACCGGGTTGGCATATTGAGTGCTCTGCGATGTCAATGGCAAGTTTGGGGGAAACTTTTGATATTCATGGAGGGGGAGCCGATTTATTATTTCCGCATCATGAAAATGAACGGGCGCAATCTGAGTGTGCCACGGGTAAGCCCTTTGTGAATACCTGGATGCACGTTGGATTTGTCCAGGTGGACAAAGAAAAAATGTCCAAGTCATTAAACAATTTCTTTACGATTCGTGATGTATTGGCTCAGTATGACGCAGAAGTGATCCGTTATTTTCTTTTGGCCAGTCATTATCGAAGCCCCATCAATTATGCTAAGGAATTGTTGGAACAAGCTAAAAGTGCTTTAGAGCGGCTATACACAGCTTTACGCGGGGCCCCAATGGCCGAGACATCTTCAAACAGCGCACAAGCTTTTCAAACACGCTTTTTTGATGCCATGAACGATGATTTTAACACCCCAATTGCATTGGCGGTGCTTTTTGAACTGGTAACCGCTGTGAACACGGCGCGTGAAACGCAACATAGCGATTATTTATCTTTGGCAAGTATGCTCAAAGAATTGGCCAATATTTTAGGGATCTTAGAGCGTTCTCCTGATGCGTATTTGCAAGGAGAACAGGAAGATAAAACAGAAATTGAAGCGTTGATTAAAGCACGTAATGAGGCGCGAGATGGCAAAAATTGGCAAAAAGCTGATGAAATTCGCCAACAATTAACAAACTTGGGTGTTGTTTTGGAAGATACAGCAAAAGGGACCATTTGGCGCAAGGCTTAAGCATGAAATCAAGAGTTCTTTTTCGTTATGTTCGCTAAGGAGCGACAAACAATTTTTGATTTATAATCCGCTTCTAATACAGCTTGTGCTTGCTCAGTCTCATTTGTTTCCTTAGCCGCTTGTCGCTTAAGATAAAGATGATAAGCGTATTGGCCCAATTTATTGCCAATGATTGTGCCCGTTACCGTGGTGGCAAATTCAGTAAGCGTGGATGCCATTTGCTCGGGATAGTAAAAGCAACTATAGCTGTAATATCCAAGATAAAGTGCAGAAGTGGCATAAGGAAGGTATCCTTTGAAGCTTAATTCCTCGGTGACAAAATTAAGAGAAATACTTGTCACTAATGATAAAATGGATGAGGCTTTGGGAGCAATGCAAAGTTGAGTGGCCGCCATGGTACCTTGCGTGATCATAAAGGATTTGAATTTTGAGTAATGTTGATATTTACAATGTTCTCTCATCCATGCGGTGGTAAAAGCGCTTCCTATTGATGTCCAACCGTGTGTGAATAATGAAGGTTCAAGCGGCGTGTGCGGTTTGACACTGTTTGGATTAAAAATTGTATTATTGGCGATTGGCTTTTTAAAGTGAGACATTAAGTTGTTAAAACCTTTCTTGCAACTTTCATCCTCCATACAAGCAGCAATTGCTTGCGCTGAAGGTTTAAGAGGAATCGCATCACAGTATCGATTCATAATAGAATAGGGTATTACTTCTTTACAAAACTCAGCATGTTGCCCAGAAATGATCTTTAATTGTTCTGCTTGAGGGGAATAAGCAGAATGCAGCGTGTTGGCAGGCGCGTAATGGCTAAGATATTGTTTTAAAAATCCATATATTAATGTTGGCCAAGTCTGAGCTGAAAATCCATTGCCATATACCTTTAATTCAGGTGAAAAAGAGATACTCGTTGAGCCTCTTATCATGTAAAATTCGGCTGAAAACACAGTGCTGCCTGGGGCATGCATGGCCATTAACCGATGGATATTAAAATTAAAGCCTAAATGAGGCAGATCAGAAAAATAAAAGAAATTTTCGCTGCCCGTATTGCAAGATTCAAGCACGATAATGGCGCCGGTTGCTAACTCGCTCAAACAACTCAAGTCTTGAAGCGATCTTAACTCTTTATTAAATAGATCATAAACAATAATAGCTTCTGGTGCTTGATGGCCACCAAGAGAAATAATATTGGTATTGCCATGCCCTTTAAACATAAAAAAGACAACGGGCCCAAACTCTTTGGCATCCCGTATGAGCTTACAAATATCTGCAACAATTGGCGTTTGTCTATCATGGATTTGAAAATAACGCGCGAGATTACCAAGAAACAGTTTTTCAGGATAAATCATCGTAAAAAACAGATCTGCTATTTTATCTTTAGTTGATTTTGAGACGGCTCTGGCTATGACTGCTTGTGGAAATCCTGTTTGAGTTATGTTATCTGTAAACTTCGTATTCACATTATAGTATTTTGATAATGCGTCTTGATTTTTATTCAATTGCGCTATCTGAATGAGTGTTAAGATATGAGGCGTATAATTGACCAACGTTTTTATCGTTCGGGAAACAGGAGATAAGGAAGGCGGTAATTTTTTTCGTGATCGCCAGTATAATTTCTCATAGCGAGAATTTTTTAAAAGTCCAACCATTTCAAAGTTTTTTGTTTGATAGGCTGCACCCATTAACCAATGCCAAAACTTAAAATTTGCTTTGAGTGATAATAGATATTTAACCATTTCAATGTCATTTTTTTCGATAGCACTCATCATCGCGCTATCTGGATCATAATGATGGGGAAAAAAGATCTCACCTTCTTCAATGATAAATTTAACTAACGGCAAGTTTGCGGTTTTAATAGCAGGGATTAGGCAATTGACTGCAACTTCAATTCTCTCTTCTTGGGTAAGGCAGCCCCAACTATGATAAAAAGCATCGACATTACAAAGTGTTAGCGCAATCTGTAATGAATGTAGATGATGATCAAGAAGCTTACTATATTGGAAATGGCCACTGGCAACAGCGATGGTATAAAAGTGCTTTTTTGACGCTATAGGTAGATCCGCAATTTTTTCTTCATTAGCCATTAACGCGGCACTGATGACATTTGCACGCACATGTGACCATAAAATTTCATTTATCGATTTATAGATTTGGCTGAGTAAAGCTTGAGGGTTCTCTTGAAAAAGCTTTTGGTTTTGTTCTACCAAGAGAGGAAAGTGGGTAAGCAGTACGTTTTGATTAGCATTACAGACAGCAAGGGCTTTAGTTTGAGGAGCCTCATGACGAGGTGGTCGCTTAAAGTGACGATTTATGCCAGCTTGAATGATATTTTTAATGTGATGAAAAATAGTGCTGAAAAAATACATAACAACGCCCTAAAGTCTTTCGCTGATTATTTGTAGCAGCGAATGGTAAAAAGTTGTTAGTATACAAGCTAATGGCAATTAGATAAATTAAATTATTAAATGTTTCAATTGAAATACGTAAAGATAAAGTGCATCTACACCTCTAAAAAGAGACTAAAGTGTCTGGGTTTTGATTTTCATATCGATATGGAACGATTGCTAAAGCGTCCGGGTTTTGATTTTCAGCAACTGCTGCTGGTTCGGGGGTAGCTTGAGCTTGTAGCTGCGCCTCAGGAATGGATTGATATACAACGATTGCCGATGAGTCTTGATTTTGGTTTTCAGCGACAAGTGTTGTTGATGGTTGAGCTTGTGGCTGTTTTGTGTGACTAAACCAATTGACGACGGTGTTAACTGCATTGGAAATGATTTGGGCGAGATTCGAAAATATATTGCGATCCTGATTATGGTTCATCGTTAGCACCTTTCAAAACTTGGAAAAATAAAATCGACCAACAAGCTAACATCAGTTGATTGACATTGTAAGGATGGCGGTCTTTTTTATTCAAATGAATAAAATATGTGATATAATTTCAAATGAAATAAACAAGAAGGCAATATGCATCTACACCCTAAAAAAACATATAATTTGAAACTTCGCAGCGAAGTTCTTACAAAAGCCTTTCTCAAAGCCTCGCAGTTGCTTGATTTAAAGCCTATTGAAATCACGAATCTTGCTGGTATAAGCCCTGCTAGCTGGAGTAGGGTCGTTAATCACAAGCGACTCATTGTTGCAGACTCAAAAGAAGCGGAATTGGTTATTTTGTTTATTCGCATTTATCGCAGCTTAGATGCTTTATTTGGTGGTAATACATCCAGGGCATGTGAATGGTTACGTGCTTTTAATCACCATTTAAATGGTGTCCCATTAGAAATGCTACAGAAAACACAAGGCCTCGTGTTAGTTGCTACTTATTTGGATGCAATGCGTGGTTTAACCTAATGGATATTTGGCAATTATGTGAAGGGGACAAACAACTTAAGCCGTTGGCATTAAAAGTTTGGCGGGTTGTTGAAGATCAATCCACTTCTTCGACAAGGCAATTAGTGTCTTCATTAGAAGAACATGAAATTCTCGAACAAGAAATTGAAAACAGCAAACCACCGATTAGGGGAGATTGTAAGGGATTTGATTATTTATTGTTCACTCCCTCGCGTTACCCACCTTTAGCTTATGGCTCTCGCTTTGGCCAAAAGACAGAGCCTTCCTTATGGTATGGTTCTTGTGAGCTCATTAGTGCATTAGCAGAGCGCGCGTATTACCGTTTTGTATTTATATTGGGCTCTGATATCAGAACTGCAACCGACAGGATGTATAAAACAGCATTTACAGTCAATGTGGATACCTTGAAAGGCATTGACTTAACCCAACCGCCATTTCTATCTTATCGAGAACATATTTCTTCTGCCTTAAGTTGGCAGTTTAGCCAACCTTTGGGAAGTAAAATGAGGCAGCATTCTATTCATGCCTTTAAATACTTTTCGGCTCGTGATTTAGATGGTTATAACATTGGGGTTTTTAGTTGTAATGCTTTTAAAAATAAAAAACCAATCCACTATAAAAGTTTAGTTGAATTTAGTAATCCTCAGGTTGTAGAGTTTATTGATAAAGAAAAACAAGATAAATATATCTTTACCATCAACGATTTCATCCTAGATAATAAGTTCCCTTTTCCACCTAATTGACTATGGAGTAAAAAATGGATTTTAGGAACAAACCTTTACGTAATGTGGCGTTTGCTTTTCTTTTTATGACATCCCTGGGGTATGCGGCGCAAGATAAACAACAGGCAGACTATAGAGATTATCAAAATGCCCCCGAACATGTTAAAACCTTTTATAAAACCCAACACGCTAATCAAACTTATGACTTTGCCAGCAAAAAATTATCACAATATGGTCAGCTGAATCATGGCACTTATAGTATTTGGGAAACATTAGAGTTATTGAACAAAATGGTAGATGAAAGCGATCCCGATCTTGAATTACCTCAAATTCAACATGCGCTACAAACAGCAGAAGCCATTCGCCAGGATGGTCAGCCAGATTGGTTGGTATTGGTAGGGCTTATTCATGATTTGGGTAAAATGCTCGCCTTTTGGGGAGAGCCGCAATGGGCAGTGGTGGGTGATACTTTTCCATTAGGATGCCAATTTTCAGATAAGATCATTTTTTCAGAAACCTTTAAGGATAATCCAGATAGTAAAAATCCAAACTATAATTCTAAGCTTGGTGTTTATAGTAAATTCCCTCAAAACATTGGCCTAAAAAATGTCATTATGAGTTGGGGACATGATGAATATTTGTATCAAGTCATCAAAGAGCAGTCTTCATTACCGGATGCTGCTAAATTTATTGTAAGATTTCATTCCTTTTATGCCCTTCATAAAGAAGGTGCTTACCAGTACTTATTAGACGAACAAGATAAAACATTAGTGCCTTGGCTAGAAGTCTTTAGAAAATATGACCTATATTCAAAATCGGCAAAAACGGTCGATGTGGCACAAGTGAAGCCTTACTATGTTGCGCTTATTAAAAAGTACTTTCCTAAAGAGAAATTACAGTGGTAAATATACTCGAACCAATTACAGCCAACTAATGATCCGTCTTTGCCAGGAGCGAAGCGACACGGCATCCTGTCTTTTTTCGCTACGCTCTGGATCGCAATGACGGATATCCTAAAAGCAAACTGGGAAGAGCATATGTTTGCACCACCTTGTTCCTGATTGCGGGGACTTGTCCTGCGTAGCTAACAAAAATACCATGATAAAAAACTGTAAGATGTTGATTTTGATGCAATTCATCTGCAGACAAAGGCTAGGTAAGTTGTAGAGCAAAGTATAAAAAAATGGAATTATTTTTTAACAAAATTTATTAATAAGTATTAATGATATTGCTTATTAAAAAGTCCTATTTTACAATCCGCGTGTTGTAGAACGGACGGTATGATTTTGTTTTTCATTTCACCTGTGCTACATTTGCGTTTGTTTTTAAAATCTAAAAGGAAATACAATGCCTGCTAAAGCTAAAAGTCGAAAAGTTACTAAAACTAAAACTGCAACAGTGAAAGCTAAAAAACCAGCTGCTAAAAAGCCTGCTGCAAAAAAGCGAAAAGTAGCCACTAAGAGCGCTGTGTCTAAAACACGTAAAGCGACCAAGCCAAAGGCTGCAGCTAAAAAACCTGCCGCTAAAGCAAAAAAAGCAACAAAAAAAGCTACAACCACAGCTAAAGCTGGGGCTAAAAAAAGAGGTAGACCTCGTAAAGTTGCAGTAGCAACAGGTGAATAACCGCTAGGTTATCGTTCCGCAAATAAATTGAAAGATTTATTTGCGGTTTTTTTTTGCAGTTTAAAAAATTTTTGTTAACTATCTTGCTTCTTCTGTTTTGGCACGATTGGTTTTATTTTTAGGGAAACAATATTCTTGAACGGCAGCTTTTGTTTTGTCGATTTCGGCTTGACGCTGTTCAGGGGTAAGCTGTGTTACCCTACCGGAAGCATCTTCTAAACGAATTCGCACCCACCCCTCCATCTCTTCTAAATGTTTTTTGGCGCGATCACAATTAACGGCGCGAAGTTTATCTGTTTTTTCTTGTTCAAGGGTTTTTTCTTGGTCTGTTTTAGCTTTTTCTTCAGCTTCTTGTTGGCTTTTTATCAGTTTATCAATTTTAATCTTTTCTTGAGCAGCGGAGCTTGATGGCGCAATGCTGGGAGAAATTTCTGTTGCAGTGGTATCGGTGGGGGGGAGTTGGCTAAAATGGACTTGTCCATTTTCATCTCGCCATTGATAAATGGCAGCCAAGGCTTGTGAGATGGTAAAACAACAAGAAATCATGACCATTATTTTAATTTTTGTTACCAAAATCATATTTCCTTAGTGGTAATAACAAGCTTATTTACTTTGGCAAAGTCCATAATATGCTCAAAAAGTTCAGGAAATTTTTCTTTTAATTCAAATGCGACCACCACACAACGATGTCCCTCTTTATAACAGGGTTTTAGCAAGGGAGAATAATAAATTCGATGATTTTTAAAAGTGGAAAGATGCCCACAAATACGCTCTGCCCAGTCGGATGGCCTAAAGATTTTCCCATCTATTGTGATCCCTTCTATCATGATTTTATTGCGATGAGATTTGGGCATACAAATGGCTTTTTTTTCAGCTGCTCTAACTACTTAAGCGCCATTTCGCGGTATACTGTGGTTGGCACCTATATAAGTAGTATAACCAGAAATTTGCTGCTACGCACATACAAAGAAATTTAACTTAATTATATAAATCCAGTGTTGAGAATATGAATAGTTATGATGCCTGAACAACCAAAACCAGAACTTACAGAAACCCCGCGAAAGGGGATCTATCTATTGCCAAATTTGTTTACAACCACAGGCTTGTTTGCAGGTTTTTATGCCATTGTTGCTTCCATGCGTGGAGATTTTGAAAAAGCTGCAATTGCTGTTTTTATTGCCATGATTATGGATGGCATTGATGGCAGGGTGGCTCGACTTACCAACACCCAAAGTGCCTTTGGTGCTGAGTATGATAGCTTAGCGGATATTGTTTCTTTTGGCGTGGCACCTTCCTTGGTTGTGTATAGCTGGGGGCTAGCAAGTTTAGGAAAGCCTGGTTGGCTCGTCGCTTTTTTCTTTGCAGCCGCCACGGCTTTGCGACTTGCGCGCTTTAATTCTCGTATTGGTATCGAAGATAAGCGCTACTTTCAAGGGTTGCCTTGCCCTTCTGCAGCTGGCTTAATTGCGTCTCTTGTTTGGGTTGCTCATGATTATGGTGTGCCAGGACATCGGTTATGGGTACTGGCGGCAATTGTTACTTCCATTACGGGTATGCTTATGGTTAGTAGTTTTTGCTATTACAGTTTTAAAGATATTGATCTCAAAGGGCATGTGCCTTTTGTGGCTGCCCTGGCGGTGCTAATTATTATTGTATGTATCTCCATTGATCCTCCCTTAATTTTGTTAGTGGGATTTTCACTTTATGTATTGTCAGGTCCTGGGCTTGCTCTGCGACGGCGATTTGTAGCTTGGCGAAATCGTTCACGGCAAAAAAAAGCGCAGTGAACTTAAGTCGTGGTACTTCATGTGAATAAGAAATTGCAAGATTATTTGGCTCTCTTAGGGATAATGCAGTGGCAAGTTCGAAAAAAGGAACAAAAAAAATACTTGCTTATCCTCAATGAGCCATTAAACCTCGCTAACAATCAATTGTTGTCAAAAATGCTCAAAGCGCTAAATTGGTCAAGAACTGCGAGCGAAATTGAACAGGCTTTGAACATCTCAGATAAGGATTTTTTATCTTTGATAGATAAAGGAAATTTTGAAAAAGTACTTATTTTTGGCGAACCACTTATCAATATGCTTTCAACACCTCCTTCAAATCCATTTTCACTAGACATAAATTCAAAACAGCTTAATATCGCTGTGCTGCCAAGTTTGGCTCAATTGCAACAAGATGTTGGAGCTAAAAAGCAAGCGTGGTCTATCATGCAGAAAGTATAATATTGAGATAATAAATACAGATGCGATCACACTGAATGAATACCAAAATCAAATTAAGCTTCGATAAGCTGAAAAACGCATTGGATTCTCTAGAAGTGATGCTAAATAAACCATTAGATAAAGATCGTGTTGTGATAGATGCGACTATCCATCGATTTAAATTTACATTTGAACAAAATGCGTGCGCAATCCTGCTTCCTTCAGGGGCAGGTTAAGCACGCATTTTGTTCAAATGAAAAGGTGAAATATAATATGAAAATGAAGTTTCACCGTGTCAAAGCAACTGTTGGAAAAAGTTATTGACCGTTTCCAAAATACTACGTTAATATACACCTTAGCGTTTCAAGATGAACCAATAAATCATCTTCGAACCGCTAACGCACTGCGAAGTTGCACAAACAACTTCACAGCGCTAACCATAAGCAAAAACTTAGAGGAGTTTTCACCCATGGCTCAGGGCAATTTATCACATTCATTTCAATTCACAAGTCTTGATTTGCAACTTCTCAATAAAACCGGATAATGTGTGTAATTAATCGCAAAACTTGTTTAAAATATTCGGCATGGAAACAGCCATTACTCCCAACACAGATTTCGAACATTTAGGTTTGCAACAAAAGGTAAATCTTTTGCATGACCTCGTTAAGAATCAACAAGAAACCATTAAAAAACAATCAAGACAAATTAATGAATTAGTTCGCGTTAATCAAAGAATTCTAAAAGAAAACAGCACATTGAAATCAGAAATCCGTCGTCTAAAGGAACTCAAAAGAAAACCAAAATTTAGACCAAGTAAAATCAACGACGACGACATAAATTCTGGAACCTCCAATTCAAAAAATAACTCAAAGCGACCAGGTTCAGAGAAACGCAGCAAGCGTAAAACTATAATCA
>JAFECR010000039.1 GCA_018242045.1 Pseudomonadota bacterium | reverse complement strand
GGGCGCGGCGGCGGTCGGCGCTTCTGCGGCCCGCGGGCTGACGAGATGGGCGCTGCTGTACGTGGTGGCCAGCGGGGCCGCCGCTGGCGACGCGACGGTGGGCGCCACGGCCACGCGGGGGTCAGGGCCGCCGCGGCCGGCGCTGACTCGCGGCCCACTCCGCACCTCCAGCACCGCGTCACCCGATGCGTCGGTGGTGTACACGTCAGGCGCCGGCGACGGTGTGAGAGAGTCGTACTCTGGGGTGTGCACGGGCAGCGACATTGTCGCGCCGGCTCCCCGGCCTGCGTCGGATGGTGTGGACTGTTTGCCCTGCGTCCGTCCTGCCGCGTATGGGGACGGCTGGCTGCTGCGTGTGCGCGACGCGCTGCCCGCCGTGGACTGCGACTGGCGCGATGATGACGGGGTGCGGTCGCGGGGAGAGGGGCGATCGCGAGGAGTGGATCCCTGCGTGTTAATTGTGTGTAACAGTGAAATTTCATGATAATTCACGTAAGAAGAATAAAATGGTGTGCGATGTACCGATTTTAACCTCGGGGCTCGATTTTTAAATTACAGTGAAATGGAAATATTACCCGACAACACACCTTCGTTTGTGGGACGGTGGGCAGCACGCGATGGCGCGGCGTCTCGTCCCGCCGGCCGGTCGATCTGGTGCCCAGCGCACTGTACGACTCGGGCGTGAGGCTCTGGCGCAGGACAGGGTCGCGGCGGGGCGGCACGATGACATCTCCATCTTGGGATGGATCATAGAGAGATGACGGGCGGCCGGAGCTGCGGCGCTTGGGGTCCTGTGCGCCGCTCCGCCCGCCGCTGTACATGCTCTGAGGGCGTGAGCTTGATGGCGGAGTGCGCGTCTCGGAGCCACGTCTCTCAGATCGACTTGCTACCGGCGAGCGCCGAACAACAAGTGTAATGCGGCTGCGGCCCTTAATACAGCTCACCACTTGTTCGTGTGTAAGACCTCTCATTGCCACGTTGTCGATGGAGACAACACAATCATCACGAAGAAGCCTCCCAAAGGCAGGAGCAGCAGAAACTTTCGTTATCTGGACCTCTCGTGAAAGCTCGTTGATTCCCACCGTGAAACCAAACGATGCGGCGGGACCTTTCTCTAAGACGATCTCCATGTCTTCATCGGGCTGCCTGCCTCCGTCGATAGGCTCATCGTCCCATGCATTCCGAAGAGTAAGAGAGGACGCCGCCATATTGACTCAATTTAATACTTAATTATAAAAGGATGAGAACCACACCCACATTAACTGTGCTGACTGTTGGCGAGACTCGTCAGCACACAAATGTTGCAATGATATTTTAATTGGGATATGGGGACGAAGACTAAATAATCAAACAACTATGAAACACTATGTATCGTTAATTAAATTCAAAATAAATCACTATGATTTGGCACATTCTATCTGCTCTGTGTCCGCAGGTGGCGCAGGCCATGACATAAACGCCGACCCCATCTTCACGCTGCCACGTCGCACGGCGTCAAGGGTATTCGGCACCTGTAGTAGCTCCAGAGCAGCAGAGAGGCTATCTTCAGGCCACTCCGGCCCGTCGGGTGCGGTAATGTCCACAGCGGCCTCCGTGCGCACAAGGTAGTCCATCGCGACATGCCCCGCACACACTGTTCGCGTCGCGCGGGCCAGCAGCTCCGGCGGGGCCTCCAAAGGCTTGCCATCATGACGCTGGTCAAGCAGACTCGCGTAGCGGTGCACGTCGGGTGTCACCCCGCTGCGCAGCACGGCCGTGGCCCGCACACCCCACGCCGCCACCGCTGCAGGCGCAATGCCCGAAGTGGGCAACTTGTCGTCCATGCGTGTGCTCACGACCGCCTGCGGAGAGCGGATAATGACCAGGTTGCGTGAGGATGTGCAGAGGTTGCGGATCTTGGCAAGCTCGCCGTTGTTCATTTTGTTCCCGATGCATCGTGCAATAAATGCTTTTGTGTAGTTGACAGTGACGCCTTCCGTGAAGAGCATCGTCGCGAACATGGCACATTGTGTGGGATGCATCGTTCTGCTGCGAGAAGTGACGTCGGAGAAGTATGAGCAGTCAACGAGTGACTTCACATTGCATGGGAACGCCTTGGTGCTGGTAGAGCATGGGAAAAGAAACACGATGACGTCGGCTTGAGCTTGCAGTACATGTGCGAGACGGTATGTTGCATCCGATTGCAATGCAGCAATCTCCAACACACGCGGGGAGAGGTAATCGCATTTGCACATCGACTTGCACGACTCGGGGGCGGAGGTTGCAACATTAGCGGACTCGCATTGGCTGTCCACCGCGCCGTAGGACGAATGTGGGCATGACATGCGATGGAAGGGGATCTTGAATTTCTTGTTGTATGTGACATACGATTTCTTTGACAGCACCGCGAGATTGATGGATGCATTGGATTTCACACCAATCTCATTCAACACACGTGGGACACGCTCGGGTGTAATGTCTTCGTAGCTTGCAACAATGTCGGCGTATGTCTTGACCTGCATCAGGCCTTCGTTGGTCTCGCAAAACTCCGATACAAGCGTCTCCGGGTGTGATCGCTGCTGCCAGAGCGGATACCAGTACAGCTCCGCCGTGTACATGCTGTTGACGGTGGCGGTGACGTCGCGTGTGACGACAATGAGCTTGGCCTTCCCCGCCACGGCGGCGACCTCCTGCTCCAGCATCTGTGGGGTTTGTGCGATCAGCTTCACAAAGATGACGTTTGCTGCGAGGCACTTCTCCTTCAACCGCAAACGATCAATGGCGGTCAACGTCTTGGATTTGCAGCGCTTGTTGAAGCCACGTGAGAGGTCACCCACAAAATCGCACGCATACGGCCAGTAGACGGTGTAGAACTGCTTGTCGGGCCAGTCAAACACTTTGCACGTGGAAATATCTGACAGAGGGCATGCAGCCATTCCCGACCAGCGGCAGGGCTCCACGAACACGAACACCTCAGGCGCGTACGCGTTAAGCAGCTGTGACAGTACGGTGGAGCCGCTGCGAGGGAGAGACAAGCACACCACCACACGGCGCTCTCTCACACACGTGCAGTTTTCACATGTCTGGCGATATCCATGCACCATTTCCGTGCCTTTCTTCGCGACAGCACAAGTTGGCCCGGAACAAGGCAACCCGTTTTTACACACACAATAGACACCATTCAAGTATGTGTCTGCCGTGCATGCGCCGTACGCAGACGCAAGAAAGCTTGCTGCGACGATCAAGATGAACGCACGCATGACCACAATGTTTGATGGATGGATGTATCACTGGAATGTAAAGAATTTAGGACACTTGTGACCGCACTTCTTCCCGAACACGCAATAATGATCACGCTTTCACGGACCAAGATGTGCGCGAGGGTTGCGTGTGCGTGTACGGGTTGTGGTGACCGTAGAAGCTGAGTAGATTCGCGACAACACAATTCACACCCAACGGTGTCAACTTGAAATAAACTGCCTGATAAAAACCGGTGAACCGTGCCTTCAACAGCATGCATTCATTCTTTCCGCTGTTCACGTATCGATCGCCGCTTGAAGTGTGGGAAACCGAGCCCACATATCTGTTTGGAGAGATTTCATTGCTGCTGCTCACGCTGGTGCTTGTTGCTGTCGTGGCTCGGCAAGGCCGCGCGTTTGCGTTTGTGTGCTTGGCTTCTTTCACGGGAGGTTCGCTGATCGAGCTGCTCACCATCATGGAGCCTGAGATCGGAAATTTTTATCACTCTCAGGCGTCGTTGATGTTGTTTGGAAAGCGCGAGCCTGCATACATGTTGGTATGTGAATTTGCTTAATTGCTCTCTCACTGCAAATTAGGGATGCTACATTGTGTCGCAGTTTTGCAGCATTGTTCTGCCGTGGGCCACAAAGTTTGGGGCATTGGAGGAGGCGTGCTTTGCTGCTCTGCTCTGCACGTTTATGTTCGGCATTTTGGACGCAGTCGGCCTCAAGTTTCTGTGGTGGACCTGGCACAACTCGGACGTGCTGTACCAAGACCGCGTGATGGGAGTCCCTATCGTGAGCGCTTTCTGGATCATGGCATCTACACTCGCGCTTTCTTTTGTGATTCGCTTGATTGTTCGCTCTGATTGGTTTCGGAACGCAAACATTGTTGCCGTCTCTCTCACTGCGCTCATCGCAGGCCCGTTTGCGACCGTGGTCATCATGAACATTCCTTTCGTTGTTTTCTACCATCCCCTCGTGACATTTCTCGGCTTCTCCGCTGCTCTCCCGCTCTTCCTCCTTCGGCTTGTGTGTGCTATCATTGTTGCCCGTGCCCTCTGGGCGCGAAAGCGCAAATTCTCTCCCGACGCTGTGTTTTACATGGCGTTTGTGTATATTTCCATCTTTGCTGCGGTCACGGTGTGTGGGACCCCCGAGGCCGTGCGCCGGACATCGTACAGCCAGCCGTTCGGCGCGTGCGAAGCAACGGAGTCGTCGTTCTGGGGCGCGTTCAACCGCTCACAGTACGTGTGCCCCGAGGCGGTGAATGCGGAGCGCGACCAGTACAGTTTCTCATGCCTGGACACGCTTCCTGTTGGCGGCAGCAACTGGTACACCGTGTGTGGGATTCCATTTTATCCCACGTGGTGGCGTGACATTATCTGGTATTTTGGCGGCGGCTTGGGCCTCGTTGTGCTCTCGCAGCTGCGCCCCGTGCATGACAAGCGATCGTAAATATTTATGATGTGCATTTTCATAGATTTACTTTGGATAAAAATAATGCATGTTTCTTATTAATTAAGGAGAGTACAGAGTAGTTGCAGCTACAAGGCAGACACGTGTGCAAGTGTGGTGGAATGGGTGTGAGAAAAGAGTAGTTTGAAAGGAAGGCAATGAATGATCAAAGGTGAGCATCGATGGCCGATGGCGCGACAGGGGCAGCTGCAGGCGCTGGCGGCGGAGGAGACGGCGGTGAGAGCGAAATACTAGCAGAGGAATTATTGGTGGGAATCTCGTCAAGGCCAGCGCGAAGCTTCTGTGGACCGGCCTCAGCGGCGAATTTCGCTTGGAACTCTTCAGAGACAACTTTCAGGGCCTGCGCTCTGCAGCTGTGAGTTGGTTATCATGGCTCACACCTTCGAAGATCCTCCTTCACTGACTGGTCCAACTTCGCCTCTTCTTCGGTGACACGTGAAACAAAACTGCGTTTCAGTATTCAACGCGTGAGCTACCTCTCCAGCGAGCTTGTCACAGATGACTTCTGAAGGAGGGATGTTGCATC
>JAFECR010000038.1 GCA_018242045.1 Pseudomonadota bacterium | reverse complement strand
GGTCGCAATGACGGAACTCCTAAAGTGGAAGCAGTATATACTCAAACAAAGCGGTTTTTTGATCTTAGGTGAATAACACTTCAGCTTCTACGCCTTGAGTTTCAAGTACTTGGCGTAGTTGTTTGAGTGCCTCGACTTGAATTTGACGCACACGTTCGCGTGTGAGTCCAACTTTTTGTCCTACTTCTTCAAGAGTGGCTTCTTCATAACCATATAAACCAAATCTTTGCGCTAAAATGGATCGCTGTTTATCATTTAGATTCTGCAAACAGTCATTTAATCGCATATATAAATTGTTATTTTCAAGCTCAAGCGCTGGTTCTTCAGATTCGTTATCAGCTAAAGCTTCTAATAAAGGCTTTTCTGATTCCTCACCCATGGGGGTATCGAGAGATAAAGTTTTCTCATTTAAGCGTAATAACTTATTTACATCATCCGGAGAAATATTTAAAGCGCTAGCAATGTCTTCATAAGTAGGTTCGTATTCGATACTTTGAGCTAATTCACGAGATTTACGTAGGTAAGAATTTAGTTCTTTAATAACATGAATAGGTAAACGAATAGTTCGAGTTTGGTTCATCAGCGCACGTTCAATGTTTTGACGTATCCACCATGTGGCATAAGTTGAAAACCTAAACCCTCTTTCGGGATCAAATTTTTCAACAGCGCGAATAAGCCCTAAATTACCTTCTTCAATCAAATCAAGCAAAGTTAGCCCTCGATTTAAATACCTTCTGGCTATTTTGACCACAAGACGTAAGTTACATTGGATCATGTGGTTTCTCGCTTTAAGATCTCCTTTCAAAGAAAGTCGTGCGTAATAAATTTCTTCTTCTGCACTTAAAAGAGGAGAGGTTCCAATGTCTTTGAGATAAAGCTGCGTAGGGTCAAGATCTGAAGCCGTCACTGTCTCCTTTTCTTCCTCTCCAACTTCCTCAATCACTTCTTGTGCAGCGTCTTCAACTGTTTCTGCAGTAGCCTCTTCTTGGTCTGTTGGATTACTTCTATCTTCAGTTTCGGTATATGAAAAATCGATCGGACCATTCCATGCGTATTTCATTTTTCTCTCCTTGAAGTACTTGTCTCAAGCAGAACTATGCATATGGCGTGCCTATATGTTTTTTTTATTTAAAATCAAAAGACTATTTCATAGGTTATAAATTGTTGTTTTCGAAGTTGTAAAAGAGACCGGCAGTTGAACTAGGTGGGGTTAACGGTGTTAGAATGGGTATCGTAGTTTTAAATGCGAACGTGCAAGGCATAAGGTTAGCTAGACATGACAAGAGCGGAATTGATAGATGCCCTGGCAACAAAGCTACCACATGTACCCATAAAATTAATTGAAAAAGGGGTAAAAAATGTATTTGAACAAATGTCAGTCGCTTTAGAAAATGGCCAAAGGATTGAAATTAGGGGTTTTGGGAGCTTTGCTTTAAGATACCGCCCTCCTCGAACAGCGCGTAATCCTAAAACAGGAGAATATGTCGCAACCGAAGAGAAATACTCACCACACTTTAAGCCTGGAAAAGAGTTAAGAGAAAGAGTAAATGAAGCTGCATTTTCTTTTATTGAAGAAAAATGAGGAAGATGGGAAATAGTATGTTTAATAACAAACATCGAAATTTATACTTTCATCACTTCATTTTGCTTTTATGCCTAGCGTTTTTATTCATTCAATCGCCTACCTTGCTCGCTGTATGCGGCTTGGATGAAGACGATGACTATTACGGTAATGCTGAAACCTGTCCTTTTAAGAATGCAGTTGAAGGTACTGAGGAATTAACACCAAAGGATATAGCTTTTTTAAATGCTGTTAATGCAACTCGGATTATCAATCGTTGGTATATGCGCTTTTTCATTGGTCAGCCAAAAGTAAAATTAAGCGAACTTGAAAATGAAGCTGTGGGCGCGTTTAATGGTATAACAATGCCTGTGACTTCGGTGAGCGAAAATTTATTGCAAGCTACATTGGCGGGCGGGTATTTTTGGGAACAGTGGGCCTTAGAACTAGAATTATATTTTTCTAAAGAGCTTGATTTTACCTTGAGCCCTGTTTATACAGATGTGCCGATTTCAGCAGCGACGACCCTTAATCAAGCAGCTGCTTTTGTGAATGTTCAATACGTTATTCCTCGTTTATTTAGTTGGTATCCTCGACGCTTACAAATTCATTTCGATGCAGGGCTTGGAGCTGCACTAAAAATGGCAAATCTTTCACTATCTTCGGCAATAAATGGCACGCCATTTCAAAGTTCCTCCACAAGAACATTTACAGGTGCTGCTAATTTAGGTATTGGTGCACGTTACCAGATAACTGCCCATATTTTGGTGGATGTGGCTTATCGCTATTTTTTCATGGGAAAAACTAACTTTGGCCCTGCAGATGTTGTGTCTCCCATGTTCGATGTGCAATTTACTTCTGAAAAATTACAATCGAATGGCTGGTTTATTGGGGCAGTGTATCAGTTTTAGCAGGGAAACAGGGTAATGGGAAAAACACAACTTTCATTAGCCGTATTGCTGGCGCTGGCTTTAGCAGGTTGCCAATCGCAATCTTCAGTATGGACATGGAACAAGCACAAATCAAACCAGACTAATAAAAATCTCGCTCAGGATGTTGAAAAACCGAAGGTATATGCAAAAAAAACCAATCCAACTAAAAAATCTAATAAATCAAATAATCCAAATAAGCCAAAAACTGCTAAAAAAGAAAAAAAGTCGACTAAGAAAAAGCAAACTAAAATAAAACCAATCAAAGAACAATCGAAAGTAAATCAAGCCAAAGAAAGCCAAGTGGCCACCAAGAAAAAAGTAGACATAGCACAAACGGTTAAAGCAAAACAACCCATCGCGAGTAGATCTCTTTTCAAAGGTTGGTGGTCAATGCCTAATATGTCAGAAGAATCTGGCGATTTTTGGGGGAGAAGATGGTGGTGGGGGAAACAAATTTATTTACCGCCAGGTCATGAGGGATTGTATGCCAAGGGCTTACAATATTACAAAGCAGGGACTCCCAAAGATTTAGAAAAAGCCCGTTTTTTCTTTGAAAAAGCCGCTAAATCAGGTAATAAGCTTGCACAAGGTCGTCTGGGTGAAATGGCTTATTATGGTCAAGCGATGCCTCAAAACGATGAAGTGGCAGCAGCTTGGTTTTTGATGGCAGCCAATCAAGGTCTTGTTAGTGCGCAGCTGACAATGGGTGATTTTTATTTAAAAGGCATAGGCGTTCCTAAAAACATTGATAAAGCGATTTATTGGTATCAATGTGCTGTCTCCCAACAAAGTGTTGATGCAATGATCCGTTTGGGACAAATTTTTGAAAATTCAGGCAATAGAAACGATCAATTTCGTGCTATGGATTTATATCAAAGTGCTATTCGACTTGGCGCTGCTGATGGTAAATACCATCTTGCTTATATGTATGCTCACAGCGAGGTAATCTCACGTAATTATCGAAGTGCATTGCAGCTTTTCCAAGAAGCAGGGGAGGCAGGTTATAGTGATGCCTGGACTGAAATTGGCGAAATGTATCTTGCTGGCAAAGGGGTTTATCAAAATAAAGCTCAAGCGTTCCATTGTTTTGTCAAAGCTGCAGAGGCAGGTTCTGCCAAGGGTGCGTTTAATTTGGGCGTCATGTATGAGACCGGAGATTGGGTCAAAAAAGATTATCACAAAGCCCATTACTGGTATCGAATGGCATCAGATTTACATTATCCTTATGCCGCTTTTCGTTTAGGTGAATTTTACTCATTGGGTTATGGTGTGCCAGTAGATTATGTTATCGCAAACTATTGGTATGAAATTGCTGCTGAGCAAGAAGTTATTCTAGCGCATGTTCGCATTGCTGATCATTACTTTATTGGCCGAGGATACTACCGTGATCCTTATCAAGCATACCTTCATTATTGTGAAGCAGCAAAGCATAACGTACCTTATGCGCAATACATGCTAAGTGAATTATATACTCGTGCAGAAGGTGTGCCTTATTCGCTCGAGCAATCTGTATATTGGTATCAATCGGCTGAGAAGTTAAGTGGTAATGCTATCGCTAAATACCAAGTAGGTTGGCACTATCATTTTGGTGAGGGGTTTGAGCAGAATATTGAAGAAGCTATTTGGTGGTATGATTTAGCAGCAAAACAAGGTTTTGCAGTAGCGCAAAATGAGCTGGGCGAACTTTACTATAAGGGGCGTTATGTTAAAAGAGACTACGCCAAAGCAAAAAGATATTTTACTCAAGCTGCAGCAAGCCATTTTGCTTTAGCTCAATATAACCTAGGTGTGATGTACTATAACGGTTTTGGGGTAAGGCAAAATGGTCGGGTCGCTTTAAGTTGGTTTAAAAAAGCAGCAGAACGTCATGAAAGCGAATATGCTCAATTTTTAATGGGCGAGATTTATGCTGAAGGGTTAGGAGGTATTAAACAAGATGTTGCCAAAGCTTACGCTTGGATGAGTATCTCAGCCGATCATCGTATGGAAAACATGGAGGAAGAGCTGATGAAAGTACTTGCTGATGCTTCACCAAAGGAAGATGTTCGCGCGCTTGCTCTTTCTAAGCTTTATAACTCTAAATATGCAAATCGACATTTAATAGAGAATGAAGACCACTAACTCCCCAGGAGACGCCAAGTGCACGGATCGCCAGGCGTGCACAGCTAACAATGCCTAAATTCAAACTGGAAAAAGTATAGTGGTTTACATTGCACTTCGTTCAAATTACCCTACTTCGCTTCCTACTTTGCTAAAGCAAGGTAGTAGAATAAGTCGTTTAGCTTAAGGAATTATCTTTAATGAATACAATACCAACAAGTTATTCAGACCAAGAAGTATTCTATCAACGTTCAAGTATAAAAGCGGCAGTTGTCTGGGGACTTGCAGCCATTTTTTATTTTTATGAATTGATGCTACTGGTTTCGCCTAGCGTGATGTTAGACGATCTTATGAAGACTTTCTCAACCAATGCTGAGCAATTAGGAAGCTTGGCCGCATTTTATTACTATGCTTATGCTTCTATGCAAATTCCCGTTGGTTTATTAATGGATAGGTTTGGACCAAGAATTTTGCTGACATTAGCATGTTGTTTTTGCGCGATTGGTTGTCTTATTTTTGGATTTGCCCCAACACTTTGGCTAGCCCAAGTTGGGCGTTTTGTGATGGGTATTGGTGGTTCATTTGCGGTAGTAGGTTGCTTAAAACTGGCTTCATTATGGTTTCCTGTTAATCGTTTTGCTTTGCTTACTGGGATTATGGTTGCCGTTGGTATGATGGGCGGTGTATTTGGTCAAGCGCCAGTTGCTAAATTGGTTATGCATGTTGGTTGGCGGCAAACTTCCCTATGGGGAGCGCTGATTGGTGGTCTTTTAGCAATTGTTATATGGTTTGTTGTTTCTGATTATCCCTTGAAATCCGACTTTAAGAAAAAAGCCGCAAGTTTACCGCCTTTTTCACAAGAGGTTAATATATGGATTAAATTTGCAATTGTGCTGGTGTTGTTCTTTTTTCCTTTGTGGATGATGCAATTTTTGCCAGAAAAACAAGATGGCAGATTATTTTTATTATTTTACATTGGGTGGTTTTTTTGCCAACTGCTTTATCGTCGTTCCAATAAAGAAAGTAAATCTACTTTAAGTATTGGTTTGCTAGGTCTTTTGGGCGGCACTTATTTAATTCTAACGCATGAATTGCATTTCACTCAATTTGCATTAGCTGCACTTAGCTTGGGTTTTTTTGCAAGACTCATTTTTTCAAAAACACTCCCCATCCCTGCTGGCTTATATGAGGTGATGAAAATCCCCCAAGTATGGATTGCCTCATTGTATGCTGGATTAATGTTTGTTCCGACTACCGGGTTTGGACAACTTTGGGGTGTTCCTTACTTCACAGAACGTTTTCACATTGAAAAAGATGCAGCAGGATTAATGGTTTCAATGATATTTTTTGGTTGGGCATTTGGGGGGCCATTTTACGGTTGGATTTCAGATAGGATTGGCAGAAGAAAGCTGCCTATGGGCTTTGCTGCATTCTCCACTATCATCGTAATGACAGCCATTTTGTATGCTCCTGCTTCGGTTTTTCAAATGAAAGTATTGATGTTTTTGCTAGGAGCATTTTCAAGCGGGTTTATTTTAGCTTTTTCCATTGTGCGTGAGATAAATGCACCAATGTTGACAGGCACAGCGATTGGATTTATTAATACATTGAATAATGCAAGTGGCGCTTTAGCCCAACCGGTGGTGGGTAAATTGCTAGATAAGCAATGGGATGGCAATATTTTACCAGATGGCAATCCAATGTACTCATTACAGATGTATAATGAAGCTTTACTTTTTTTACCGGTTTGTATTGTATTTGCTTTGTTTCTGGTGCCCTTTATTCGTGAAACTTTTTGTCGCCCTTCAACAACACGTATTGATTGAGCCTTAGATAAAAGGTACGAAATATGAAATATTTTGCTTATGGTGAAAAAATGTGTACGGCACAGCTTTATAATATTGTGCCAAATGCCTTATGCCTTGGCGTTGTCAAGGCAATGGGTTATAAGCTTTTTTTTCATAACAAAGGCAGTCATGATCCTTCTGGTAAATGTAATATTATGCCTGTTCAAGATCCTGCTTGTGAGATTTTTGGGGTGCTATATGAAATTTCTCCAAGCGATCGTTACTTATTAGATAAAGATCAATGTTTGGGTTACCAAAATCAAGAAATCACTTTAAAAGTGTTTCCAAATTTAGAAGATCAATTAATGACGCCAATGAAAGGGGTATTTGCCTTTACTTATATTGCAGACAAAGATAATATTTTTGAGGATCTGGTACCGTATCATTGGTATAAAGAATTGATTATCAGTGGCGCTAAAGAACATCAATTACCAGCAGAATATATTCATCATTTAGAGCAATTTTCAAGCACTCAAGATCCTAATGTTCAAAGAGCAAATAAACAAAAAAGATATCTGGAATCCTTACTTTTATAAGCATTTTGCTGGGTTTGCCAGTATTACCCCTTTTTTAGAAGAAGTGGGGTATATTCAATCTTGGCCAACACTTGCCAAATACAATGCCTTTGCCTTAAGTTACTTACCACAAAATAATATTAGTGAAAAAATCACTTTTGTGGCACAAGATGAAAATAGGCAATATGAGCAACAAATATTCCATCAACATCAGATCCCAACTCGATTAAATGTCTGGCATGATTTTTTTAATAATGTATCTTGGATAGTCTTTCCCAAATTAAAGTGGGCAATGATTAAACGCTATTGCCAAGAGAAAACAGAATTCAAAAAAACAAGAACGCCCTTACAGAATGTGTTAGCACATTTTGATGAATGTGGCATGGTGATTTGTACTGATAGCCAGGATATCGTTGATAAAATTCAGGCTTTTGATTGGAAAGCACTTTTTTGTCAAACCCCCAATTTGCAACAGCATTGTTTACCTGTTTTCATTGGGCATGGGCTGATGGAAAAAGGTTTATCTCCTTATGTCGGCATGACAGCCAAGGTCATTATTTTAAAGGTAGATCAACAGTTTTTTACACTGTCTACTAAGGCTCAAAACAAAAAAATTGATAACGATATTGCGAGTTATATTGAATGTGCTTCTTTTCCTTGCGATCCAAAATTATTACAGCCTTTCCCTTTGTTAGGATGGCCAAATTGGCACGCCCTACAATCTGAAGAATTTTATAATAATACTCACTATTTTCGAGCGCGTAAAATTTCAGACGGTCAAAATATAGTGCTCACTTAAAATTTGCCGCGTTAAAAGGGTGCGAAGATAAAATCCTTTGGGAACAGTCGAAATCCTGTTTCCTTGATGATCAATGACTTGGATAAAGGTTTTTGAGTTGGCAGCTTTAGGACGGATTTGTAAAAATTTACCGACTTGAGCGCTTAATTTGTCGAAATGGCCTAAAACAACTAATTCAATTAATTCCTCCCAATCTTGGCGAAGTTGGGCTTCGATATGAGCTGGGGCGGACCATAATATTGGTGTACCGATGCGACAATTCCCTAACGGCTTTTGGGCATGAGATTCAATTGGTACCCACAAAATTTTTGTCATTTTGCGTTTTACGCGAGAATGTTCCCAATGCCTATCGGGGTTTGGCAATGAAAGGCTACAAATATAAGTAGACTCGACCGGAATGCCTTGGGGGGTAATAGGTAATGTCTTAAGCTCAACCCCGAGATTGACAAAGTCTGGTTGATCTAAGTTCATTGCACTTGCGCCTAGCACTTTTTCTATAAGTTGTCCTATCCATCCTTTGGCATGTAACAAGGAGTTTGGGACGCAATCTTGCTGTTGATTTGCGATATCCTGTAAGGTTTTGCCGGCAAGCGCAAATGCGCGCGCGAGTAATTCTTCAATGGTGCTTGGGGCTAAGATTTTTATCATTTAACGAAGCTTCAAGTTGCGGTTTTCCAACTGTAAACACAATTCGCAGGCTTGTTTGCCATAGGGTTCATTGTCAATGCCTGCTACCTTATTGGCGGTTTTAAACCCAAACAGTATGGCTTTCGCGATGGGCCTTTGTAAGGTTTGTTGTTGAATGAATTCAGATGCTTTTGCTGTTTTAACAATACTTGGTAAGGTAGGGTAAGATGTTATAAAAGTTTGATAAAGCGCGGGGCAAGCATGAGCAATAAAACTCACACCTAAAGTTAAAGCCCAGCTTGCGCTAAAAGCAAAGCTCATTATTAAAATTGCGCTAATGGCGAATATCAAAGATAAGGGATCAAGTATATATTTTAGAAAACCCGCTATAGGTCCAATAACCCCAACGCCCAAAAAGAATCGAAAAGAAGCCGGCAAATGATGCAATGCTTGCGGCATTTCTTGCTGGTTTTTTAAATTGTGTTGTTCTTGGATTGTTTGTTGAGCAAATGGGTGCTCAGGCATTTGTAATTGTTGTTGTCTTTGTAATAATTCATAATATTCTGATGCAGGTTCATTTCCTTGAAAATTCTCATTCAAAGAATATCTTTTTTGTGAGTTGCGTGCTCCTTTTTTATCTTTTTGATTTAACATGGCTCTCCAAATGTATTTTGATTAAGTTAAAAAACTTGCATTTTAGCATGTAATTTGCGAGAACAACAATGTTATACTCGACCCGCTTTGCTTTTTCCATTTTGAATTTTATGTGTTGGGAGCATTTCTTTGGAATCTAACTCATCGCTCTGTATGGAACCCTCTTGGAAGCAGGCACTTGTAGAGGAATTTCAACAGCCCTATATGCAAAAGTTACGTGCCTTTTTGCGTCAAGAAAAAGATGCTAAAAAAATTATATATCCAACGAGCGTTAATATTTTTAAAGCTTTTGAATACACGCCCATTGATACGGTTAAAGTAGTGATTTTAGGACAAGATCCTTATCATGGTCTTGGGCAAGCGCATGGCTTATGTTTTTCTGTGCCCCCTAAAGTTGCCTTACCGCCGTCTTTGCAAAACATTTATAAAGAATTGTACGATGATTTAGGGATTGTACCTGCAAAGCATGGTTGTTTAGTATCCTGGGCCAAGCAAGGGGTGTTATTGCTAAACAGCGTACTTACTGTTGAAAAAGGGATAGCAGCTTCTCATCAAGGAAAAGGGTGGGAGGAATTTACCGATAAAGTGATTGCTATTTTAAATCAGCAAACACGTCCAATGGCTTTTGTCTTATGGGGAAGTTATGCTCAACGCAAAGGCGCCGTAATTGATAGCAACAAACATCTTATCATTAAAGCAGTACACCCTTCTCCGTTGTCTGTATATCGAGGTTTTTTTGGTAGCAAACCATTCTCAAAGATTAATGATTTTCTTATTAAGAATAATCAAACACCGATTAATTGGACGCTACCTCAAGAACCAGAGTAAGTGTCATTTCGTGTATATACAATTTATAAGCAATTTATGCTTTGATAGTATTTAATCACTGTCTAGGCTAAATTAATATATAATCCTTTCCTTAATTTGTTATACCAATTGGGATCTATGGAACGCGAAGAGTACATTGAATATATTCGCAAAACGCTCAATGAAGCACTTGTGAACGCACGTAAAAATCAAGAGGGCATGCCTGCTGATTATATTCCGGAGCTAGCAAATGTTGATCAAGATGCGGTATCTGCTTCTATTCTCTTATCAGATGGTACTCAAATATCCAGTGGCGACTATGAAAATCATACCTTCACTTTGCAAAGTGTCGCTAAGCTGATTACTTTAATTGGTTTGATGGAAGAATATGGTGAGGAAAAAATATTTTCTTGGATCCATGTTGAACCATCAGGTCAATCCTTTTCTTCCATATCTCAAATCGACAGATATGGCCCCATTCCTGTTAATCCAATGGTGAATGCCGGTGCGATTGCGCTATGTTCACGCATTCCGGGGGATACTCAGCAAAGAGCACAATGGCTAGATGCATGGGCGGCGAAATTATTTGGCAAGTCTTTACAGGTTAATGGCAAGGTGTTTGCTTCAGAAAGGGCAACCGGCGATCGCAATCGTTCCATCGCTTATTTATTAAAAAGTAAGCATGAATTAGGGTTACCTGTTGACGAAACCTTAGAAACTTACTTTTATTTGTGTTCTTATGAATGTAATGTGATTAATGCTTCATTTTTGCCGATGTTGCTTGCCAATGGGGGCCTTGCGCCAGATGGCACTCGGATTATTTCAGAACGCACCAGCAATAGCGTGGTTGCTATTATGGCAACTTGTGGCATGTATGACGAATCTGGTATTCATCTTGTGCAAACAGGGATGCCTGCCAAAAGTGGGGTTTCTGGTATTATTGTTGCTGTTGCAACAGGGCGCGGTGGTGTGGCTGTGTGCAGCCCAAGGTTAAGTGAGAAAGGCGGCAGCATTAAAGGGCATTTGATATTGTCTCATGTGTCGCGTGAACTGGATTGGCATTTCGCCGCCCCTTGGGGTTATATGCGAATTGAAGATTAGCTTATCAATTTTAAAGATTTAATGTTAAGCGTTTGAGCTCTTCTTGCTCATTTTCAGGTTGTTTATTTGCTTCTTGCAAAGGAGCACGGCGTTCTGTCAAAGTGAGAAAATTCATCAAGTGATTCACATGATTCATATCGACGATGTTTTTCGTATCATTATCGATTTCGATCTCTAATTTTTTTAAAAAAGTATAAATCTCTGGCAGCTGCAAGGCATCAAGCGGGTTGTGATTTAAGAATAATTCGTTAAGTTTAGCTAATTTGCAAAGACTTTTTGGCAGAAATTGCAATTTATTTCCTTCCAAATATAGCCAAGTTAAATTTTGTAAATTAATAATGTCATCCGTTATAATTTTTAATTGCATATTGCCAAAAGCAAGACATTTAAGCTTGTTAAGCGCATAAATGACACTTGGAAATTCAATAAATTTGCCATTACTAAAATAGAGATTTTCAAGTTCATTTAATTGCGAAAATTCCTTTGGCAAATAACAAATCGGGTTGTCATAAAGATTAAATGAATTCAAATCTTCACAATTTTTAATATTGCAAGGAAGACAGGTTAAAAGATTATCGTTCAGCTCAAAAACTCTAAGATGGTTAAATGAGTTAGGATTTGCTTGCAATACTTTTTCAGGTAATCGCGTAATACTTCTAAGTTTGAGTTTTTTTTCCAAAGTGACTTTTCTTTTATAAAATTATTGAATGAATGGCAAGTCCCACCGATTGAAACTTGAGTTTGAAGAAGCAGTAACTGAGAAATTTCTAACAACATTTCATCTGGAAGTGAGCCTAGTAGAGACATAAGTCCACCTTTGATTTAATGGCAAGCAGTTAATTTATAATTTAAGATTATTGAAATTCAACTGCCAAATTTAAAATCAAATATATTTTGCAGTGAGTAAATAGATTGGTTAAATTACTATGAATGATTATTGTATCGTTCTATCAGAAGCTTAAAACTGTCTTGGGGAGTCCATGAACAACCTAAACTGTGAAATAACTTTTTTTCACCATGAAAGTCAGAGCCACCGGTGATTAACCAATTTTTTTGCATGGCGATATCAAGCCAGGGTTGTACTTGTTTAATGCCTAAATGCCCATAATAGGCTTCAATACCATCAAAAGGCATAGTAAGCAGTTTACTCAAGTGTTTTTTAGCCTGAATATAATGAGGATGTGCTAGCACGGCATAGCCGCCAGCTTGTTGAATAAGTTCAATGGCTGTTTGTACTTCAACTTGATAACCACCAACATAGCAACGACCTTTATCACCTAAATAACGAGCAAAAGCTTGTTTCATGGATTTAACATAGCCTTTGGTGACCATCATTTTAGCAATATGGGGTCGGCCAATGGTGCCATTGCCAAAGGTGGCTCGAAGTTCCTGCAAGCTAATTGGCATTTTAAATTTAGCTAAGCGCTCCAAGATTTTTTCATTACGCTTTTCTCGTTCTTGCTGTAATTGTTGGCAAAATGTTTTTAGCCCAGGGTATTGTAAATTAAAGGCATACCCCAGGACATGAATTGGTGTTCTTTCAAGTTCAGTTGAAATTTCAATTCCTGAAACTAGGGTTATGCCTAAAGATTTCGCATAAGGGATGGCGCTGGCATATGCATCAATCGTGTCATGATCGGTAATGCTTAGTCCTTGGAGATTTTTTTCTTTAGCGAGATCTAATAAGGCATGTACGTTTAGGGAACCATCTGAGAAAGTGGTATGGCAATGACAATCTGCTCTATAAAGATGCAAATTATTTTCATGAAGTCGCTGATCAAGCATTGACATCAACATTTGATTTTATGCGAGCAGAAAAATTATTTGCCAATTCTTCTTGGTAGAAAATACCAAGGCCAATTGAAAATAAAATGATTGACGCAAAGAAGTGCCAGGAAATATTTTCATTTAAAAAATACCATCCAAATAATGAGGCAAATAAAGGAGTGACTAAACCTGCTAAAGACATAAAGGTGGCTGAAAACCTTTTTAGCAAATAACCATAAAGGTTGTAACAAATCACGTTGGATATTAATAGCATCCAAAAAGTACATTCAAGGAATGCACTATGTTTGCCCGCAAAAATGGGTAAAGGGGCCCAATTTTCACCACTGATATAAGAATGTGCTAATGCGAAAATCCCGCCAATAAACATACTGATGCCATTCGCCATAATCGGGGTATAGCGATATTCGTTGATAATTTTCTTAAGTAATATCCAACCATAAACGCTGGAAAAAACCGCAATGATCAAGGCAAATTCAGCCCAAGAGAAAAAGAGTAAATCTTTAGCGAGTTCTGCAGAAGTAGAATGCGTGAATAAAATCGGCGTTAAGCCAACAAAACCGATACAAAGTCCTACCCATTTTTTAGAGGTGAGACGTTCTTTTAATAGCCAAAAAGCAAATAAGGCAGCGATAAACGGAGATAAGCTATAAATTAAGCAAGCTTTTGCCGAACTCATATATTGTATGCCCCAGATTTCGGCAATATTTGTGATGTAGATGCTGACAAGTCCTAGGATCACTAAAGGTAAAATATGGCCACTTTTGATTTTAAAAGCTTGTCGGTTAAATATTAACTGATGGGCCAAGAGCACAATGCCTGCTAAGGTCATGCGAGAGCCAATTAGAAAAAAGGGCTCAGAAAATTCTAAAGCTGTTTTACTTAAGGTAAACAAACTGGCAAAAAGAGCAAAAAGCAAAATAACTAAGGGCACAATAAGCTCCCATTAATATCTATATCTGAGGGCACCAAAATTCCTTTTGGTTAGCCGTATACTATCACTGCGTGATATTACCGTCTCGTGGTGCAAAATGGTAGTGGCTCTAAAAATAAAAATAGTTATTTGAATTAATGAAAAATATTCCTGAGCATGGATAATACTTAGCAAGTATGATCTTCTTTTAAACAATGAGCGCTTCTTTTTCTTTTTTGCTTAACTTTTTTATCCGGTATTCTTCACTTAAGGCTTGCGCTTTGGTGCCTATCCGTTTTTTGTAAACCAATTTTAATGGGGCTTTTCCTCTTAAGTACTTAGCTCCCTTTTTACTCTGATGATGCTCAAGCAATCGTCTTGAAATATCGGTTGTAATACCTGTGTATAATTTGCCATCTTTCGTTTGTAGCATATAGACATACCATTGCTGCTGCTGTTTTTGCCTTACAAAGCAGGTTGTTAAATGATCATTAACCATACCAATGGCTTGCATATAAGCATAAATAATGGTGCTACCTACAAAGCGAAAGCCACGCTTTTTTAAATCTTTTGAGATAAGATCGCTCAAAGGGGTTTTATTTGGAATTTGAGCGTGAGAATCAAAAGTATTGATAATGGGCTTATTATTCACAAACTGCCAAATATAAGCATTAAATGAGCCAAATTCTGCTTTAATGTTTAAAAAAGCTTTGGCATTGGAGACAGTGGATTCTATTTTTAAACGATTTCGGACTAAGCCTGGGTTTTTTAGGCATTTTTCAATTTGTGCTTTAGTGAATTTTGCTACTTTTGCAGGGTTAAACTGAGCAAATGCTATTTGATAATTTTCTCGCTTTTGAAGAATGGTATCCCAACTTAAACCAGCTTGAGCGCCTTCAAGGATAAGCATTTCGAAATGTTTATTATCTTTATAAACGGGTTTACCCCATTCTTTATCATGATATTTTACCATGAGTTTGTTTTTAGAGTTGCCCCAAGGACAACGCGTTTTTGTTTTTATTTTAGGCATTTGTATGATTCAAAGCTACGATAAGATTCGACTGTACCATCATATTAAAAAATTTTATAAAAAACAATTCACTATAATAATATGAAAATTGAGTAACAATCACAGGCTTCTTCTATTACAAAAGATTAAAATAGTAAAACTGCGGTAACTTTTCCAAAGAAGAAACTTCTACGACTTTGGTTCAGGCGAATAACTTGAAAGAATAAAAATTTTTTGTTACAAATGTTCTTTTTTTGCAGGAATTTTTTATATGAAGCGTGGAATTGAACTTGTCTGTCTCCTGAATGTGAGTCTTTAACTGATAATCGGCATTTATCCCAGAGAACTGATGGCAGCATAGAGAATTCATTTCAGGATCCCTGCTTAAAGCCTGCGGAAGAAAAGATGGATATTAATATGCTTTCCCATAGCTTAGGGCTGATGCGCAGCTACAGTTATTTTGATCACACTCAGCAAAGAAGCGAAATGATACAATATGAAGGTTCTACCAAGGAGGAATGTCTAACTAAAATTTCTGATAATATTTTAGTTTTTAATCAATTTGTACAAGGTAATAAAACCTTAAATTATTTTAATATTGATTTTTCCCAAGCAGAGCAACAAGCATTTCAGGAAGTGGCAACTGCTTTTAGCGCCTTAGCACATGCTTGTGTAACAGGCTCTTATGTCGAGCAAGCCAGAAGATATCAAGCAAAGAAGCCCGTTCTTCTTCATCAATCGTTCTGGCGGCATTATGTTTCCTGTATTATTCATGATGATAAAATTTATTTTGTGAATAGAGGACGTAATCCACCTGGAACCTCCATTTATCGTATTAATCCAGGTAAGTGGATGGCAAAATCAGCAGAAGAATTAGGGAAGATTTTACAGAAATTTGGCTCCAACCATCAAATAATAATTTCCGATCTCGCTTCTGAACTGGAAGACTTGAATAAATTAGAGATTAGCCCTAAATATTTGGGACTAATAGAGCAAAAAGCTCAGAATGTTGGAAATTGTGGATATACCAATTTAAAACGTGCAATATTTGCAGTTTTGTTCGATTTAAAAGAAAATAATAATTTTTTTAGTGAAATTGATCTGAATAAACTTTATCAAAGTTTTGCCTGGTTCGATCGATTAAACAACATTGATCATCATGTTGCTAAATATAGCCAGTCAATAAGCACTAACAAGTGGAAGCCTCTATTACGTTATCTTCAAGTTAAACCCGGTAATATTTTTCAAGGAATAAGATGGCTATATTACGCAAAATACCTTCTTCATAAGTTATTAACGTTTCCTATCCAACTGTCCCCCGAAGAAATCATTAAAAAAACTAATCTTGCCTTAGCTACAGAAGAAAATAATGAAATAATATCTACGACAAATGTTGACAAGAATCTGTTAGCCCACTGTGAATCAGTGGAAAAAAAGAAGCTTTTCCAAGACCATATAGAGGATATTAAAAATAAAATCACAGAAACCAATAAAATTAATGCTCGCATGATTGAGAAATTATTATTTTCCATGACAGCACATCAATCATCGCTTGCTCCGTTATTACCTGATTTCCTTGAATCATGCATCGATAATATGCTTGTTAATTATCCAGAAAAGCTCACTCCTGGCTTTGAAGTTAAATATCTCTTAAACAAAAATGCTTTGGTATTCCCTCAAGCTGAAACAAAAGATGGTATAACATGTGTACTGGGTACTAAAATGCACAAGGGGGAGGTTCTGTAAGTGCTTATGATGGCCTTATATCTTAATAACTATAGCTAGGGGGTTACGGCCTAAATTGGTA
>JAFECR010000037.1 GCA_018242045.1 Pseudomonadota bacterium | reverse complement strand
TTTTATCTTGAAAATTAGAAAAAGGTTGCTTTGTCAGATCTGCTCCTAAATGAGTCATTATTTTTGATTCAAAAGCAGTATAATAAATATTTTTATTGCCAACTTTTCCTTTTGTCCCTTTAGCTAAAAAAATTCTATAAAAAGCTTTTTCAGTCGCAGCTGTCGTTACAGCCGTGGAAGCATAAAATAGACCCCGATCAAAAATAGTACTAAATCGAGATCCAAAACGTAGCGGCGGGTATCGAAATGGCGTTAAGAGCAAATAATGAAGTTTTGCACATTCTTTTTCATTGGTGAGTAACTGAATGATTGGTTTGCCACCATCCAAAATTTCTTCCAATCTGTCGTGCGCTTGAGAATTAGCTACCAATACTCTTGTACTTGAAGATGCTTGCAACTCTACCATGCGCCAACAACTTGTTTTTATAGGCTCAAAGCTAAACTCTTTTTTGCAGCTTTGCCAAATACTCATTACGCAACACCTCGCATTGCATCAAGATAGGCAACGACATGAACGAGCCCTTCTGTTTTTTTAATGAGTTCAGATGGTATACCGAGTAAGTGATAATTATAATTTTTTAACCATGCTTTAGATTGTGCGCTATCTTCTCCAAAAAGCGCATAAAGACTTCTAAACATTCTTAAAAATAAAATAGCGTGATCCCAATAGACGGTATCAGATTGATGAACTGCGTTTAGATTTTTATTGAACAAATTGCTAATTTGGGTTTTTTTGGGTCCAATGATTCTTGTGAGTTCTGATTGTTTTAACTCAAGTATTCTTGCTGCATTAACAACAGCTTCATTGATAATATCTTCATCAGAAGAATGCTGAAGGGGTTGCATGAATATACACCTCTTTCTTTGTCCCTATAAGGATATAATATAACATAAATTCCTATAAGGATGTATATAGCTTATATATTAAGAAATCTTTTGACAAAGTGTTGCATCAAGCTGACAAATGATGTAACCTGACCAACTTATTAGTTAGTAAGTTTCATAAAAGTTGGAGTCTACAAATGAGATCTTTAACATCAAAAGAAGTCGAAACAGTCACTGGCGCAGGTTATGCCGAAGATATCACCACCGCAGCTGCAACAGCCATTACTGCAGCAGGAATTAGTACTATTTCAGGCTTAATGGGGGGCATAGTGCTTGGAAATACTAGTTTTGCTATCGCTATAAGTACAGGGGGTGTCGTATCGAGAACAGGTTTTGCTATATCAGGTTTCGCTGTGGGAGCCGTTCTTGGTCCCGTGTTAGCAGGCGCGCGATTGTTCAACACCCACCCAGAATATGCCACCGTGTTAAAAGAAAAGTTTCATCATTACTTTGGCTAATGATTAATCGCTAACCCCAGGTGCCTCTTGAATTTCAGGGATCGGGGATAAGCCATCAATATCTGGGAGCGGAGTCTCCCTTATTTCTTGCGCTGTTACCAGTATCATTCACTTGATAATCATTGCTTTAACTCAAGTATTCTTGCTGCATTAACAACAGCTTCATTAATAATATCTTCATCAGAAGAATGCTGAAGGGGTTGCATGATTAGGGAAAATATATCTTTTAATATGTGTCAGCTTATTTTTAAATTAAGAAATCTTTTTGACAAACTGTTGCATCAAACCGACGAATGATGTAATCTAGCAAACTTATTGGTTAGTAATTTTTATTAAAAGTTGGAGCTAGATATGAGATCTTTAACCTTAAACGAAGTTGAAACAGTCGCTGGCGCAGGTTACGTAGAAGACGTTAACATTGCAGCAGCAACAGCCATTACTGCAGCAGGAATTAGCGCTGTCTCTGGCATAGTGGGGTATGGAGTGTGTGGTATTCCTGCTACAGTTATCACTTTATGTGGTGGCTCGCTAGCGTCAGCCGCTGCAGTTAGCACCGCAGGTTTCGCACTTGGTGCAGTCCTTGGGCCACTAGCGCTAGGCGCTGGAATGCTTAAAGCTCACCCAGAATATGTCTCTACTTTAAACGAAAAATTTCATCATTACTTTGGCTAATGATTAATCGCTAACCCCGGGTGCCTCTTGGATCTCAGGGATCGGGGATAAGCCATCAATATCTGGGAGCGGAGTCTCCCTTATTTCTTGCGCTGTTTGACCAGTATCATTCCCTTGATAATCTTCTGATTCCACATTTAAGGTTGGGCTTGGTGGCGGTTCTAAATATTGAGGTTGCTGCAGATAGGTTGGTTGCTCACGCGAGCGAAAATCATCGTTCCAGCGACATCCTTGTATTGCCACAATAGCCAGGGCCGCTAACATCATTAAATTATCTCGCCCCACCTCAAAACTCCTTTTCTTCTTTTATCAAATTGGAATCGTTAGGAAAACATTTTTAGTTTAGCATCCAACAATTTATTTGCCATTAGTTCTTGCGAATATTTATTGTCAACGGTATAAGTCCTGAATGCTAAAACATTTTCGAACCTGGGTTGCCCTGGTATACATTGTCGCACTGCACCCAAATCAAATTGACGCTGCCTGTCGTTGCAACTCAATCATAATCGTGTCAAGTAATAGTCACTTTGCCATGGTTCATCGGATAGAAGCCGCATTGTATGCCCAACCTACACTTGAGCCAAAGCCTATTCACTTTATTGCGGATAATATTCCTAATCCCACGTTTCTAGCCCAACATCATAAAAGCTGTCTTATCGTCACCATTGGTACAGAAGCATTAACGAAAATTCTAAAATTAGATACTTCCCTTCCGGTTTTAAGTGTCTTAACTCGAAAGAAGTCTTTTGAATCGCAGTTAGAAACTCATGGTAGACATCTAAATGATCCAAAACATCCACATTCGGTTATTTATTTAGATCAACCTTTAGAACGACAATTGAATCTACTAAAATCCTTGCTTCCCAATCCAAAAACTGAAAATAATGTTGGTATTTTATTAGGGACGAATTCGCTTTCAGATCAAGAGAGGTTACAAAAATTTGCAAGCAAAAAAGGGTTGAAACTAACCACCGTCAATGTTAACAATTTTGAAAATCCAGTTGCAGTATTAGATGGGCTCCTTGATGATGTCAATATTGTGTTAGCTCTCCCAGATAATCGTATATATAACAATAAAACAACCCGTGGTATGTTACTCACCGCTTTTCATAAGCGAGTTCCTATTATTGGTTATTCCAAAAGCTACGTGAACCATGGGGCACTTGGGGCCGTTTATTCTTCAACCAAGCAACTGGCCGATCAAACAGCTGTGCAAATTATGGCTATTTTAAAAAATAATTTACAACTTCCAGCGCCTCAATATCCTAACGAATTTTTAGTCGAAGTTAATTATCATGTCGCTCATACTTTAGGCTTAGTCATTGCTGATGAGGACGCTTTAAAACAAACCCTAGAAAAAATGGAAAGAAAAGCGAATGGTTAACGAATGGGGAATAAAAAGTAGGGTACTTTTTCTCACCTTAGTACCTACTATCACAATATCACTGCTTCTGAGCGCCTATTTTACCAGCACCCGTATTCAGGACTTAGAAAAAGCCTTAAGAGACCGGGGTTATGCGATTGCGCTACAAATGGCCCCTGCCAGTGAATATGGGGTATTTTCTGGCAACACCCATACCCTACAACGACTTGCCAATGATGCTTTGTCAGAACCAGAAGTTCGCTCAGTGGCTATTTTTGATAAAGATGGTCGATTATTAGCTCACGCAGGACATGAACAACAAACACCAACCAATATTTTATCGGTGAGCGATCAATCTCATGGTATCACCATGGCCGATACCGGTAATTCCTTGCTTTTTACTGTCCCTGTCACCATGCGAGATGTCATTATTGAAGATTATGCTTATGTTGAATCACCTTACGATTTTGGGGCAAATCACGACAGCGTTTTAGGATGGATCAGTATTGAGCTGGGGCGTATGACCACCACCATACGCCAATATCAAGTGCTTTTTGCCTGCAGCATCATTGTGATGATTGGTCTTGGTATTAGCGGGATCTTTGCTTTTAGAATGGGGCGCGATGTGACAAGGCCCATTTTACAAATGGCCAGTGCGGTAGAAAAAATTAAAAACGGCAATTTTGACACCCGTGTCTATACAAATGCGCGCAGCGAACTAAGGCATTTAGAAGCGGGCATTAATACCATGGCCGCTGCACTTAAAGCAGCCCATGAAGAAATGCAACAAAGCGTAGAACAAGCCACCGCAGATTTGCGGCAAACTTTAGAAACCATTGAAATTCAAAATATTGAACTTGAAATGGCAAGAAAAGAAGCAGAAACTGCCAGCCGCGTTAAATCTGAATTTCTAGCAAACATGAGCCATGAAATTCGCACGCCGCTAAATGGGGTTATCGGTTTTATTAATTTATTGATGAAAACCAAACTGGATATCAGACAAAATGATTATTTATCCACTATTCATAAATCGGCGTTTAGTTTGCTTTCCATTATCAACGATATTTTAGATTTCTCAAAAATAGAAGCCGGTAAGTTATCATTAGATCAACTACCTATGGATCTGCGTGAATGTGTTGAAGATGCCTTAATACTGATGGCACCCAATGCCCATGAGAAAGGACTTGAACTGGTGCCGATGATTTATACCGATGTGCCTGAAAGAATTATTGGCGATCATTTACGCTTGAAACAGATAATGACCAATCTTGTTAATAATGCCATTAAATTCACAGAAAAAGGCAATGTAGTGGTCAGAATCATGTTAGAAAAAGAGATGAACGACCATGTGATTATCTGTGTCAGCATCACTGATTCAGGGATTGGCCTTTCCATCGATGAACAAAAATCACTTTTTCAAGCTTTTACCCAAGCCGATTCAACAACGACACGTCGTTTTGGCGGAACAGGGCTTGGCTTAGTAATTTCCAAACGCTTAGTTCAACAAATGGGCGGAGAAATTGGCGTTGAGTCAGAAGCTGGCAAAGGTTCAACTTTTTGGTTTACCTTTAAAGCCAGTAAAGTACACGATTTTAGCCCCGATCTTTATCATCCTTTGCTTAAAAATTATCGGATCTTAGTACATGAGCCTCATGCCACAACACGACTTAGCTTAAACCACTTAATTTCTGCTTGGGGAACAACCGTCACTGAAATAGCAGAACCTGATCAAATTGTTGATACCCTTAAAAATGCAATGGAAAATCAACACCCTTTTCATATGATAATAATTGGGATCAATCAACTTGATAAGCAAAGCACTTTTATTGAAGATCTCACTCGACTTGCAGCAGATAAATTTGATTGCCGTGTCTGTGTGCTGGCAAATACAACCGATCAATCCATTGACGAAGCCATGCAAAACGCCGGGGTCGCTGTCTATCTTGCAAAACCCGTGCGCAGAATAAAATTACATGATGCCTTAGTGGAGGTGCTTATTCCAAAGTCAACCGATCTTGATGTGGGATCTCTTTCAAAAGATTTAAAATATCCAAGTGATAGTAACTTGCTTGAAGTTTCAAATCAAATTTCTGTACTTGCGGTTGACGATTATCCCTCTAATTTGAAATTAGTTGCTGCTTTACTTGAGAATTTAGGCGTGAGTGCCGATTGTGCTAATAATGGTTATGAAGCGCTTCAATTCATTGAAAAGAAAAAATATGATTTAATTTTTATGGATATTCAAATGCCTGGCATCGATGGCATTGAAGTCACTAACAGGATCCGGGGTGAAGAAGACCCAGGCTCCCATATCCCTATTATTGCGCTTACAGCGCATGCCTTGACGACTGAAAAAGAAGCTGTACTACGCGCTGGCATGGATGATTACCTTACCAAACCTATCGATGAAAAAGATCTCCAACGTATTATCGAACAATGGACAAAGAAAATACTAATTCATTCCCAAAACAGCAATGAACAACACCAAAATACCCAACAAGAAAAACCAAGGATCCCTGTTGATTGGCAATTGACCCTCAAACTCGCAGCCAATAAAAGTTCACTAGCAAAAGACATGTTAATGGGATTAGTAGATAGCTTAAAATCAGCACAAACACAAATCAATCAATCTTTTACCAAAAAAGATTATAAAAATATGCGCGAACATGTACATCGTTTGCATGGTGCCTGTTGTTATTGTGGGGTTCCCGCGCTTAAAACCGCTGTCGCCAGTGTAGAAACAGCGATTGCCCAAAAAGAATACGATAATATTAATTTTTTGGTGGTTGAGCTAAACAAAGAGATTAATCGCCTCCAACGCTATGTGCAAAATAATAAAGAATTACTCGCCGTTACTATTTAGCCCCTACACTCACAAAATAGCTCCCATTAAATAATCATTTGACTTACTAAGTCCTGGGCTTGAGGTAGGCTTATAAATATGTTAAGTTACTCACAATAATCATTACAAGTGTGGATGCTATATGCTTAATTTACACCAGGATTTTCTTCAACCGATATTTAAATACCTCTCTCAAGAAGACGCTTTTGCTTTGCGTACCACTTGTAAAGCTTTTAACGTGGCTGCAACCTCAAACAAAGTAGTAATGCGTTTTCTAAATCGTTTAAAAGCCATTGATAGGAAGGTGTCTGTATTATCTTCCGAAGATGCTAGCGATACTTGGTGCTATACACGCTTTATTGTCGAATTTAATCGCATAGCAAACATTCAGGCGCAAGAGATACGAAATTTTATAACTAATATTGAGAACCTGCCCAAAGATGACGATATCCAAAAAAACGTCAATCTTCTCAGATCGTTAAATGAAGACCATCGCATTGACTTAGATATTTTAGAAAAAAGACACAATGTACTTGAACACTTGAATGCTACACTTATTAAAAAACATATTGAAGTAAACGTCCCCTATCTTGATTGTAGTTCGTCATATATTACTCGATTTCCAGAAAGCCTATTCACCGACAAAGAACTCGAAAATTTTTGGAAAGAAATAGAAACTATGGATTGCAGTAAAAACCAAATCCGTACCTTACCTAACGCTCTTGGCAAGTGCGAGGCACTGAAAAGATTATATTGCAATGATAATCTACTGCAAAGTTTGCCTGACTCACTCTGCGAATGTCAGAAATTACAAGGGTTATTTTGTTCTAATAACAAGCTACAAGCTTTACCTAAAGCACTTGGTAATTGCCAAGATCTCACAAAAATAGAATGTTCTGACAATCAACTGGAAACGTTACCCGAATCGCTTAATCAATGTAAGGAGCTTAAGCTAAATTGCGGTAAAAATCGCCTCAAAACATTGCCAGAATCGCTCTGTAAGCGTGGGGCGCTGCGAGAGCTGAGTTGCGATAGGAACGAATTAACTACTTTACCTGAATCGCTTGGTGAATCCCAGGAATTACGCGTATTAAATTGCTATAGCAACAAATTGCTATCGTTGCCAGAATCTCTTGGAAAATGTTTAGCCCTGACCTTGTTAGATTGTGCCAATAATAACCTAGAAAATTTACCTAAGTCATTGGGTAATTGCCAATCAATTGTAACGCTTCGTTGCTATGGGAATAAACTGCAAACGTTACCTGATTCCCTTGGTAAGTGCCAAAACCTAAAAAATGTATATTGTTACAACAACAACTTGTTATTTCTGCCTCAATCTATTAGTAACTGTTTGGCTCTAGAAGAACTCTACTGCAACCACAACCAACTTAAGGCCTTACCCGAATCTATTGGTAACTGCGCAAGACTTCGAGAACTCGAATGTAGTTATAATCAACTGCAAATATTGCCTGAATCTTTAGATAATTGCACAAGATTAAAATTATTAAATTGTAATAATAATTTTCTGACTGTTATTTCACCGAAAATAAAAGACAGATTTCTTCTTCCCTTTTGGTACACAAAAATGCTAGCGAGTCAAAACACACCCCCTATCACCGTTTCTTTAAATATGCCAAATTCAAGTATCACAATAACAGCTACAAACATTACGAAAGATGATAGCAAACCACAAAAGGATATCTCTAACGCTGAGATTAAATCTCAAGTCAAGAAGCCTGCCCCAAGTGAAAAAACTTGGTTAATTAAACTTGCCACCGCCCTTGTGAGTACAATTTTATTCAGTTTTATGATTGCCGCGAGTGGCGGTTTGCCTCTTATGATGGCATTATTGTTAAACGCAGGTATTACCCTTTCAACAACAAAAGCAACTTTAATGATAGTATCGCTTATATCAGGCTTTGCTATGGCAGCGACATTATTTGCGCTTTATCATTCAGGTTTGGCTTTAAAAACGGCTATTCTTCGCTGCCAGCAAACTCCAGATCAACGCTTTGACTCTGACTGTAACGCCTATGATAAACAATTGACAAAATTAGCGGAAAATTTCAGTGTAAATACGACTCGCACCTTTATTAAACCCTTAAGAGATATTGAACCCTATATTTCGCGCACTCAGCTAATTCAATATAAACAATTTGAAATTTCAGCCTTTAAAGAAGTGCTCGCTTTAAACGGCGAAGCACGAAACAAAGCAAAAATTGCAAACATCATCGCTGCCAGAAAGAAGGTGTCTTGTTTTCGTGTTAGCGATTAAAGCTGCTAATAATTTTTTAACCAAAGCATGATATATACTGCTTCCACTTTGAATTTAGGAGTTCCGTCATTGCGAGCTTTTAGCGAAGCAATCCAGAAAATATCAAGATGTAATCTGGATTGCTTCGTCGTAGACTCCTCGTAATGACGGACTTGAAACTCCTAATTTTAAAGTGGATCGAGTATATAGCTTTCCAGTTTAAATTTATGCTTTGGTGATTAGCATGAAAATACCTTCACTTGCCG
>JAFECR010000036.1:10371-13205 GCA_018242045.1 Pseudomonadota bacterium | reverse complement strand
TCAACGAATTACGTAACCTTTACACTTCCTTACACCACCGCAAGCCATTACAAACCTGCCTACAATTAACCATAAGCATAACTCCAAAATTAATATCTAAATAAATAAACAGGGATTTGTAGTGATTCACAGTTTAGAAACATTCTTTAACCCTAGTTCCATAGCGGTCATTGGCGCTAGCGAAAAACTTAACTCGGTTGGGATGAAAGTCTTCAAAAATCTCATTGAGGGAGGATATTCCGGTGCTATTTACCCTGTTAATCCTAAACACAAAACTGTACTGGATAAAACTGCATTTCCTTCGATTGAGGACATAACCTCCCCGGTCGATCTTGCTGTCATTGTAACCCCTGCTGCCACGACACCAGATATTCTCAATCAATGTGCCAATAAAGGAATACATAATGTCATTATCATATCAGCGGGTTTTAATGAAACAGGTGATGAAGGAACTCATTTAGAGCAAAAAATTAAAGAAATAGCATCAAAGCAGAACATACATATTCTGGGCCCAAATTGTTTAGGGATGATGCTACCCCATCTCAAATTAAATCTTACCTTTAGTAACTCTATTGCAATACCGGGCAACATTGGACTTATTTCTCAATCAGGCGCTATTCTTTCTTCAATTTTAGATTGGGCGAGTGCAAGAAATATTGGTTTTTCTTCATTATTTTCATTAGGCAATGCCATTGATCTTGATTTTGGTAATATTCTAGATTACCTCGCTTTGGACCCGCATACTCAAAGCATATTGTTATACATTGAGAGTGTACATAATGCACGACGCTTTATAAGCGGTTTACGTGTTGCGGCAAGTAAAAAACCCATTGTCGTAATTAAAGCAGGCTCTGAACCGGAAGGCTCGCGCGCAGCCATATCACATACCGGTGCACTTATTGGATATGATGATGTTTTTGATTCTGCACTAAAAAGAGCTGGCGTGGTACGGGTTAGCACTATTGAACAATTATTTACTGCAGCTGAAATATTATCCAAAAAATTTCAAGTGTCAGGCAATCGTTTAGCTATCGTCACAAACGGCGGTGGCGCAGGTGTTATGGCGGCAGATCAATCCTCACGTTCAGAGATTGCAGTAGCAAAATTGGGCAAAAGCACGATAACTTCTCTTGATAAGGTTTTACCCAAATATTGGTCTCGCCAAAACCCTGTTGATATTCTGGGAGATGCCTCTCCTAAACGTTATTCTGATGCGATTACAGTATGCTTAGAGGATCCCAATGTTGATGGTTTATTAGCAATACTGACCCCCGTTGCCATGTCGCAACCAGATGAAGTCGCCAAAGAAATTATTTCCATTGCGCAAACAAATGAAAAGCCTATATTAACTTGCTGGTTTGGGGAACAACAAGTAAAATCAGCTAGAGATTTGTTCTCTTCAAATAATATACCTTCATTTTCCACCCCCGAGTCAGCTATTGAAGCTTTTTCTTATCTAGCAAATTATCACCATAATCAACAGTTATTAATGCAAATCCCCCCGCCTATACCATTCCAAAGTAAGGGCGACAGTGTTGGCTCTAAGATGATCATTGAATCTGCGCTTGGTGAAAATAGAAAAGTATTAACCTCGATTGAGTCTAAAGCTATTTTATCTGCTTTTGAAATCCCCACGACCCTAACGATGGAGGCACGGTCTGCGAATGAGGCATTAATTGCTGCCGAGTCATTGGGGTTTCCTGTGGTAATGAAAATTAACTCCCCCGATATTACTCATAAGCAAGATGTGGGTGGCGTACAAGTTAATATTACGAATGCGGAAGCAGTTCGCGAACTATTCAAAAAAATGATTGAACGGGCTAAGGAATTACAACCATCGGCAAGACTTTTAGGTGTCACTATTGAACATATGCGCAAAGAGCCTAATGATAGAGAATTAATGATTGGGGTATTCCGTGATCCCACTTTTGGCCCAGTTATCTCCTTTGGCGCAGGAGGATCCATTGTTGAAGTCATCAAAGATCGTGCTGTTGCTTTGCCTCCTCTTAATCGGTATATAGCTGAAAGCTTAATTAGCCAAACAAAAATATCAAAACTTCTTGGTAAGTTCCGTAATATGCCAAAAGTTCAAATGGAAGCGGTTATTGGTATTTTGTTAAAAGTATCAGAAATGGTATGCGAATTACCGCAAATAAGGGAGATGGATATTAACCCGCTTATTGTCAATGAACATAGTGCAATTGCAGTAGATGCAAGAATTGTAGTTGATTTTAATACGCCAGCTTTAACTCCTTACGAGCATATGGCTATTCATCCCTATCCAAGCTATTTAGTTAAACAATGGCAATTAGCCGATGGAACAAATATCTGTATTCGTCCTATACGACTAGAAGATGCAGAAATAGATCAAGAATTTATACGACAACTCTCTTCAGAATCAAAATATTTTCGATTTATGGGAAGCGTAAAAGAACTTTCGCTTTCTACTTTATTTCACTTCACTCAATTGGATTATGACCGCGACATGGCTTTAATTGCCTCTATTCTACAAAATGGACACGAAAAATGTATAGGCGTTGTTCGATACATAGTAGATCCTAACAAAGAAACTGCAGAATTCAGCATTGCAGTTGCAGATGAATGGCAAGGTAAAGGGATAGGAACTACTCTATTAATTAATTTATTATATGTGGCAAAAATTAAAGGCGTAAAAATATTGCAAGGTGAGATCCTTGCTAATAACCAAAATATGAAAAAATTAGCACTGAATATGGGTTTTTCAATTCGAAGCAGCAGTGATGAGAACTTAATCATTGCTGAGAAGAAAATAAGTTAATTTTCAAACCTCAGATATATACTGCTTCCACTTTGAA
>JAFECR010000036.1:0-10289 GCA_018242045.1 Pseudomonadota bacterium | reverse complement strand
TTTAAAGTGGATCGAGTATATAATGCAGTCTTATCTATTTTTGCTTACTTTCCAAACCATGTTCATATTTACCAACGCTTGCTAGACTAGCCAATTTTACCTGTTTAGAAAAAATCTCTTGTGCCATGTTTCTATTCTCTGCTTTACCTAGCCAAGCATTCATACATGGTTCTTGCAATGCTCTCGCAAAAGAGAAACTCAAGTTCCAAGGTAATATGGTCTTATTTTGATGCATTGCATTGAGGTTTTGGATTGCTTGCAGAGGTGATTGCCCGCCTGAAAGAAAATTAATGGTAGGAACAGCAGAGGGAACAGTTTGTTTTAACACAGAGATAGTTGCCTCAGCAATATCTTGGTGACTTATTTGTTGCAAACAACTATTTCCTGGCGTAACCATACTCGGTTTTAATATAACGCATTCAAGCAAAACTTTATGAGTATAAAGTTTATGAAATACCGTATGCAATACTTCTGCAGAAACGTTAAAACACCTATCCAAAGTATGATCACCATCGATCAGAACTTCAGGTTCTATGATAGGAACAATACCCGTCTCTTGGCAAATGGCAGCATATCGAGCCAAATCCTCTGCATTTGTTTGTATTGCAAGCCTAGATGGTGTATTTTTTGCAATAGAATAAATAGCACGCCACTTTGCAAAGCGTGCTCCTTGAGCTTTATAATCTTTCAAACGTTCAAACAGGCCATCTAAACCTTGTGTTGATTTTTCATCAGTCCCAGGAAGTTGGATAAGGCCTTTATCTACTTTTATTCCTGGTATAATTTTCTTTTGCATCAATAATTCAGGAAAGGAGATATCTTGAGTTGATTTTTGATATAAAGTTTCTTCATACAAAATAACGCCGGAAATATATTTTTCCAATGATGGGGTGGTTAATAATAATTCACGATAGTTTCTACGAGATTCTTCTGTACAAGCAATATTCAATGCATTAAAACGTTTTGATATAGTGCCCGTACTTTCATCAGCAGCGAGTAACCCTTTGCCAGATACAGCAATGGCTTTAATTGTTGATTTGAGCTCGTTAATCACAGTCGAAGAAACAATTGCCATTAAAAAAACTCTGTTATTTATTTTTATAGGGTCTTTTTTTATCTCCTTTCTCATGTATTTCAGAAGGCCTATCTCCACGAGGAGATCGACTTCCGCGAGGATCACCTAAATCATTAGGATCTACACGCTTAATAGACGCCCCAGATTCAGCAGATCCTTTACCTCGTTTTTTAGATGCCCTATCTTTTAAATGTTCTTTGTGCTTTTTCATGTTCAACCTACTCATTATCTATAGTTAATTAACTGGAATACAAAGCCAACGCACTTAAGCAAAAGCTTAGTTACTGATGTTAAGAATAGACCAAGAGTCTATATTTATTTAAGATGATCTTTGCTCAATTTAACAAGCTACTTGGAATACAACATGAAGACAATGAAAGCAGCCGTGTTTATAAAACCAGGAAAAATTGAGCTTCAAGAAAAGCCAATTCCAAAAGTAGGCGCTACTGATGCACTCATTAAAGTTACCACAACAACAATATGCGGTACTGATGTTCATATTCTTAAAGGTGAGTATCCCGTTGATCCTGGCCGAATCGTTGGTCATGAACCAGTAGGCATTATTCATGAACTAGGTTCGGCGGTCACTGGTTATAAAATTGGTCAACGCGTAATAGTTGGCGCAATTACTCCCTGCGGGCAATGCTATTCTTGTTTAGATAATCACCAGGCTCAATGTGGCGGTAAAGCCATTGGGGGCTGGCGTTTTGGTAATAGCATTGATGGATGCCAAGCTGAATACTTCCTCGTCCCGTTTGCAATGGCTAATCTAGCACCCGTACCCGACGATCTTACTGATGAACAGGTACTTATGTGCCCTGATATTATGAGTACAGGATTTGGTGGCGCAGAAAATGGCCAAATTAGAATTGGAGATACTGTAGCCATTTTTGCTCAAGGCCCCATTGGACTTTGTGTCACCGCTGGGGCGAAACTAAAAGGCGCGACCAAGATCATCGTCGTTGATAATATAACAAAGAGACTGGAAGTGGCTAAACAATTAGGAGCAGATATCACGATTGATTTTTCCAAGACGGATCCTATTGAAGAAATCATGAAGCAAACAAATGGTCAGGGAGTAGATGTTTCGGTGGAAGCATTAGGTATTCAAGAAACTTTTGAAAATTGTTTGCGCATTCTGAAACCGGGTGGAACACTATCTAGCCTCGGCGTCTACTCTGGTAAATTAACTATGCCAGTTGAAGCATTTGCTGCAGGATTAGGGGATCACAAAATAGTCACCACGCTTTGTCCAGGAGGTAAGGAACGGATGAAACGGTTGATGAGTGTAATCCAATCAAACAGGGTTAATTTAAAGCCCTTAGTGACACATCGATTTAAATTAGATCAAATTGAAGAAGCCTATGAATTATTCGCTAATCAGCGAGATGGGGTTATCAAAGTTGCAATCGTTCCTTAAATTAGATTTGAATGACCCCTGCACCTGAAAATCGCCCCATTCGTAAATCTTCCAATGCTTCATTTACTTTTTCTAAAGGGTAAACATTCACTTGGGTTTTTATAGGAATTTGAGGCGCAATTTTAAGAAATACCTCACCATCCTTTCGTGTTAAATTTGCCACAGAACAAATATGCCTTTCACCCCACAATATTTCATAGGGAAATGAAGGAATGTCTGACATATGAATGCCAGCGCACACCACAGTGCCTCCCTTTCGAATATTTTTTAATGCTAAAGGGATCAATGCACCATCGGGAGCAAAAATGATGACTGCATCCAAAAGAACTGGTGCCATTTCATCTGAGCTGCCAGCCCACATCGCTCCTAGGCTTCTCGCAAATTCTTGACCTTTTAGATCACCCTTTTTAACAAAGACATAAACCTCTTTCCCTTGATAAACAGCCAATTGACTTAGAATATGTGCACTGGCGCCAAAGCCATAAAATCCTACGCGATGGGCTGCAGCGATTTTATTCAGTGCTCTATAACCAATTAACCCCGCACAAAATAAGGGGGCTGCTTGAAGATCAGGATAATTCAGAGGGACAGGGAAACAAAATCGGCTATTGGCAACACAATACTCAGCAAATCCACCATTTAATTGATAGCCCGTATATTTTGCTTCATCACAAAGATTTTCTTGGCCTTGCATACAATAAGGACAATGGCCGCAGCTGCCTCCTAGCCAAGGAATACCTATCCGTTGGCCAACACTAAAGGCATCAACAGAAGGTCCACAGGCTTCTACTACCCCTATTATTTGATGTCCTGGGATAAGAGGAAGCTTAGGATTCTTCAGTTCACCATCAATGATATGTAAATCAGTACGGCAGATACCGCAAGCATTGACACGAATAAGCAGTTCATCCGCATTAGGGGTAGGAATAGGCACTTCTTGAAGCTTTAAGCTCTTCCCCACTTGATCTAATACCATTGCCCGCATAATTGTTCCTTATTTATTCAAACCATTTCCACATTAATTTTTTCTTAACAATTTGCACTAAAAATAAATACAAAATGACCGAAATTACCAAAAAAACAAAAAAGTAAAATGGTAGTTTTACAAAACCAAGCAAGGATGCTATAGGAGCAAATGGTAAGAAAATGCCTATTGCCACCACAGCGCTAACGCTCAAAAATAGGGGCCAACTGGGACGGCTTTTTAAAGGGCTTGCTGCAGTTCGAATAATAAAAATTACTAAAGTCTGTGTGGCTAGTGACTCAACAAACCAACCTGTTTGAAATAACGATTCTGACGCTTTAAAAAAGCTTAGCATCACATAAAAAGTTAAAAAGTCAAAAATTGAGCTAATAGGCCCAATGTAAAGCATGAAACGCCGAATAATATCTATATCCCAGTGACGAGGCTTTCTAATAAATGTTTCGTCAACATGATCGGTAGGGATTGTTAACTGAGCAATATCATACAGTAAATTATTAAGTAGAATTTGCATTGGAAGCATGGGCAAAAAAGGCAAAAATAATATTGCACCCGCCATGCTAAACATATTGCCAAAATTGGAACTTGTACCCATCATTAGATACTTCATTATGTTACCAAAAGCTTTTCTTCCTTCCAAAATACCATCAAGTAACACTTTCAGATTATGTTCTAACAAAATAATGCTAGCCGATTCTTTTGCAACGTCGACTGCGCCCGCAACAGAAATACCTACATCTGCTATATGTAAAGAAGGTGCATCATTAATTCCATCTCCAATATATCCAACAATATGCCCATGCCTTCTCAACACTGTAATAATTCTCTGCTTCTGTTCAGGCATCACTCGTGCAAAAATCATTGTTTCGTCAGCTTTAATCATTAATTCTTGATCACTCATTTGATCAAGGTCATTTCCTAGTAGGATCCGCTCAGGATTGATACCTACTTGCTGACAAATAGTTTGAGCAACAAGTTCATTATCTCCAGTAAGGATTTTAACGCTAACCCCTTCTTTCTTTAATTCACTAATAACCTCAGCCGCATCTGTTAAAGGAGGATCTGAAAAAACTAAAAACCCCAATAAAGTAAGATCATATTCATCACTGATATGGTAGGCTGCTTGTGGGGTAACTTGTCGATATGCTACCCCCAATACTCTATATCCTTGAGCACTGAATGATTTATATAAATTTTCAAATTGATTATAGACAGCATGATCTAGTGGCTGAATCTGACCATCCAGTTCAAAATTAATACAAAGTTTTAAAATGGTCTCGGGTGCACCTTTTGTTATTAATATATGGGAACCATTTTTATCTACGACAACAGTGGAACGGCGCCTTTCAAAATCAAATGGAAGTTCATCAACTTTATGATACGGCTGTACATCAGGATGCTCATGTCGCAAAATTGCTATATCTAATGGATTAATATTGACATGCTGTAAAACTGCCTCGTGCATCGGATTTTTTATTCCAGATTGCAGCAGACTATTGAGATAGGAAAACAATAGAGTTTTTTCAGATGAATTTCCTTGAATATCAACACATTTTGTTAGATTCATCTCACCACTGGTAATGGTACCGGTCTTGTCACTACAAAGAATATCAATGCTGCCAAAATTTTGCATTGAGGCTAAATTTTTAACAATGACTTTTTTGCGAGCCATTTTAACAGCCGCTGTTGCAAGTGTTACTGTAGTTATCATAGGTAGAAATTCAGGTGTTAAACCTACCGCAAGTGCAACAGCAAATAACAAAGACTCTAATAAGTCGCGTTTAAAATAAATGCTTGCCACAAACACAAAAAGAACAAGAAACAATATCGTTTTGGCTATGAACAAACCAAATCTCACTATGCCCTCTTCAAATTCAGTTCGAGGTGGGCGAAGATTTAAGCTTTTTGCAATCTTTCCCAGTTCAGTATTTAATCCTGTGGATGCAACAATTGCTGTACCGGTACCACTCACTACGGAGGAGCCTGAAAAAACAGCATTTATTGCTTCAAATAGATTCGCAACCTCCTTGTTGGGATTGCTTTCCTTTTCAACTGGCAAAGATTCACCGGTTAAAGCTGCTTGCTGAACGTGTAAATCTTTGGCAGTTAGTAATATCGAATCTGCCGGAATTAAATCTCCAGCGCTTAGATGAATAATGTCCCCTGGTACTAATTGACGCGCTAAAATATCTTCCCACTTGTTATCTCTCATTGTTGTTACTGTGGATGCTACTTTTTCTTTCAATCGCTCAATGGCTAAAAAAGAGCGATGACTTTGTACATAATCAATAACGACACTTAAAATCACCATTAAAATAATAATTGATGCGCTAATAGCGTTTCCGGTTAAGCCAGAAATGAAAGCAGAAATTAATAAAATTGCAACAAGTGGATTTACGGATCGTTTAAGAGACTCAATGACTATAGAATGTTTGCGTGCTTTAGATAATTCATTGTACCCAAATACCTTTACTCTTTGTCCAACATCAAAACCACTTAATCCATTTTCAGAACTTTTTAATCTTTGAAAGATTTCTTGATGCGAAAGGTTTGTCAATGATATTAGGCTATCTTGCATAGTCTTTCCAGGTTTAATTATTCATGGTCGCACTAAAATAACGAGCAACTGCTTCACCAACATCAATCATGTTAGAAGGATGCTCTATTGTATTGCAAGTTGCTATCTTTGCAACCCCAGAATTCATCAGTTCAGAATAAGCGTCTTCTGCAAAAACAGCATGAACTGCTATACATATGGGAGACTTCATTTTTAGATTTTTAAGAAGTTTAACCGTTTCAATCATTGTTTTGGCCGTGGAAACAATATCATCTAATACAACAGGCGTAAGATTTTTGTATTTGTCTATGCTTGGCATTGAGATCTCAACCTCTTTGTCACCTTTTCTTCTCTTTTCTAATATAACAAAAGGTGCTTGAACCATTTTGGCTATTTCAGTCACCCATTGCGCACTTTCTTGATCAGGGCCAATGATTAGACAATCTGGAATATTGCTCATAATCCAATTAGAGATTTGAATTGTCGCATGTAATACATGGGATGGAATGCTATAGATCTCATTCAGTGAGTGGTACCGATGTAGATGAGGATCAATTGTAAGAATCCAATTAAAATAATTTGAAAGCATTTTCCCACAGAATTTGGAAGTAATTCCTTCCCCTTCTTCAAATTGTTTATCTTGACGCATATAAGCCAAATAGGGCGCAATTAGCCCAATTTCGCTCGCCCCCAATGCTCTTGCGGTTTCTGCCGCAAAAATAAGCGGTACCAATTTATCATTGGGCCTATCTAAAGTTGCAATAAAGATAACTCTTTGGTTCTTAACATCCGAATTGATTTTTATGTATGATTCATCATCCGGGAATGATCGGATTTCAATACTTCCCGGCTTACAAGGCACCTGTTTAACAATATTCTGTGAAAATGTACTAGAGGAATATAATGTAAAGATAAGCGTATTCATTCGTTTACCTTTATTTGAATTAGATTGCGTAATCGCGCCAAGTAATTTACAGCATAATCCAATTCACCTTTGGTCTCTGAATGAATAATAAATAACGGTTGACCTATTTCTACCTTAGCTCCAATTGATGAAAGCAATTCAATGCCTGCTGCTTTCGATTTGGGTGCACCGGCTAATTTAGCTAAACGTGCAAAGTATCGATTGTCAATTGATGATACTGTACCAATATGTTTCGCGCGTACTGTATGAGTATAAGAAGCAGTTGTTGGTTCAAACAACCCTCCTTGCGCTAGACATATTGCTTGAAATTTTTGCCAAGCTTGGCCACTATTTAGAATAGCTTCTGCTATTTCTCTCCCTTCTCCCTGCTTAACTTTTGTTGAAAATTCAAGAATCGATCCCGCAAGGGATAACGCGCGATCCCGTAAATCCTGTGGCGCTTCTTTAGCATTTTGAAGAACCATCAATACATCTTTTGCTTCAAGCGCCGGCCCAATACCACGCCCCACCGGCTGAGTTCCATCAGTAAAAACAACGCAAAGGGTTATCCCAAATTCTTTAGCAATTGTTTCAAGATAACTCTTTAACAAATTTGCTGTTTCTAAGGTTCTTACTTTGGCAGTGGGACCAATGGGCATATCAATGACAATGTGCGTTGAACCTGCTGCAATTTTTTTTGATAAAATGGAAGCGACTAACTGTCCTTCACTATCTAAAACTAGAGCTCGCTCTATTCGAATAAGGATATCATCCGCTGGGCTCAAGGAAACTGATCCACCCCATACAATACAACCATTTTCACGCTCAACTACTTTACGCATTCTGCTTAAATCAAGATCAACAGGAGCCAGCACTTCCATCGTGTCTGCTGTACCTGCAGGAGAAGTTATTGCACGAGAAGATGTTTTTGGCATGGTCAAACCGAATGCGGTGACAATGGGAACCACAATTAAACTGGTTCTATTACCCGGCAACCCTCCAACACAATGTTTATCAACAATGGGATGAGCAGACCATGACAAAGAATTACCAGCATCAATCATCGATTCGGTCAGGTATAAAATCTCTTGTTTACTCAATCTGCCATTGCCTGATGCTGATATGAATGCTGCAACATGGATATCCGATAGCAAACCTTCAGTGATATCCTTTATGATAATGTTAATTTCATTCTTATTTAAATCATGGCCATAAATTTTTGACCTAATATAGCTTAGAGACTCAGGAAGTTTTGGGTGGGATATGCGAATTTCATCTCCCTCTTTTGCTCCTAGCGTCTCCCAAGCAAATGTAGACAAGCTTGCTTCATTGTGCCTCAGTAAATCGGTGTCAACGGTGTTTAATGTAGCTAAAATCGATCGATTTTTATGCCTTAACTTGATGCGTGCTTGAGCTTCAAATCCTTCTGATTTACAAATATGACAATCCGTACGCATATAAACGACTGCTTCTTTATAGGTATTAATACCTAGTTGTTTTAAATAAAGGGTATGACTATTGTTTTTGCTCACAAATTCACCGTTTGTAAATATTCGGGAATTAGGCAATGCCAATGAAGAGTTTGTTCAATTTTTGTTTTTAAAGCTAATGCAGCTTCTCGTTCTCCATGATTGATAAAAACCTTTTTAGGGGGATATTTGAATTGACCTAGCCATTGAAGAATTTCTTGATAATCTGCATGAGCAGAGATATTATCAATCATTTCAACTTGGGCACGGATAGGTATTAGTTGCCCGTGGATCTTAACTTCACGCTCGCCATTTACAATCCTGGCGCCTCTCGTTCCTCCAGCCTGATATCCTGAAAACAATATTGTGTTACGACTATCTGGCGCAAAAGCTTTCAAGTGATGCAACACGCGTCCGCCGGTTGCCATACCACTTGCTGAAATGATAATGATCGGCAGACGCTGACTATCCAGATTTTTTGACTCCTCAACAGTATGAATATACGTAGCTACCTTGCAAACATCATAACATTGGTTTTGATCTAAACGTAGTTCATCAGGATAGCGGCAAAATATTTTTGTAGCATGAGTTGCCATGGGGCTATCTAAAAAAACCGGTATATCAGGTATTGCATTTTTTCTTTTCAGTAAATGAATGTAATAAAGCAAGCTTTGCGCTCGCCCTACTGCAAAAGAAGGAATGATAAGTGTTCCTCCTCGTTTCGCTGTTTCCTTAATAACCCTTGCCAATTGCTGTTCAGGTGCTTCTTTATTATGCAAGCGATCACCGTAGGTAGATTCTATAACTAAGTAATCCGCTGCTTCAATTATAGATGGCTCGTGCATAACTGGATCATAAGGACGACCAATATCACCTGAAAAAACGATAGAAGTATTTTTATGATTAATAGTGACAAAAGCTGAGCCTTGAATATGACCTGCTTTGGAAAATGAAAAATAGCTGCTCTCGAATAGTGGATGTTTTTTATTAAATTCCAACGGAATGAATTGTTCTAAAACTTTTTCTGCTTCTTCTTGCGTATAGAGCGGCAATGCTGGCTTATGTTTTGAATAGCCATATCGATTGGCCAAATTTGCATCTTCTTCTTGAATATGCCCACTGTCTGGAAGCATAATTGAGCATAGATCTTTAGTCGCAGGTGTGGAATAAATTGGGCCTTTATAACCGTTTTTTGCTAACAATGGTAAGTAGCCAGTATGATCTATATGCGCATGGGTTAAGATAACTGCATCGATAGAACTTGGTTTGATTGGTAAATGGTCCCAATTTCGTAGTCGCAGCTCTTTATAACCTTGAAAAAGACCACAATCGATCAAAACATTTTTCGAGCCCAGTTGTAACAGGCTTTTAGATCCAGTAACGGTGCCAGTTGCCCCAAAAAACGATAATTTCATGTCATTCTTCCCTGAAAATGAGCGGTCATCTTTTTTCAGATGTACCTTAAAAAGTGTATAGCTTATTGTTTCACTTAAGTTTTTATCTTTTATCGGCATCTAATATAAAAAATAGAGTACAAAAGAGAGGTTGTTTTAGGGTTAACGCTGGTAATTATAGCAGTACCCTGTGGCTAATTCCTAATTTTGAGTAATCGTGAGTTCGCTGCGCATATCACTGTACTCAAAGACATTTAAAACAGCCCCAAGTGCAGGATCTAGAACAATATTATATCCTCTATAAAGTACACCAGCCGCTAATGGAAGTGCCACTACATTGTATCCCGTTGCCCAAGCAAGATTTTGGATCATTTTTGAATAAGTTGCCTTTGCAAGCTCAATAATAGCTGCAACATCTTGAGGATTACTTTTGACCAGGATAATATCCGCCGCTTCTATACTGCTTCCACTTTAAAATTAGGAGTTTC
>JAFECR010000035.1:19791-22838 GCA_018242045.1 Pseudomonadota bacterium | reverse complement strand
AATTCAAAGTGGAAGCAGTATATGACCGCATCTCAACCACTTTGTCAGAAAAAGAAGAATTTACTCTTGCAAAACGGCTGCACATATGGCTTCTTTTTTATTTACACAAATATGATCTAATAATTTTCCACCTTCTTTAACTTTAATGCGTAATAGCGATTTAACATAGGTTTCAGACAAATATCCATTTGTTCTTCCTTTAAGAAAATGTTTCAGATAATCAACGGACGGTTTAAGTTCTGCATCTTGTGGATCAATATTTATAGCGATATATATCTCAGCCAAAGTACCATCAAATAATTCTACTGATTTTCTTTTGTAACCATAAACATCATTTGAAAGTTCGCCATTCTCTTCCCGATAACCTTCATATTTATCAAGTTCTGTAATTTGATCTAAAGTCAAATTGTAAACGACACCTTCCACAATGTTCTTAGGATTGCCCGTGTATTGAAGATTTCCTGCACCGCAATTACGGTTTGGTGAAAATATGTTAAATACTAATTTATAGCCTCTGAGCTTTCCATTGCGAGGCATTCCATTATACTTAACTCTTGAGTTCATCTGATCTACATCCATATTCGAACCATAAGCAAAATAGGATGTTGTTTCGATAGCAGTTGTTTTTTTGTTAGAATAAAAAACACAAAGTGTAATTACAACAATAAGAATTAAGACAATAAGCAAAACAATTTTTTGCCCAAGAGAAATATTTTGCATCATTTTTAAACTTTTCAGTCAATAACCAAGAAAAGATTTAACCTCATCAGGTCCTCATTATCAAGGGAAATAATATTCCAAGATTACATACAAATTAGTGAAACCTTTCTCATTGGGTAAAGCATCGATCTCATTCGAACTCGTTTGAGAAAATTTGGGCTAATCTACTTTGCTGCCTTATAGATCCCAGCTCAGCTGGGATTACGCTAAATTATTTAACTAGGTTGAGAAACGCCCGTATTGAGTAGACAAGCTTTAGGATTAGAGCTGATTGCAGCAGCGGTGAGCTTGCGCGCTAAATACCAACAGCCCCTATTTTTATACTTTGATTGAATATTACGTGTTTTTTTGATATATTGTTTGCCAGCTTACACACGATTGGCGGGTTTATAGTGGCTATTCTTAGAACTTCAATTTACAAATTCAAATTAAGCAACACAATGTTAGTCGAAAGACTAATTAAATATTTGGGGCACTTACCCATTGAAGAAAAACCCATTTATGCAGGGATTATTCCTTATCGAAAGAAGATTAAAGATCTTAAACAGTTAATTAAGAAAATTCAGCAAAATAAAACCTATAAACAAGCAGCCAATCAAGATATCGAGTTTCAAATCACAACAAGTTTCGAGATGCAGGATTCTTTAAAACGCGTTTTTCCGCAATTTAAGCCATTAATCGTAATTGGGCCTTTTTTTGAGTCTCTTGCTAATGAGGTGGTCGATCATTTCAAATTTCTAACTAGAACTGGCGATTATGCGAATATGGGAGAAATTAGCAGACTAGCGCCTAAACTGACTTCGCTCACCCAAAAAGAAGCATGGCAATTATTGAGTCTTGTTCACGAGGAAATGCCTATTTCATCTGCATTAGATTTACCTACCGCTCAAGTTATCATTGGTATAGTAGGCGGTAAGAGCTTTTTTCTTGAATACGGCCAAAAGACCAAGTTTTGCAACCATAATTTGAGTTTCGATCTAGATGATGGATTTTATGGCCCAGATGCAATTAAAAAAGAATTAAACCTAACTTTTGAACAATGGAAGAAAAACGATTATCAAGGTCCTTTGTTTCCTTCTTCAGGTTGCCCAATACCTGCACCTGAAGAAAATATAAATCATCAAAAGAAGCGGCATCTAGATAGTTTCTTAAAGACAGTAATACGCTTTATAAAAGCCCCTTCAAGACACCCTTTAACGGTTAGTGCTTTTATGGGGCTAGCTAGTTTTAGCGGGGTGATCTTATTGTTTCCCCTATCTCACGCTATTATGGCTGGTTTATCGATAGCTTTCAGTGGATATGCTGTAGTCAAAACAAGAAATAAGTATTACGAAAAAACAGAAGAACATCTCGATTTTAATAGTGGAGAAAATTCTACCAAGGATGATACTTTTGAAAAAGGGTATAAAGCTGCGAGCAGCTGGTTGGCCTATTTTAATGACTATCGCTTTAAAACTAATTGGATATTCGCGCCATACTACCATGCGGGAATGAAATTAAAACTTGATCGCAATGCAGAAAAAGAGCTTATCCTCGACGAACAACGGCAAAATCATTCAAAGAAAAATCAAAAAAATAATTAAAATTATTTGGGCTTATGCAGGGGCATCTTTATACTTTGATGTAAGCTTGTATTACTTTTGATATGTCAAGCGAATGGTAATCTTTAGATTTGTTTGAATATTGTTTATAAATTAATGGTATATCAGTATCAGGAATTTTGTATACTTCATTAAGTATGATAGCGATTCCGCCGGACTTAAGTTTAGACAAGATAAATTTTATATTTTCCACGCTTTGATAAGAACATAAAATAAGACAATCTACTTCTGGTAAATCATTAAGATTTTGAATACTTGTTGAATAGAACTGCTCAGGATTATAAATCAGTATTTGATCATCAGGATTGGTTTTTTCAAATGTCATATAGTTATGAGCAATATGGCAAATACCAGCGATAATACTGTTGAATTGAGAAACAGGATCATAAACTAATGTAAGTGGTGCTTGTTGATAGTCGCTAAAAATATCGTTCCAAGCAGTAAGAATATAATTCACAATTAACTCTAAATCACTATTTGTTGCCATGCTTAAGCCCTTACTATTTTACAATATAATTTTAATTGATTTTTTCATGTTGAGCATATCTTGATTATTTTGCTTCTGAGAGGACCTTAAATTTACTGTTATAATTGTATAATATTTGAACACACTAAGATATAAAAATGTGCTGGTTCAGTAGCTAAATAGATCTCAAACTCTACCTAATTGACACTCACTGAGACGCTTTCAATTGATTAGCAAGTATATACTGCTTCCACTTTGAA
>JAFECR010000035.1:3472-19754 GCA_018242045.1 Pseudomonadota bacterium | reverse complement strand
GAAGCAATCCAGAAAATATCAAGATGTAATCTGGATTGCTTCGTCGCAGACTCCTCGCAATGACGGACTTGAAACTCCTAATTTTAAAGTGGATCGAGTATATACTTGTTATTTATTAATCATTGCCTCAAAATCTGTGAAGTCCAGAATTGGTAATCTTCTTAGTAGGATGGAAGAAATATGGAAATTATAAATACCAAAAAAGAATTTAGCCTTCCAACAAAGATATTGCATTGGTCTATCTTTATTTTATTTGTTATCCAATATTTTCTCGTTTATCGACGAGAATATTTTCCGAAGGATTCCCCTGAAAAACTACAATATATTTTACTTCACAAATCACTTGGCGTTATTCTTTTATTATTTGCGCTACTCATGCTAGTGTGGCGTTATGTTGGCACACAGCCAATAATGCCAAAAACGATGACTTTGTTTGAAGTTAAAATTGCCAAACTCACCCATTTCTTTTTATATACGATGATGTTATTACAACCCATTACGGGAATTTTGATGTCTGATCTCTCGGGACGGCAAATTTCCATTTTTAATTGGTTTAAAATGCCGCTTCTTTTTACTAAAAATGAATCTTTAGCAACTATCTTTTATCAAATTCATGTTTGGAGTTCATTTTTTATAATAGGCATCTTTTGTTTACATGTGTTGGGAGCGCTCTTTCATTACTTTATTAGAAAAGATGATGTATTACAAAGAATGACAATTCGCTAATTATACGTTTTTTTTAATGGTAGCGTTTTTTTGTTTTACTAATTGATTTTCAGCAATTTCTAGATATCGTTGGGCACTAAAAAATGGCCTAGATTGTGTTACCATACTAGGCAAGTAATTTAAGATGATAGTTGCCACATCTTTTACTAAATGCAAATGCTGAGATTCATTTTGGATACAATCAACCAAACATTTCGCAACATAATAAGGTTCTAATCGTAGCTTCATATGATTTAATTTTATAGCTAATTTTAGTTTTTCGCTTTTTCCAGAAAATGAAAGTATAGTTAGCATCGAACCAGAGATATTGTCGATAAATAACTGAAGTGTCTGTTCTGACAACTTTAGATTATCATGAATATCTAAGTCTGAAATTTTATTAAATTTTAAGCTTTTCGCTAGCTCCTGCGCCCCGAGATCGCCAATTATATTCTTCCCTAACGCAAGTAACTTTAAATTGCTTTCGTGACTCTTTTTAGCAAGAGCACAAGCACCTAAGTCTCTAATCTTATTTGAACCTAAATAGAGCTCTTTTAAATTATTAAATTCATTTAAATGACGAGCGAGTTCAATGCTCAAAGTATCACCAATTTTGTTTGCAGCTAAATTGAGTACTTTAAGATTTTTAATGTTTTTTAAAGCACTTACAATTTTTGGTGCTGAATCATTCCCTATATTATTTTCTGTCACTATGAGTTTTTCTAATAAGGTGTTGCCATTAAGGCCTTGCAATAATTCTAAAAACCCTTGAGTACCTAAATTGTTATCTGATAAGTCTAAAGTTCTGATTTGTGTTTTATTTACCCATTGTCCTAAGCGATATAAACCAAAAGACCCTAGTTTATTTCCACCTAGATCTAGATTGAGCAAGCTGCTTTTTGTTGGACCTGACAATGCTTTCATAAGCTCTATTGCGCCAAAAAAACCCAAATTATTATATCTTAGACATAAACTATCGATAACACTATCTCGCACTCCCTGTCCTAGCATTTTTGCACAGCCTGAACCAAGCTCATTTAGGCTCAAGCTAAGCGCTTTAAATTTAGTCAATTTTAATATTTTTGCTAGGCTAATACCACCTTCGCTATCAATATGATTAATATCAAGAAATAATTTTTCTACTTCCATGTTTTCAAAAAAGGGTATTAATTGATTTAATTTCGATGTTGTTATGAAATTATGACGCAGTGAAAGTACCGGCGAAACCAAGCCCGATATCGCTTGTCCTAGAATTGAAAAATCTACTTTATCTAACCGATTATACAAATCGAGATTTCTATCTTTAAAATATTTTAAAATTTCTTGCAAACCTAAATAATTCCCACCTTCTAATTCCATTAAGCTTTCCGTTAACATATCTTTTATAACTATTTTTTTAAAAGATGTCGTTATTTCTTCTATAACCTCATCAATGTTTGCTTTATTAATAGCAGGGTTATTAGAAGTCATTTGAAGAGTAGAGGGATCTGCTTTTGAAATTGCTTTGTCAATATCTGTTAATTTGGGACCATTATTCATGTTGTTGCAACCATAAGATGATAACGCAGCATTGTAAATTGCCAAAGAGACGGATAAAACTTGTTGTTTTTTACAGGTCCATTTAAAAACCTTGCCTGAAAACGAGTTTTTTGATATTTCTGTTTTCAACTCCATTAAATTTGCTAAATGCTGTAAGTTCTTCCGCTTAGAAGGATAGCCCGTAAATGTTAACACATTTCCCCTTGCAGTCTCTTGCTCCTGAAATGCAAGTAAGCATATTAAAACAATTAATATATTTAGAAGATTTCCCAAAATCATTATTAACCAGTATGCAATCAAATACAGACATTTACGACTGTGCTTACGATAATCAGATTTGGCGCGAAGCAATAAAGTATTATTTTCCTAATATTTCTCTTAGTATATCCAATTCAGAGTACTATCAAGCTAAAGTTTATTTTGAAAAAACACATAAATTTAGCAGCACTTTACTTAATAAAAAGAATTTAAATTTTTCAGATTTCGTATATTATATTTTAAACAAATCTACTAATTTAGATACGCCGAGTAAAGTGGTAGCCTTGCAAGCGTTTGTTATTGCTAATGGGCATTCATTTTTAATTCTTGATGCTGAAAATCAACAATTACTTAATGATACTTTTGTTTATGCCTGCTTACTACAAAACAATGCATTAGTTGAAAATATTTTAGTAAAATACAAATTATCACTAACCCAAAAAGTGCTTGACGAGATGTTAGTCACAGCCTCAGCTCAAGGAAACGATGGCATAATAGATTTACTTATAAAACACGCACATACTTATTTTAAGAAAAAAGCTATTCATAACGCAGCGCTTAAAGCCGCAAAAAATAAATATGATAGCATCCTAGTTAAATTCTTACATCAACAAACATTTTATCATAAATTATATTTCTCCTTTAAAACAATTGCTGAATTAGCGATTAGCGAAAATTGCCAACAAACAATGACCGTTTTAGTTAATGATCGATTTCGACACATAAGATCCTATATTCGAATGGCTTGTATACAAGCCGCCGATCAAGGAAAATACAAAATTGTTAAGCTTATTTATAGTTTAAAACCGGATATATTTGACAGTACCACCAAACGTATCTTGTTTAAAAATGCTGCCAGAAAAAATGATGTCAATTTAATTTCAATGCTGATAGATGACCCAGCGATTCAAAACTCAACACCGACGATAACACAAGCAATTGATTTAGCAACGATATATCAAAATCAATTGATTGTGTTAATGATATTAAATGTTTATCGTTCCCAACTTCGAGCTTTTCCTGTAAAACAAATTTACTTAAATGCTGCGCGTATTGGCTTAAACTTGGTTATATCCGACATGATTCAAAATCACAAGCAGCAAGAAAGCCAATTCTATTCTCAAATAACTTATGTGGCAGCTACTAATGGGCATAGCAAAATTGTTGAAATGTTAATTAAGAAATTTTCAAATATGCTATCGGATTCAACCAAGAAACGTATTTTATATACTTCTGGTTTTTTGCGTTGTGGAATATCTAAAGATGAATTCCTTGGTAATTGCAATTTTGCTGAAGTCAATGAAATTGTCAAACTAACAGAAAAGATAAGCACCTTAAAGATTACTCAAGACAATGATCCGCAACAAAAAAGTAACAATGCCTTTACACCTTTGTATTTTTCAAATGGTACTACTCAATTAATAGCTGATAACGCTCTTAATTTAAATCCCTTATCTAAGAGCAATCCTAAGCGATTAAATTGATCATCAAAGAATTATTTTCTATAAACGAGCTTTAGTCTTCTTGTTATCGTTTACATGCTCATTGACATGGTGTGACAAAGATACCTGCAATCTTCGATTTAACGCACTTAACGATGTTGGAGAAGAATTACTATTGGTGATTTTCTTGCGTTCATAGGAGATATGATTGCCGTCAGATTGCAATAAGTATTCAGAATTTGGGGATGGTGTTTTGCTCTCTCTAATGCGTATTGTATTTAAAATTTTGATTGCTTCGCGATTATTATTAATTTCAAATTCAATAATTCCTAAAAGATTTTGGTTACGACAAGCGAGTAATGCTTTTTCTAATGAATTACAAAAATCCATAGGAGAGGCGAATGAAAACTCACCAACCACATCATTGCAAACATAAGCATATGCAAACAAAACAGGACCATACATCCTAATGTCATGATGACAAAAAGGATGAACAACAGCATACATTTTAGTCATGTATTCACCTTATTCTTGATTAGTAAAATACTGGTTCAGAAATGCCAAGGTAATTGGTTTTAAAAGTTGACTACCATAAGCTTTATCTGAGGGCTCTGGTATATGTTTATCTGTTAAATTACTCACAAAAATATATTTTTCATTATTATTTTCGATAAAGCCCACAAACCAGCCATCACGAAGTTTACTTGGGTTTTCTAGTCTTTCATTTCTACCGTGGCGGCCACTGCCAGTTTTACCATAGTATGCGGCGCCATTATCTAATTGCCCTAAATACATATTATGTTTTGTATCTGCAATTGCTTCTTTTCGAAGTGCCAACTGATTGGTTAACATTGCTTTTAAAAAGTTAAGTTGTTCTACTGCAGATATTTTCAAACTGCTTGCTAGCCAAGCATGGGTAATTCCATTATTTTTGCCTGGGTCACCTGTAAAATCTTGATTCCCATAGCTAAAATTCGCTAAATAGCTCTTAATCGCATCATGTCCTAATTGAGTGGAAATTTGCTGAGATACCCATAACACCGAATTTTTAAGCCAACTGTTTGGTGTTTGATCTTGATTCCAACTGGTTAATTCGCCTGATTTACCATCCCATTTAAATACGGTATTTTGATTTATTAAACCTTGATTAAATCCCATTAAAGAGAGTGGGATTTTAAAGGTTGAATTAGGCGCAATTCTCTCACCACAACGGCCATTAGGATTATACTCGCTCACAACTTTATTCGTATTGAGATCATAAAGCATAAAGCAGGCATCGTAGTTTTTAAATGAATTTGCAAATTCTTGGGTAGTGATCACTTTTGCGGATGCATTCAATGTCATAGAGCAGATTAAAGCAGTGAGTAGCTTTTTCATAATGAACTCGCTTAAAACGCTTGAAAAACCATTAAAATGAACGGTCAATTTTATGTTGAAGTTTCTTTAATATCAACCTAATTATTGCGATAAATTTCTTTTTTAAACAATAAGATAGGTTTATTCCCAAAATGTAATTTTGGTAACTAAGTGATAGTGCTCTGCTAGCATTTAAATATGGGATTAGGTAGTATGCCTTTTGCTGTTAATTAAGAAAGAATTCGCTAATGGAATATATAATCAGAAGAATTAAGGAAGATGAAGTTAAAGACCTTTTCAAATTACTTATCGAGTTGGCTCAGCATGAAAAAATTGATGACCGGCTCAAGATTACCTCTGATAAAATGGCAACAGCACTTTTTGGCAGCAACGCCGATTGGCATTGCCTTGTTGCCGTGACAAGCGAAAATGAGATCATTGGCTTTTCACTCTTTACTTTTGCAAATATAAATCGGGCTTTTAATCTAACCCCTTTACTTCATATCGATGATATTTTTGTTAAGTCATCCTATCGTCAATTAGGAATTGCTAAACATTTGCTGGTTCAAATGGCTGAAATTGCAAATCTGCAAGGTATTGAGCGAATTGAACTCTGGTGCATTAAAGATAATGTACTTGGACAGGCCTTCTATCAACGTCTTGGCGCAAGAAAGCTAGATTTTCTTGATGTTTACCAGCTTGAAGTTCAGGAATTGATAGCTGATAACCACTAATTTGTCACCTCTTTTTTGACAAGAAAAATTTTAATTTTCCTATTTTGTGTATCTTTATGCTAAAAGGATGAAATTATGTTATATCCCTTTGGAATGAAAAGAACGTCAATTGGCGAAGAAAATATCACCATTCCTAGTTTCACTAGAATTCCTGACAAGCTTAACGATGAGGATTTTATTCCTTTTATAGAAGGTTTGAATTTCATTCCCTTAAAAACTTACAAATATATACGAACATTGCAATTGTTAGCGAATTTAAATCATGCGCCATTAAATAATCTACTATTTTCTGAAGAAAATACTACCATACTCGAACTTCCACATCGCATAATGATAAGCACCGATGGTGAATTGATAGCTTTTATTGAAAGGAGTTTAGGTAGTGGGACCTTTGGAAAAGTCTACATTGGGTTTAATGTGGATACTTCTGAGTTTGTTGCCATTAAACAGTTTACTTTTAATAGGGACTATGAAAACCATCAAGATTTTTTATTAAAAATTAAAAACGAAAAAGAAGCATTGCAATCTATTAATGCTTATATTGGTCAATTGTCGATAGAAGAGACATTGTTTAATACAAGGCAACAGCGCGTAGAAATGTGCGTAATGAGTATGGCTTGGGGAGAAAATGTTGAAAATTTATTAGATGCCAAACTATTGTCTGGAATGTCAGCTTCTTCTTTTACACCTAAACTTGAAATAGGACTTAAGGCTTTAATTCAACTATTCTTATTGCATAAGAGAAATATAATTCATCGCGATTTTAAATGTAACAACATAATTTGGGATCCAATAAGCAAAACAGCAACCATTGTAGATTTTGGCGCTTATCTTTTGAAAAAGGAAGAGGTTGATTTAAATGACAAACCCTATTCCAATGTTTTTGTATCATATGCCCCCGAGCTTTATTTTGAGTATAGAAGAGAGTTCAGTCTAGATGTTTATGCTGCAGGAGTTGTTTTGTTGCAAATTTTTTCAAGAACATACTTGTACTCATTGACTCTGGTTACTGCATTAGTAAATGACATACTATTGAGAACCTACCAAGATGGTATATTATTTTCATTAGTTGATTATGCAGATGATGTGTTAATAGACAGTAAGTTTCATTCTAAAGCACAAAAAGCAGTTTATAGCTTGATACGTCAAATGCTGCAGGCCGAGCCTGTTTATCGTGCAAAGTTGGAAAGGGTTATATTTAAACTTGCACGAATTTATGCTCAACAATGCATCCATGAGAAAGCCATTAACAACTTAATTGAGGTATTGAGCGCTTTTCCAAGGTTGGCACTTAAAAAATATGAATTTAATAATACAAATCAAGATATTTTAAAATTGCTTAATTATGTATTTGGTTTTGTATATGGCCTGCCTCCTGCCAATGGTGACGAATTTATTAAAAAATATAAAAAAGATGGTATTTATGATTTGCTATTTGCCTGTGTTATGACTAATAAAAATTACGATGCTGCCAAACAGTTACTTAACGCAGGCCTTGTCTCAAAATTTATGCAAGATCAGGTTCAAAATAATGCTAAGGAGAGAGGTGATTCTAAACTAATAACTTTTCTTAACACACCAGATTGCCCCAAGGTATCTTCAGATTTACCCAAAGAAGCCAAAGAAACTAATGAAACAACCGATGACGACAAAGACTTGGCTGCGCTTTCGATTGGTGTACAAAAACTTAGTTTGAGCCCACAATATCCCACTGTGTTTACGCCTCTTTATCAACACCGCTTTCAAAGCAAGTGTGCGAGTGTTACAGAAAAAAATCCTAAAAATTTTGAAAATTTTCTTGCGGGTGCCCCCAGAAAATTTGTTTTAGAAGATCAAAAAAGAAGAAAAACTTACGAGCAATCGCAAAAATCATTGTCGCTTTACAAAATTCAGGATAAACATGCTCGTCAGAAACTACAACATAGCATCCATGGGTATCCAAGAAAGGATACCCATGCAAATCGAAGGCCGCGCTAGGCTGCCTCACGGCTTTAGTATTTTATACTGATCCGTGTTCTGCCAAGTTGTACAAAATTTTGATTTAACCATTGCGCGTCTGCTGGAACAACTCTGACACAGCCATGACTTGCATTATAGCCTGGTACTGAATTAGAGCCATGCAATGCATATCCTTTATGAAAAAACATGCAATATGGCATTTTTGCACCACCTTTGCCTACAGGAAAACGCGAAGATTTGCATTCTGCCCCACGTTTGCTGTAAATGGTATAGGTTCCTGTAACTGTCCTGCATCCTCTTCGAATATCAGAGCAATAGGATTTACCACCTGAGGCGCGTCCAGATTTTACTAAATTTCCACCACTGTCATAAGCTGACCAGGTCAATTTGCCGAGATCTACCCTAATTATGTTTGATCCTGATGCTTTGCTTGGGAGACCATTATAGGAGGCTGAAACTTTTTTAGGATAATAGCTGCCATTGTAATGATTTGTATATCGCATTTTTTTGGCATAGGGATTCGAACAACCATATTTAGAATTACATTGCTGCTTGTAACCAAATTCAGCATTTGCGAAGCTAGGGAAGAAAATGATAGTGGTCATTATCATAACAGCTATATTTTTTTTCAACATGAAATCCTCCAATTGCCAAAATACTGGTATGGACACTTCATTTGGCAATGAGTTAAAGAACATAGTTCCGTCAAAATATACAGAAAAAAAATACAGTCTATTCAATTTAAACTTTAGTTTTTAACCGTTGAAGCCGTCATTTAAGAACGCACAAGCTAAATCTATTTGGATATTAGGCATGTCTGCTTTTGAATCAAACGATAGATCCCGCGCTAAAGTATCAGAAAATCGTTACTTTTCTGAATATTTGCGAGACCCATCCAAATACAAACTCATAAACTTAGCCATTCAAGGCGGAGGGGCTCACGCTACTTTTGCTTGGGGCGTTATTGATAGATTTTTAGAGGATGGGCGGATCCAATTAGAAGGGATCAGTGGTACAAGTGCAGGCTCGATAATTGCCGTTGTTTTGGCTTATGGATTGCTAACACAAGGAAGGGAAGGCGCAAGAGAGATGCTCTATCAGTTCTGGCGAGAAGTATCAAATGCTGGTTTGATATATAATCCTTGTAAGCAATTACCATGGGAGAAATTTTGGTTTGGTAACAAAATGGATCAATCTATTTTATATCAACTTTTTAACGTCGTTACAAATTGGTTTTCTCCTTATCAACTCAACCCGCAAGATTTTAATCCACTCAAGGAAATTATAAGTAATACTGTTGATTTTGATCGTTTGCGCCAGTGCCCATTTACAAGACTTTTTCTTTCTGCGACTAATGTTAGAACAGGACAAGTTAAAGTTTTTAAAACAGATGAAGTGTCATTGGAAGCAACCTTAGCGTCTGCTTGTTTACCTAATTTATTTAAAGCAGTTGAAATAAATGGCGATTACTACTGGGATGGTGGCTATTCTGGTAATCCCTCTTTATTTCCATTCTTTTATCATGTCGAAAGTTCAGATATCGTTATTATTCATGTTAATCCAATTGAAAGACCTGCACCACCGGAACTACCCGCCGAAATATTTAACAGAATTAATGAAATTTCTTTTAATGCTGCATTATTAAAAGAATTTCGCGCAATTGATTTTGTTCATAATTTATTAGATAATGGGTGGTTAAAAGATGAATATAAAGATAGATTCAAATACATTTTATTACATTCTATCAGTGCAGACAAAACGTTAAGCGATCTTTCGGCTGCTTCTAAATTAACCAGCGATTGGGATCTGATGATGTTGCTCTTTAACCGAGGCAGAGCCAAAGCAAGTGAATGGCTTAATAGACATTATAATGATTTAGGAAATCGTTCTACTGTTAATTTAAGCGAAAAGCTAGTAAAAAAACAAAATAAAAACTAAGTATATTCGCGACATTTTGATTCCAGTATCAAGTAGGTGACAAGCTTACGCGAGGCACCAAGCGGCACGAATCCCCAGGAGTGCTAATGAACCAGCTACTCTCTAAATCTTTACCTTCATTCATCTGGCATTTTATAAAGCCGTATCAATCTATTGCTTTTCTTTTTGTTATGCTTACTTTTCTTGCTGGTTTTTGGGGACCTTTTAACAGCATTTTGATAAAGCACATCATCAATCTTTTACCGCAAATATCGCAAAGCAATCTCTCTTTACTTATTTGGCCTGCGACTTTAATTGTCATCAACTTTATCGTATTTGACAATTTCACTTGGCGGTCAGTTGGGTACGTTAATTATAAATATCAAGCCATTATTAAAAATCAAATTATTAGCCAAGTATTAAATTTTGTATTAGGCAGCTCGCATCAATACTTTCAAGATAATTTATCAGGGCGCATTTCAAATCAAATAACAACGTTGGCGGATAATGTAGAACTCATTTTACATAGAATTTCGATGGATTTTATTAGAGGCGCTTCTTTATTGATTGTTTCTTTCATTACTGCATATTTTGTTAATCCCATGTTTTTTTATATTATGGTTTCGTGGTTTATCGCCTTTACTACTTTTAGTGTCTATATGTCTCGTCGATTAGTCTATTTTGCCGATATTCATGCTAAAAGTGAATCTGTTGTTTCAGGCCAATTAGTAGACTGTATTACCAATCAAAGCAATGTCAGAATATTTTCAAGAAGAAACTTTGAAATATCCAGAATGCTCCCTTTTTTGTTCGCAAACCAAAAAGCATTTCAAGCTCAAGAATGGTTTATTTTAATTTTAAATTGTGTACAAGGGTTGCTCATTGCTATCATGATGGGGTTTTCAGCGTTTTTTTTGGTTTATCTCTATGGAAAAAACGCAATAACTATCGGTGATTTTGCCTTAATTTTTGGCCTTTCAATGGAACTTGGTCATATGATGTGGTACACCATGTCTCGTATAGATGAATTCAATCAAGCTATTGGTAAATGTAAGCAAAGTCTTAATGCACTTATCATACCACCAGAAATTTTTGATAAATCTTCTCATGAGTTATCCGTATATGAAGGTAAAATTGAATTCCAAGAAGTAAAATTTCAGTACAAAGATACTAAAGCTATATTCCAAAATAAATCCGTTAAGATTGAAGCAGGTCAAAAAGTGGGTTTGGTTGGGCATTCAGGCGGGGGAAAATCGACTTTCGTCAATCTTATTCTGCGGTTATATGACATAACCCAAGGCCGGATCCTAATTGATAATCAAAATATTTGTGAAGTCACACAAAATAGCTTACGACAGAATATCTCCATGATTCCACAAGATCCTTCCTTATTTCATAGGAGTTTAATGGATAATATCCGTTATGGCAGAATAGAGGCTACTGATGAGGAAGTAATCAAAGCCTCACAAAAAGCACATGCACATGAATTCATCAGCAAATTGCAAGAAGGATATAATGCTTTAGTGGGAGAACGCGGTATAAAGCTATCGGGTGGTCAAAGACAACGTATTGCCATTGCAAGAGCATTCTTAAAAAATGCGCCTATTTTAATTTTAGATGAAGCAACAAGCCAGCTTGATTCTTTAACTGAACAATATATCCAAGAAAGCCTGTGGGAACTTATGCAGGGAAAAACCACCTTGGTTATTGCACATCGTCTATCTACCTTGCTGCATATGGATAGGATCTTAGTTTTTGATCAAGGCATCATTGTAGAAGATGGTACTCACCAAAGTTTATTATCTCAAAATGGAGCTTACGCAAAACTTTGGAAAACGCAAATTGGTGGCTTTTTGCTCGATGAAGATACTACCGAAGATTAGGAATTTCGTTATTGCCACCTCGCGCGTTATTTTTCATTGCTCTTCACCTTTGCCAAGGGTTGAAGTTAATTTATAAATGCGTTTATTATTTTTTAGCTCCATTCGGCTTTTTTCTAGCATTTCTTTTTTATCTCCAGCATTCTTGTCTGCCAAGGCAATTGTAGCTGCCCCCAAGAGGGCTCCAAACATTAAAGGTTTATTGTTAACAAAACGAGTAACATTTAAATATTCACAACCTATTGTGATGCTTGTTTTTTCGATTAAACCAGATAAATATTTGTTTTTAGTATCAAGCAAAAGTTCCTGATATGCATTCCATAGTCGTTCACGACGAAAATGATTATTTTGCTTCACGATTTCTTTATCTTGCTCCGATTCATCCTTAATATGGCTGACTGGGGGAAGATGCGCTTTGACGTAAGCCAGTTGAAGTGACGCTAAAAGTATACCGGCGAAAACGCGTTCTGCGCTTTCATTTGGTAATTTATGCGCATATTTTTGACAATCATCAAAATTATTTAACTCTTGATACAATTTGGCCATTAACATATAAGCACGATATTGCCCATTTTTGGCAACCATTTCAGCAATGTTCTGAGTTTTAATTAAATGCAAATCCAGATCGGCTTGTGTGCTTTCTTTTGCTAATCGCAGTGCCATTCTAATGTTGATTAATAGTTCTAAATAATTTACATTCTCAGAAGAAAGATATTCTTTAATTGATTTGCCTTTAATCATAAGATCAAAATCTAAAGTTTTTATTTGCATATTTAGCGTAAGTACTTCTAGCGCATGTTTAGCTTTTGAATTTGAAAAAGCAGCTAAAACAAGAAAATGTAATGGCGTATATTCTTTTTCCGGACCATCTCCACTGACTTGATCATTCCAATGCTGAACAGCTGCTGTTAAGATAGGTTTAACTTCATCGATGCCATTAAATAAGGCAAATGATAATAAATGCAAAAGAGTTTTACCTTTATCTGGCCCATCGGCGGTAATTTTTTCCCCTAAAATTTCAGGTTTTAAAAACGATTTTGCATAATTAAAGGCTTGCATTGTTTCTGATCTTCGCTCATGAAGTGCTGCAAGCAATAAGTGAAGGAGGGTGTATCCTTTAAAAGGACCAAAAGTAATCTTTTTTTTCCAAGAAGATTTTGATAATTTTGTATAATCAACCATCAGTGGTTTATCTTTATTACCCAGTATTGCATTGATTAAGATAAGTGTGCTTTGGGTATTTTTATGAGATAAGGCTTCTTGGGTAAATTCTTTTTTTAATTCAATTTGCAGTTGAAACCAAAAGGCTGCATCAAATAAGTGTTCATTGCAAGCTGCCATCAATAAGTGCAATACGTCAGTATTTTTTAATGGTTGGTTAATGTGTTTAAAATTAGAATTATGTTCTTTGCTGACAAATTCATTTTGCAAGACATCGTAAGCTGCAATTTTTCCTTTATTAGCAACCATCAAGGGCAAATGTAAGGGTTTTAAGACGGAAGGAATATAAGTAGCGGGTTGTTTAGCTATATGTGCTTTTTCTAATATCATAGGCAGAATTTTAGCGACTTCCTTTTTTCCCTCTAACGCAGCTTTAAGCAACAAATGTAAAGGGCTTTTTCCTTTTAAGTAATTACCTGAAATTTGTATATGCCATTTTAAATCGTTATTCTTAATAATATAGTCAAGCAGATTTATAATTTCTCTTTTCCCTTGAGTTGCCGCCAAAGCTACTAGGTGGAGTAATGTTTCACCCGTGGTGCAGTTATTGCCAATATTTTGCGAATTCCATGCTAAGCTTGTTTGAGTAAGCATATCACTAATTAGGTGATTAAGTTTTTCGCTATGAGAGGTAGCTAAGAAAAGATAATATCTCATTAATGAGATGCAAAGCGGTATCCCATCTATAACTTTATTTAACTCAATATCTTTTACCGTAAGTAAATGTATATATGATTTAAATTTAGCGCTGATCTTTTCATTTGCTACCCAATATAAATGCCGTGAGTCACATAATTTCGAAATGTCTTGCTCTATTTCTTGAACATGCGGTAATACGTTTTTTAATATCCTCATGAAAAACTTCCTCATTGAAAATATGGTGACTGTCCTTGTGACAAAAATATATCAAAAATAGCTCGAATAGAAAACAATGTGATATAGGATGTTCACTAGCCAAGATAATAAGTAACTGCAGACGGTGAAGATGTCATAATGCCATCCGGATTCTAGATGGCATTATATTTATTAGGGGAAGGGGGTTATTATTTTTGAGGGCCAAACAATCGTCTAGCTTCTTCTAAAGCTTTAGTTTGTCTTTCAAGGCGAATATCATCGAGCACAGCCTCATTAATCTCTTTACATACTTTTAGCCTAAATTGTTTAAATACACCAACTTTTGCTTCATCGACATTGGGTGCAGCCAAAATTTTACTTGGATCAAATGCATTTAAATCATTCATAAAGGCTTTATCGATTACTATATCATTTAGATCCTCTATAATGTCAGAAATCAGTTCATTTGGAGTTTTATCCACGTTTAGCTTTTCAGCTTCTTGCGTCTTTCGTTTACTCGTCCAATAAAGCTTACATGCTAATATAGAAGTCATCGTAAACATAAAGAGTGTTGATATAGCTAAAGTAAGTTGTACTGGTAGCTGGTATGCTGATATTGAAATGCCAGCCTTCAAGAGCGGTGCAGCCAGTGACAGCATAATACTTCCCGAACAAACCGTAAAAATAGACAACACAATAAAAGCGATTGCAAATGCTTTGAGAAGCGTTTTACGTCGTATTTGAGTACGCAAGCTTTCATCTGCATTTTTATTTAGAATTGTATTAGTAGTATTTATAATCGTAGTCGTAGTTGTGGAAGCACTTGAATTATTGGGTTTAATTTTTTTATTTAATATTTCATTTGCTATTTTCTCATCTAAATTGAGCAATATATTTCGTGGTGTTTCGTTTAAGAACTCTTCTGCCGTACATTTTGCGTCCCAATCTAGATTGCTATGTTCAGCAGCAATGTGTAGCGCCTCTAGCGCTTTTGGTTCATCATTAACAGCCAAGTTGACCAATTGATGTAATGGGGTAATGCCAGCCTTATTTTTAACATTCCAATTTAAATTGCGTTTTGCCAATGCAGGTAAAATATTTAATACTTCAACTCGCGCCAAAGAGGCATGTAACAATAAATGCAATGGTGTTGTGCCTTCAAATTCACCAGATTTAATTGGAATAGTAAAATCTAACGAAGGTTGCATTAAAACTTGGGATAGGTTTGAAATAATTTGATCGTTATCATTGTTTGTTATTATCGCTTTTAAAAACAAATGCAAAGGTGTAATTCCATTATCTTCGCCAGTTCCTGAAATTTGTGCATTCCAGTCTAGATTTGGTAGGTTTACAAGATTAGAAATGACTGATAATGCATCTTTTCGTTTAGGCATTCCAATTGCAAACATAAATATGTGTAGGGGTGTTAACCCTTGACTCGCTCCTTGAGTTATCTTTGCATTCCAGTTAATGCCTTCTGCCTCTAACATTGCTCTAAATAGATAATGGTTGTGTTTTACAGCAGTCGAATACTGTAGCAGTGAAATAGAAAGAGGAATGCCATTAACAATGCGATTTAAGTCTAGATCTTTTAGATTTGGGTTGTTTATAAACCATTGTTCAAATTTTAATCCAACTTGAGAATTGATACGATTGCTTTTAAAATCGTAGAGTTTGGCAATTAGTTCTTCAACTTGTGAAGGTTCTAAGTTAGAAGAGCCTGATTTCACAGATAACCTCATTCGATAATTTACAGAATTGGCAAATAATAGCATATCAACTAACAAAAACAAATTTAAATAAGAGATAAACCCAAAATATGCCAAATATCATTTGGCTAACTTTTAATCGATCACTTGTTTCTTGGCTTTAAAATTATAACCGGGCTATCGCTAGCATCGTGCATATACATGGATTCGATCATCTTTTCATTGCGTTACGCTCGAGTTTTCATTTGTTTGGCTAAAATGTCATTTTATCTGAACAAATCAGCATATTTATAAAATATACAGTATTATTACATTCATGATATTTTTCAAAAATTCGAGGAAATTGTATGAAAACAATAGTACCAAAAGATTACTATCTCGTCAGTGGCGCAGCAGGCGGCGATATTTTGTGTGACATTGCTACAGGGGCAATAATGGGCTGTACCTTGGGTGTCAGTGCAGGACTTGAAGCCGTGAGCATATTGCGACCATTAGCAAAAGTTCCAAACTTACTTGAAAAAGCGACCCTGATTGGCGGGGCAACTGGATTGGTCGTTGGTGCGTTAACAGGCCTAGCAACAGGTATTTTACTTGACGACAATCGCAGGACAAATAGGCAAGAAGTAAATCCATTTGGATAATATCATTATAATATTAAGGTAATTAATAAATAAATTATCTTAATATTTGCATTGACTTTAAACATTTACTGCTTCCACTTTGAATTT
>JAFECR010000035.1:0-3399 GCA_018242045.1 Pseudomonadota bacterium | reverse complement strand
ATTTTAAAGTGGATCGAGTATAAAATAGTTAATATACCTGATATTTATATATTGATGAAGGCGCCAATGGCATTTATTCTGAAACCAATCAAAAGATGAAAAGCAAGGAAAGTCTACAAGAATTTAAATATATTTCGCTTTCGTCTCAAATTTTTTATGGCGTCAACCCCAAACTTAACCTGTTAATTGATATATCCTGCGTAGCTTTAGCGAAGAGGATGAATTCTTTTTAACTATCTCAAGTACTTCTTCTTTCGCTTTACTGCGCAGCTCTCCTTTTAATAGTTGTATATCAAGGCAAGCGTTATATTTAAATAATTTAAATTGCATCAATTGCACCCCAAAAGGGATTTGATTTTCATGAACTTTTAACTCATTGATAAAAGCTGTGTAGATATAAGTTGATCGGCGATTAGGCTAACCCATAGAAAAAGGGGTGGTAAAGAGGTGGAAGATCGATATTCAACGACAAGTTGGTTTTAAGTAATAAGCACTAGTGGTTAATAGAAAATTCCAATATCGGATTTATTTTCTACCTCTCGAGCAAGGATGTCCTGAAATTGTTGATTTACTTTGTGTAATGAATTTGACAAAGCCTAGAAAGTATGTGATTATTCGCTCACTATTGACGAATTTGCCACAGGGGCCCTTATGAGAGAATTGAGAACAAACGAAAGGTTACCTATTTCAGGAGGTTTCGGGCCAGAGGTATTTAACGATTTGGTAAGTATTGGGGTTGCTTTCTTTGGGGTCGGATTTGTTGCAGCATTTGGGCTGGGCATGGCGACTCTTTATGGATATCAATATCTTACTTCAAACTCGAAAGTGTAACGTTGATAAATAAAACGACTAATTTTGATATTCAACTTTGACAAAGACGCTTACTGGAAATCGTGCTTATCGAAAACCTTAAGCCCTCTGCTATGTTGATTATTCTCTTAGCAATTTTCCAACTACACTTTTAAAAGATTTGAATTAGTTTTGATTTTTAAATGAAATAATGTCCTTAGTCTATAGCCCTTAGCAAATCATCATCATAATCCTTGCGCAAAGTTTTGATTTTGGTAGCAACATTCTGAATGCAAAGGCTTTGACTTTTAAAACAATTCAGGTATTTGAGCGTATTCATTCTACGTTGAGGTATTGCACTCCAGAAGAATTTGAGGAAAACTACTTGGTGAAATAACCAAGTTGCTTAACAGGGGGCTCCAAAAAAATGGATCAAGATCATTATCGATTTGCTGCACGTTCATAGAGAAAGTAATTATCATAAAGCTCAATACCACGATGATAATCGAGTTTTCTTTGTCTTTGACGCTGAGAGGTTTCATAGTAATACGCAAGTACTTCTTTAGGGGCAGCTTCCTTTGGAATTATATTCCCCTTTAAGGTCTGATGGAGCACTTCGCAAGCACGTTCTTTTAAACTTTTTGGTCTTGCTAAAATCGATAACTTCTCATAATGAAAACGGAGTAATTGCTGCCAAGCCGGATCGGTGTTTAAAGTAGGATCTTTAAATATTGTAGCAAGCACCGTATTTCCATTGAGATCTGTTTTTAAATAATCTGCGTCTAAATCTAACAATAGCTGAGCCCTTTTAGGTTCATTATTTTTAACTGCATGATGTAAAGCAGAAAGCTGTTTATCAACAAGCATGTCAATGTCAGCGCCACGTTCTACACACAGTTTGATTAAATTAGGTAAAACCCTTGTAATTTCAGCATGTTCATTATCAGTTAAAACAATGGTATATGTGGTTGAACCAGAATGCCAGAGCAATGTATATTTTAATTTATTTAGTGGATTATCTAATCTCTTTGCATGCTCATCCCATGACAAACTTAAAATAAATTGAGCTGGATCGGTTATGCATTCAGACCCGCTTTCCTTTATCGGTTTTCTAATATTGGCTCCTAGCAGAAGGAGTTTTTCTGCAAGCGGAAAGTCAAGTGCTAATAAGGCTGCTCCTAAAAGAGTATTACCGCTGAAGATATCATGCCTGTCAAGATCAAAATAAATTGGCAGATTTTTTGGCTCAAGCGCCATAATATACTTTCTTTGCCGATCGGCTATTCTTCTTCTTTCTTGATAAAATACATCTGGATCTAAGAATGCTTTAAATTGCTCTCGTAACTTTAGGATGTGGATCGGTATCCCTAAGGATAGAAAAAAGCAGCCAAGCCACTTAAGTAATAATGAGTTCATTGATAATGCTGTCGGTAATGGGGTTAATAGGGAAGTGAAAAGAAAAAAGACAGATAAGATAGCAAATAGGAAACCACCAAAAGAGCTTATAGCAGTATATTTATCCGCATTTTTGATAAAATGCGGAATTTTGTTAAATATTCCATAAGGTGCAGTTTCAAATATTTTTTTAGCGCTTACTCGAGATTTTGCGACAATAAAAAATATATCTGACAGCAGAAAGCATAAACTTGCACTAAAACATAGCGCTACGGCATTAAATAAAATAAACCGTAGCATTAACTCTGGATGCCTATAAATTGCTCTTGCAACAGAAGAGACTACACGAAAAGCTCGCTTAAAAAGGAACGAAGTCACCACATACACCAAAATTCATCCTCATAGATATTTTAGTGCAAGATCGTAAGTAGTTACTCGCATATTGTCAATTTTTTTAGAGGATTGAAGCAGCAATTTACAAATTTCCCCTTTTGGATAAGCACATCCCAAAAAGGGTACTGGCTTAGCTCAAGGGAAATGTCTATCTTGCTCAAAAGTGGAAATTTCTACTTTGCGCTAACATAGTTTAAGTTAAAAAGAGCCAGATAAGCAGCAGCAGTTACCAGCTGCCGCTTATCCGGCAAGCACCCATCAACATAAACGAAGTGGTTTAATGTTAATTTATTGACTAAGCTGCTAAGGCTGTTAAAATTAAACGTTGGATTTCTAACAATCGGAATTTTATTATGAGAGTTATTCAATTAGATGCGTTTTCGCATATTTCTGGCGGCATCAATGTCGAGTCCGCAGCAAAATGGGGAGGCAGAATTGGTGCCCCGTTAGGTACTTTGGGTGGCGCTAGTTTTGGTTGCCTAACCGCACTGGTAGGGGTAAATCCGTTTATCGCTACACCTTTAGGTGGATTCGCAGGCTTTATAGCGGGCATGTATGGCGGTTACCTGGCGGGTGGGGCGAGTGCAATAGCATATAATGTAGTATCTACCGTTCTAATAAACTCTGTAAACTACATTTATTCGGACTAAAAAATACCCATAGATAACCGTAGTTATCGATGGATATTTTTTGTCGCCCAGGAACTTCTAAAGTAGCGTGCCATTATAATCGTTGTTTATTCATCTTTTACCTCGCCGACTTCAAACTGTCCAAGTAGGGCGCTATTATCAAGAAAGTATTTTAATGGAAGGAGCAATTGTT
>JAFECR010000034.1 GCA_018242045.1 Pseudomonadota bacterium | reverse complement strand
TTCAACAGAGTCCGGGACATCGCCGGCGAACACACGGTCCAGTTCCTGTCGGTCGCTGGAGCCCGCCGCTACCGCCGCGATTGCCGAGGCCTGCTTCTCGACCAGCGCCAGGTAGTTGTGGCGCAGCGTCCGGTAGTCGCCGCTCGAATCCTTGCTTTCGCGCTCGCGGAAGGCGATCAGCTTCTCAAGCGAGACCTTCTTCAGCGCCAGCGTCTCTATCGTCAGCGGCACGACGGTGCCGAGTTCGGCGGCCGCGCTGCCGACGTGAGGTGCATTGGCGATCGCCGCGTAGGCTAGGCCGCGGTCGGTGATGCGCGCGCGCGTTGTGCCGGCCAGCACGTCGGCCAGAATCGCCATCAGCGACAGACCAGTGGCCTGGCTCGCTGGGTAGTCGAAGTTGGACAGCACACCACCGGTCAGGCCGCTGCGCTGCAGGAGCTCCCAGGTCTTCGGCGCAAGTTTCTGGGGCCAAATCTCGTAGCCGGATTCGCGCGCGCCGTCAGGCGGGGAATACTTGAACGAGTCGGGCACGCCCGACTGGATCAGATCGTCGATCAGTTCGTGCACGCGGGCCTGCTCGTCGCCGGTAGGTACCCGCGGGCGGGAGATCAGCTCCGCGGCGCGCGCCATCTGCCGGTCTTGGTACGCGGGCCGGTAGCCGTCGAACGGCGAGATGAACTCCAGTGTGTCCCAGGTCAGCAGCGCTGTGCGCATGATGTTCGGGCTGCGCACTTCGGTATGGGGAAAGTAGAGGGCACTGCGCATGGGGTACTCCGACAAGAACTGACGCAATAGGATGGCCGACTCTGAACCGTCGGGACACTGATCGTGTGGAATCATGCTGCTTCCAGGGCTTACGCGCTACAGGCCGAGCTCGAAGCTGAACCGCTTGAGACCCTTCGGGTGATCGATGAAGGGGTTAAAGTTGCCTTGGACGTCCTGATCGCTAGGTTGCGAAGTCGCTCATCGCGATCGATCGCGTGAATTTCAGCTTGTTGGCTCTTCTCCTTTTGGCACCGCGGATGTTCGGTGGGATCAGGCGATTCGTGCATCCACAAGGACTCGAGCAGCCTCGCCCATCGAGGCAACAGCCCGAGCGGGCGGCTGACGTGTCAACGGCTTGGCGCGGTGAGACCAGCGAGTTCACCGCCTGGCAGTGGATGACGTCAAGCGAGCTGCTTGCCGCCGCCGCGTCGTTTCGGCAGGCGGTGTATCGCCGGGTGCTTGGTCATTGGTCGGCTTGGCTAGTAGCGCCCGGGGTTTCGCTGAGGCGTTGACTCGGCATAAAGCAGTTGCGCCACGTTGATCGCGCGCAGGTGCTGCCGCGCTCAGCCGCTGCTCAGTTTGCCGCTCGCCGAGACGCTCACCTTGTTGTCGTAGGAATCTTTCTCGCTGTCCCCGTCGAGCAGGACCGACTGGCCGCCGTCGCGCACCTTGGTCGGCTTGGCCTGCAGCGTCACCGTCGCCGTCTGCGGCCGCAGCGGGGCTGTGCCGGTCTTGCCGGTCCAGCCGTAGCCCTGCGAGGCCTTCAGCGCGACCGGTGCGCCGCCGACGTGCAGCTTGGCGGCGACCGTCACGTCGAGCGGCCCGGCCTTCACCCACGCGCCGGTGTCGGCGTCGAAGTCGGTGGTGTTCGTGGAGGCCGTCGACGACACTTCGGCCATCACCGCGACCGGCTTGCTCACCCGACGCGCCCGCCGAGCCTCGTGACGGTCCTCGACAGGCCGATCAGCGCGCCCGCGTCGCCGGCGCGGCCGCCCAGCGCCTGCGTGAGCGCCTGCCGGTCGGCCCGGGCGATGTCGCCGATGGTCCTGATGCCCGCCTGGTCGAGCGCCTCGGAGACGCTGCGGTCGAGGGTCTTGATCGACGAGACCGACACGTCCTCGGGCTTGGCGTCGGTCTGCATGCCGATGGCGCCGATGAGGGCGACGTCGCCGCTACCCTCGGTCACCATGTTGGAGACTTTGGCCTCGATGACGCGGTCCTGCAGCGCGTCGACGTTCTCGAAGCGTATCTCCGCGGGCACGTCCTTCAGCACCTCGGATACCTTCATGCCGTCGGGCAGCGTGTCGTTGCCGAACTTCTCGACGAACTCCTTGGCCGTGAAGCCCTGGTCGAACGCCGCCTCGACGTCGCCCTTCTTCTCGGCCACGTAGCGGGTGAAGCGCGTGATGTCGGCCACCTGCGGCGCGGTGTAGCTCGGCGGCGCGGCGGTCATGCCGGGGATCGAGTCCGAGAGGACGAGGCCCGCGTCGGTGCTCCACACGTCCATCGGCTTGCCGTGCAGCGTCATGGTGTCGATGCGCTTGCCCTGCACGCCCTTGATGATCCCCTCGTTGGGGTCCTGCGCATTGATCCACACCTTGTCGGCGAACTTCAGCCACGGGGCCGGGTCGCCGGGCTTCGGCTTGACGGGCAGCTCGGGCATCTCGACCAGCTCGCGCAGCCGCGGCGGGATCGTCGCCGGCGGCGGGTTCAGCGTCGCGTCGACGTGGCTGTTGCAGCACTCGTAGACGTCCTTGTTGAGCAGGTTGACCTGGTCCTTCAGCTCGCCGAGCGCCGCCGCGACCGACGCCCGCAGGCCGGCCAGGCACTGGAACGCATGCTCGATGTCGGCCTTGATCGTGTCGAGGTCCGACTTCAGCGCGTTGAAGCGCACGTTGAAGCCCTGCACGCCGCCGGCCGCGACGAGGTCCTCGCCGTCGCGCCAGTCGAGGTGGTCGAACGTGCGCGCGAAGGTCACCCGGCAGTCGGCCGGCGCGGTCGCGGACACGGTGCCGGCCGCAGAGAACGCGAAGGTCCTCAGGTCGTACTTGAAGTACTTGTCGATGAAGTCGACGAACTTCGTCTTCTCGCTGCTGGAGAAGCCGTACTGCTGCACCAGCGTGCTGAACTGCGAGTATGAGAGGGTGCCGTTAGCCATGCGAGTCTCCCGCGACGGTGCGGGCGATCGCCCGCGCGAATCGGATCTGGCGGAAGCGGCGGAAGCTTCGCGCCGCGCTCAGTTGCACCGCCGCGCGCGGCGCCTGCGGGTCGAGGCGCACGTGGCGCTGGCGGATGCGCCAGCTGTTGACGGCCACGCCCAGCGGCCGCAGCAGCATGAGCAGGTTCATCATCCGCTCGTAGCGCGGATAGTCGATCTCGGTGTCCGCGGGCAGCGCCGGGCGGATCTCCATCGGGTCGGGCTGGTCGAGCCGGCGGTAGTTCATGAGGGCGACGCAGCGCAGCCCCGGCGCCGTCGCCGACACGCGGCACTCCGCGCCGCCGGCGTGTCCGAACGCGCTGGCGCGGCCCTGCGTGAGGTCGGCCTGGCCCCAGCGCCGCGCGAGCGTGCGCCGCAGCGTGAGGTTGGCGCCGAGCGCGGGCAGCGGCGCGTCGCTCGCGACGACGACGACGTCCCCGCCCGGGCGCACCACCACCGCCATCGCCGGCACGCCGAGGTCGGCGAGCGCGAACGACAGGTGGAGCAGGGCGTCCCAGCTCGCGCCGTCGCCCTGGACGAGCCTGGCCGCGGTCGCCGCCTCCACCTGCAGTCCCGACAGGCGGCCCGGGTCGGCGCCGCCCAGCGCGGTGCCGAAGGCGGCCTGGTCGGCGAGGCTGAAGCGCGGCGTGAGGACGAGGTCGCGGTAGGCCGCGTCGTGCGCGGGCAGCCCGCCCAGCAGCGGCACGACCGCCGCGCCCGCGAGCGGCGCGCCGGCCACGCCGGCCGTCGCCGCCGCCTCGGACAGGGCCTGGTCGAGCGCGACCGCGGTCGCGGGCACGAGCTCCTCGGCCTTGAGTGTGGTGGCGGCCGAGCGCTGCGGACCCAGCGCCACCGCGCCCGCGCCGGCGATCTCCATCGCGCCCGTGCGCAGGTGCGACACGTACACGTGCGTGTCGTCGAGCGCCAGCGCGGTCGAGAAGCCGACGGCGGAGAGCAGCGTGTCGAGCTGGCCGCGCTCGGCGGCGGGCCGCGCCTGCAGTGCCTCCACGGCGCGCGCGTACACGCCGAGCGTCGACGCGTCGGCGCCCGCGAGGGCGGCGCCGAAGTCGTCGACGAAGGTGGCCGGGACCTCCAGCCGCGCGCCTAGGCCAAGCTCGTAGCGCGCGCCCCCTTCGTCGGTCTGGCCCTGCACGAGCCGCACGGGGCCCGCATAGGCGACGCGCTCGAACAGCTCCGCGAGGCGGGCGAGCGCGCGCGCGAGCACGGGCGCGAGCGGCAGCGGCCCGCCGCCCGGCACGACGAACGCCTGCCGCAACCGCTCGCGCAGCGCCACGCGCGCACGCGTGGCCGCATCGGCCCCGGCGGGCGCGGGCGTCGCGTCGGCCGCATCGACGAGCACGGTCGCGCGCAGGTGCGCGAGCGCGTCGGCGCGCATCTGCGCCGCCTGCGCATCGGTGTCGGCGAAGGCGACCAGCCGGTAGGCGCCTTCGAATCCCATCGTGCGCTCCTCGACGTCGAAGTCGGGATGGACGGTGCGCAGCGCCGCGCGCAGCGCCCCGGGGGTCGGGAAGGCGTAGGCGCGGAACGGCGCCAGGCGCGCGCGGTAGGCGGCGTCGGTCTCGCGCTCCGGCACGATGCCGGTGAGGGTGCCGCCCGTGAACTGGAAGCGCGAGTCGAGCCGCGGCACGCCGAGCTCGGCGCCGATGCGGTCGAGCAGCCCGCCCCACGCGCCCGCAATCGACGCGCCCGCCTCGATCGCCGCGAGGTAGCGGCGCAGCCGCTGGTGCTCGAGCGCGAGCAGCGTCAAGACGTGGGCGAGGTGGCCGCGCATCAGGTCGAGCGCGACCCACGCGCCGACGTCGGCCGCGTCGACCGCGGCGCCGTCGAGCGTCAGCGCGAGGCGCACCGCGACGCGATCGCCGGCGGCCGGGGCGCGCGCGCGCAGCAGCAGCGCCGAGCCCGCCGCACTGAAGGTCTCGAAGACGAGCGGCACGGCGCCGTCGCCGTCGTCGTCGGTGAGCGTGGCCGCGACCTCCAGCCGGCGGGGGCCGAGGTCCTGCTTCAGCCGCACGAGCATCGACGTGGTGTCGGCCAGCGCGGCAAGCTCGGCCGCGTCCGCGGCGAGCGGCAGCTCGGCCATCTCGAAGCCCGCGGCCAGCGGCCCGCCGACGATCTCCGCCTGCGCGCGGCGGCTGTCCGCGCCGCACGGGTCGACGTCGAGCGTCACCGGGGTCATGCGCGACCGCGCCGGCTCACGGCGTCGGCTCCAGCTGCAGCGTGTCGGCGGAGTCCAGCAGCGACGCCATGCTGTCCGCCGGGACGCGCAGGTTCACGCCCTCGCCGAGCGAGACCGGTTCCGAGCCCTGGATGGCGGTGCCGGACTGCAGGATCTCGAGGTTCTGCACGTCGACGACGTTCGGGTCGGACATGAGCTGGTACTCGAGCTTGGACGCGCGCACGGTCTCGTGGATGGCGAGCGCGCTCACGTAGCTGTTCATGCGCTCGACGAGACGCTGCTTGAAGGCCATGGCGGGCGGCGACTGGTTGACCACCGCGTGGCTTCCCGAGGGCAGCGGCAGGCCGCGCACCGACACCTTGGCGCGCACCTTGAAGCCGGTGCGGATGGCGGGCCGCACATCAGGCAGCACGCCGATCGGACGCAGCTCCTCGATCGCCTCGAGCACCTGCTCGAGCAGGTTGCCCGGGCCGCCCCAGATCGCGCCGTCCTCGGGCGCGACGAGCACCGAGAAGCTCGCCTTGCCGAAGAGGTCGCGCTCGGCGGCGAACAGCCGCTCGAGGAAGTTGAAGTCGCCGAAGATCGACTGCTCGATGTCGAGCCCGCCGTCCTGGTCGCGCACGATCGCCTGCCGCACGCCGGGCACGAGCGAGACCGCGGCCTGGATCGCCTCGGGCGTCCACACCGAGCGCGGCAGGCGCAGCAGCAGCTCGCGGTAGCTCTCGTCGGGCCAGCGCTGCTCGCCGCCTGTGAGCGCGGTGGTGTGGGCGATAGTGACGACCTCCTCGAGCTTCTTGTTCGCCGCGACCGCCGCCGCGCGCAGCGCAGCGAGCTTGTCGCCGCCCGGCTCGGCGGGGTCGTAGCCGTCGTTCCAGAGCGCGAGCTTCTGGTCGGCCGCCGTCGGGTCGAGGTTGCCCGTGACGCCGGGGAAGAACGCCGCGACCTGCGCCGTCGCGGTCTTGCCCGAGGCGCCGAGCTCGACGTCGGCGAGCAGGAACGCGTGCCGGTTGCCGGCGGCCGACGTCAGGCGCGTGCCTCGCGGGATGACCAGCGAGGCCACGTTCTCGGTGAGGGCGAGGCGCACGCTGCCGCTCGCGCGCATGAAGGGGCGCGGCACGCCGAGCTCCTCACCGCGGCGCGACAGCGCGGGGCCGCGCGCGCCCGCGACGGTGAGGTCGTCGACGACGCCGGCGAGCAGCGCGTGCGTGCGCGCGAGCTCCACCGCGTTGACCTCGAGGATCTTGCGCAGCGCCGAGCCGGGGGCGAGGTCCACGTCCGCGCCCATCACCGCCGATGCGGCGGCGAAGCCCTCGCGCAGCAGCTGCAGGTACGGCTTGGGCACGAAGCCCGCCTCGGTGAGGCCGTACGGGCCCTTGTCGCCGGTCGTGCGCACGAGGTCCTCGAGCAGCTTCAGCTCGACCGCGCTGATGATGATGTCGTCGCCGCTAGCCATCGATCGCCACTCCTCCCAGGGACACGTCGACGCGCTCGCCAGTGACGAGGTCGAAGACGGTCGTGATGACGAGCCGCGTCGGGCGCGCGCGGCCGGGCCGCTCGTCCTCGGCCACGGCGGCGGCGAGCTGCACGTCGACGACGCGCGCGACGCGCGGGTCGCCGTGCGGCACGAGCGCCGCGGCCGCGCGCAGCCGCTCGCTCAGCATCGCCGGGTCGTCCTCCTCGGCGACGAGACGCGGCCCGTCGAACCCGGTGCCCATGTTGAGCGGGTCGGTGCCGAGCCCGGTGCAGAACACCAGCGCCAGGTCCTGCAGCAGCGCCGCGCGGGACTCGACCGCGACCAGCGCGCCCCGCTCGAACGCGAGGTCCACGCGCGTGCAGTCGCCCGAGGCGAGGGGCGCGACCGCGACGCCCCAGCCGAGCAGCCTTCGCTCGACCATCTGGCGCGCGGCCGGTGTTAGTGCGCTTGCCATGCCGCAGTGCTCCTCATGTCACGTCCATCTTCCCGGACTTCACCGAGACGTCCACGTTGTCGCTCTTGAGCGTGACGCCGCCGCTGCTCTCGATCGTCACGCCCTTGTCGGCCTTGATCGTAAGCGTCTGCGGCGTCTGGATGCGCAGGTTGCCGTCCTTGTCGATCTCGATCACCGCCGTGCCGTCCTTGCCCTCGATGCGCAGGCCGCCCTCGGCCTTAGAGTCGGCGGGGCGCTCCGACGGCGCCTTCAGCACCCAGTCGCCCACGCGCAGGGTGAGCTCGCGCAGCTGCAGGAAGCGGCGGCCCTTGCGGTCGATCAGGTCGTGGCAGGACGACGCCGCCGAGGCACGGAGCGCGGTGGCGGGATCGTCGTCCGGCGCGTCCTTCACGTCCGGGTCGACGGGCAGGATCAGCCAGTAGTCGCCGACCTGGGCCTTCGACGGACCGGCGTCGGTGTTGCGCTCCTCGCCCGACCACCAGAGCGCGCCGAGGTCGATCGCCTGGTCGACCTTGCCCTGCGGCCGCGCGAGCGCGAGGCGCATGCCGGGGTAGCGCGGCAGCACGAGGCCGTACGGCCCCCACGCGAACGGCGTCACGTACGGCACCGCGTGCGCGCGGCTTGGCTGCTCGCGCTGCACGTCGAGTGTGCGGTACGGCTGCACCTCGCCGCTGCCGGCGGCGAGGCCGACGATCAGGTCGCCCGTCTGCGCGGGCGACGCGTCGCCCGACGACACGGCGCGGAAGGCGCGCAACTCGCCGACGTCGACGGTGTCGCGCTCGCGCCGCGCGATCGCCGCGGTGATGAGGCCGGCGCTCGCGTCCGGCGAGCGGCTGGCCGGCAGCGGCGCCTCGCGCTGCGGCTTCGCCGGCAGCGTCGCCTTGTCGTCGCCGACCTTCACGCCGTCGATCTCGGTGACGAAGCCGACGCTCGGGGCCAGCCGGTGGCGCACATGGCGCACGTAGACCTTCACCGGCTTGCCGCCCCCGCCGCCGAGCCCGAGCGGGTCGGTGACCGCGCCGATCGCCGCGTCGGCGTAGCCGAGGCCCGTGCTCGCCGAGCGCGCCGACGGCTCGGCGTAGCGGATGGCGACCACGCGGCCCGGCTTGACCGCGGCGTTGCCGCGCACCTCGAGCACGAACACCTGCTCGGACGCGCTCGGCTCGGTGATGTCGCGCGCGTGCGGCCGCGCGCTGATGACCTGGCTCGCGAGGTCGAGCGGCTCGGCGTCGAACGCCTCCTTCACGTCCGCGCCGACGAGCAGGTGGCCGTTGTCGAGCAGGAAGCCGCCCAGCCACTCCGCCTTCGCCTGCTGGGCGATGGTCGCCTGGATCTCGCCCAGGCGGTCGAGGACGCGGTCGCGCGGCGTCACGACCACCGTGCCGGTGGCGGGTGCCTCGCCGCCCGCGCCGGCGCCGCCGCCTCCGGCCAGGGCGGCCGCGGCCGCGCCGCCGACCCCGTCGGCGACCGCGCCGGCCAGCGCGCCGAGCGCCCCGCCGCCCTGACCCGAGGGCTTCCGCGGCACCTTCAGCGCCTCGCAAAGCGCGCTCACGTCCTTGGCGCTGGCGAGCGTCGTCGGCTTGGCGACCCGGCGCGTGGCGAGCGCGAACCAGGCGCTGTCGACGCCGTCGATGGTGAGGCGGTAGTTGACGCGGTCGACGTCGGTCGAGAGCCCCGTCACGACGAAGTCGGCGACGAGGTCCCCATCCTCCATGCCGAGCGCGGACTGCAGCAGGTCGGCCGCCTCGTCGAGCCCGGGGTAGGGCGCGGGAATGCGCCAGAGCAGCGACAGGCTGCCGTAGTAGGCGCCGAGGCCCCCGCCTTCGGTCTTCTCCCTCGCCGCCGACTCGTAGGCTCCCAGGATCGTCTGCAGCGTGCGGAAGGGCACCCGCTCGATGACGATCTTCACGCGGCCGCCGTCCAGGCCGATGCCGCGCGAGACCGAGATGTCGGCGCGGAAGTGTCCGTGCCCGAGCGTGATCTCGTCGCCGAGCGGCACGGGCGAGAGGCTGGCCGCCAGGCTGGCGAGGCCGCCGAGCGCGCCGACGGACGCCGCCTCGCCCGGGGCGTGCGGCGAGAGCTTCAGCTTCCAGCCCACCGCGGTGCGCAGGGGATCGAGGCCGGCCATCAGCGTCGCATCCGGTCGAGGACGGCGGCCCGTGCGGGCGCGGGCGGCAGCCGCTCGCCGACGGGCGGCGTGCCGGCGACGCTGCCGGGCTGCCGCCACGCGAAGCGCAGCCGGCCGCCGCTCACGGGCGTGCCGCACACCGCGGCGGCGGTGACGACCGCCTCCAGCAGCACCAGCTCCAGCCGCGGCGCGCCCGCCTCGGGCAGCAGCCAGCGCCGTCCCGGGCGCAGCGGAATGCTCGCCGCGATGCGCGTGCCGGCGAGCAGGTACAGGCGCACTGGCAGGCTCCTCGCGCCGCTCGCCGCGGGCGACGCGGGGTCGAACGGCCGCGTCTCGTCGGCGGCGTCGAACGCCACCGTCGCGGGCGGCAGCGCGACCCAGCGCGCGTAGGCCCCGGTCGGCGCGGCGACGACGAGCGCGAGGTCGGCGACGAGCGGGATGCGCGCCGGCAGCCCGCGCGCCAGCTCGGTGTCGACGAGGTTCATGCCCGCGGGCGCCTGGCGCGCGTCCGGGCGCTCGGGGATCGGCAGGACGAGGTGGTCGGTCAGCACGTCGTCGGCCCCTACGTCCCGTCGCCGATGGCGGCGACCGCGCCCGCCACGTCGAGCAGCTTGCCCATGAGCCCGAGCCGCGGCGCCTGCACGAGCGAGATCGACACGTCGATCGCCTCGCGCTTGCTCGCCGACGCGGTGACGGTGAGCGACTGGATGAACATGTTCAGGCGCAGCCCGAACGCGGTGACGAGGATCAGCCCGTCCACGAGGCCTCCGCTCGCCACGCTCAGCACGCTGCCGCGCATCGCGCTCTCGGCGAGCGTCTCGAGCGCGAGCCGCGCCGCCATGCGCTTCGGGCCCACGAGCAGCGCGGAGAGCGACATCGTGTCGTCGTGGGTGTCGATCATGGCGCGGCCGAGCCCGGCGCCGAAGGGCGGCAGGTGGTACGTCTGACTGAGCGTGATCACGCTCACCGCGTGCAGCGGCACGGCGATCAGACCGTCGGTCAGCAGCGCCGAGGGCCGGGTGCCCTCGGCGACGAAGCTCGGCTGCCTCATGGCGTGGCAGCCCTCGGCGCGCTGGCCTCGATCCAGGCGCGCAGCACGTCGGTGAAGCGGCCGAGCGTCGCCGCGGTCGCTACCTCCTGCTCGTCGCGCACGACGAACAGCCGGCACGCCGGCAGCCCGCGCCATCCGCCGACGGTGAGGCCAAGGCGGCGCCCGCCCGCGTCCTCGCCAATCCACAGCGCGATCACCTCCTCGTCGCCGCGGATCGCGCCCAGCTGGTCGATGCCGAAGACGCGCAGTCGCATGCCGTGGACGAACAGGCCATCGTGCCGCGCGTAGAAGTCGGACAGGCCGAACGGGATGGGGAAGTCGCTGCGGCGCGCGGCCATCATGGCGCCGATGTTGCCGAGCCCGGGATGGGCGAGCACGCGCTCGGGATGCCGCGCGATGGTCTCGGTGAGCCGGTCGAGCGAGCGTGCGCCGACCTCGGGACCCTTGTCCATCGCGGCGCCGGCGACGGCGCCGTCGAGGAAGGTCGCGAGGTCGGGGGCAACGATGCGGCACGCGTCGGGCTCCAGCACGCCGCGGTCGGCCCAGAACACCGTCTCGGCGCCGCTGCCAAGGGTCTCCTCCGGGTCGAGCAGGAAGAAGCCGTCGCCGCCGTCGCTGCCGAAGAAGACGACCTCTGGCAGTTCGGCGAAGAGGTCGGCGTCGGCGTTCACGTCGGCGAGGTCGTCGAGCCCGAACACCTCGAGGTGCGGCGCCTCGAGCCCGTCGGCGCGCGCGTAGAACGCCGCCAGCGCCGGCGGCAACGCGAGCTGCGCCTGCACGCGCGCGAGCACCGCCGGCGCGGGCGCCTTGGCCACGAGCACGCCATCGTCCTGCGCCGCGCGCGCGAGGACGTCGTCGAGCGAAGGACGCGCGCTCATGGGCCTCCAATCCCGCGTTGGGGCGTCCAGTCGCCGAGCAGCGACTTGACGTCCTCCTTCGACAGGCTCGCCTCGAGCTTCGGCAGCACGTCGCGCTTGAAGACCTGATCGAAGGCGTTGAGGTAGTCGACGATGACCTTGGTCGGGCAGCCGACGGACTTCATCTGTGCGACGCCTATGCGCTGCAGCTCGGCGAGGTTGAGCTTGTTGGGCGGCACGGGCTGGGGCTTGCCGGCCTTAAGCTGCGTCGCGCGACGCGCGGCATCGTCGATCAGGTTACCGCTGCCGTTCTTGAACGCGCGCTGTTGCGCCGACACCTGGTGGTGCGGCGAGCCCGTCCGGCTGTCGCGCATCCAGATCGTCGGCACCCGGTCCTTGTCGTAGCCGAACGGGCCGAACAGCTTCTCCATCAGCGAGTTCTGCACGACGTGGTTGCGCTGCAGGACCGAGGTGGTGCCGTAGGGCGTCTTGTACGGGTCGAGCGACAGCGAGTGCTCCTCGATGCGCCGCGGCGTGCCCTTGCCCGCCTCGCCGGGCCAGATCTCGGCGACGTACTTGCCGTTCTCGATCTTCAGCACCGTTTCGCCGCCGCCGATCTTCACCTTGAAGCCGTTCTCGTAGGGCTCGAAGCCCTTGCGCCCGAGGCGCGACTTCGACGTGCCCGGCTCGATGCGCTGGTCTGCTTTGATCGGCCGGTCCTCGGCGAGCTTTTTGTTGGCCGGCAGGTCCTCCACCGCCTTGCGCAGCGCCGCATCGTCCTCGCTGCCGAGCTTCATCTTCGAGAGCGGCTTGGTCGCCTCCTCCATCGCAGCGTCCAGCTCCTGGTACAGCTTGGCGATCTGCGGACGGCGGTTCTCGAGCGCCTTGCGCACGGCCTGGTCGGTGCCGGAGTTCTTGGTGGTGAAGACGTCGTGGAAGAGCGCGTCGATCTCGTTGCGCAGGCGGATCACCGTGTCGACGTGCCGGCCCTTGATGAGCTCGAACGCACGGCCCATGCGCGTGAGGCCGGCGATGGCGACGTCCTCCACCAGGCGCGTTGCCTCTCCCTTGGCGAGGTTGTGCGGCGGCCCGGTGAGCCGCTCGCGCATGCGCAGCAAGGTGGCGCTGGACTCGATCTCGACCGGCGCCTCGGCCGCGCCGAACAGGCCCTTGAGCGTGAACCGCCTCATGGCGGGTCCTCCGCGGGCGCGGCGGGATCGAGGTCGATGTCGACGTCGCCGTAGTCGGCGAGCAGCTGCATGCGCGCGGCGAGCGCGCCCGGCGGCTCGGCGGAAGGCGTGCCGCCCGCGGCCTTCTGCCCGAGCTCCGCCTCGCTGCCGATGACCGCGAACACGGGCTCGAGTACGAGCTGCAGGATCGGCTCGAGCAGCTTCGCGGTGGCGAGCTGCGACACGAACGCGTGCGCGAGCTCGCCCTTCAGCGCGAGCGCGAACTCCTCGAGGATGTGCGCGGTGGCGCGCCGGCCGAGGGTGCGCAGGCCCGCGCGCAGCGACTGCTGGCGCAGCGTGCGCAGCGCGGCGATGCCGCGGCGCGCGATCGGCCTGGCTGCCGGCACGACGAGCATCGCGATTTCGAAGTGCGACATGAACAGCTCGAGCTCGGCCTCTACGTGATCGAACACCTCACCGGGCTCGATGAGCCCCTGCGTCAGCGCGACGTGGCCGGTCGCGTCCTCGTAGCGCGAGGTGGCGAAGGCGGCCGAGAGCGCGAAGCCGGCCGGCGCGAACAGCACGAAGGCGCCGATCGTGATCGCGAGCTCGAGCATCGGCATGAGCGCCTCGCGTCCCTGCTCGGAGCCGAAGAGGAACTTCACGCCCTGCAGGTAGATGCGGCTGCCGGTGAAGGCGTCGCCGATGGCCTCGTGCGCCATGGCGTGGATCTGGCCGAGCCTCACCCCCGTGCCCGCGATTGTTGGCTCCTTCCAGTCCTCCGAGAACCTGGCGGTGCGGAAGGCGAACATCGCGTCCTCGCGCACGGCCGCGGTCGCCTCCTTGTTCGCCTGCAGCATGCGGTCGACCGTGCGGCGCACGAATGCCTTGGTCGCCTGCGGCCCGTTCGCGAACGCTGCCGCCGAGCCTTCGAGGTTGGTCATGTGCTTGACGATCGGGTTGACCGTCACGACCGTCTGCCGCGTGAAGGCGATGGCGCCGTCGAGCTCGGCGAGCGTCCACAGGCGCTCCTCGCCGCCGCGCGTCTCGCGCACGGCGAAGGTGCCGTCAGCCTGCCGCTCGACGGTGCCCGCGATGCGGCCGCGCGCGGCGAGCTCGGTGCGCGCGTGGCCGAGGGTGTCGTCGTGCGCCCACCAGTCGCGCGCGTCGCGCCAGGCCTGGTAGCCCACGCGCACGGACGCCTCGGCCCCCGCCTTGGTCGCGTCCCACAGCCCGCGCCGCGGCGCCTTCGGGTCGGCGCCTGGCGTGGTCTTGACGCCGTCGTCGACGCCCACCACGAAGTCGTACAACTCGGCCTGCAGGATCTGCTCGCGCAGGCGCCACAGCTCGACCAGCCGCTTGGTCGGCCCGAGCATCAGCCCCTCGATGCCGGCGTAGAAGGTCTCGAACTGCGACTGCATCCACTCGATGCCCTGGCGCGACGCCGCCAGCAGCTGCAGCATCGCGACGCGGCACGCCTGCACGAAGATCTCGTAGCCGGCGCTCTCGGCGGCCGGCGTGTACTCCTTCAGGTAGTGCAGCGCCCAGCGCGCGCCGAACTGCTGCTTGCCGCAGTCGGAGAGGAAGGTCGACGAGGGGCCGAGCGCGGCGAGCACGAGGTCGTCGAGTTGCTCGACCTGCTTCGCTACCGCGCCGAGCGAGCGCAGCTGCGCGATGCCGGGGCTTATGGCGATGACGGCGTGCAGCCCGCCGAGGTTGCCCGTGCCCATGGCCGCCGGCCGCGCGTCCTGCACCTTGCCGGGATCGGCGCGCGCCGCGAGCACGGCGCGCGCGCGCAGCATGCGCGCCGCGTTGATGGCGAAGGCGCCCGCGTGCGGCCACGCGCGGCTGTCCATGCGCAGCGCGCGCGCGATCTCCTCGATCAGCGCGGCCATGCGGCGGCCGAGGTCGCCGAACACGCTCACCTCGGGCTCGCACTCGAAGGGCCCCGTGATGAGCTCGCAGGGCGGCGCGCCGCCGAAGGCGAGCTGCCCGGTCTGCGGACGCTCGAAGCAGTACGCCGAGCAGTCGCCCTGGCCATGCTCGCCGCCCGAGACGCCGCCGCCCGGCC
>JAFECR010000033.1:15980-23792 GCA_018242045.1 Pseudomonadota bacterium | reverse complement strand
CTAACGGGTTGTTCAGATTGCATCATAAGCGGATCCCAACTCCTAATTTTAAAGTAGGACGGGGTATACTCTTTCCAGTTTAAATTTAGGATCCGCCAACTCATGATCCGTCTTTGCGAGGAGCAAAGCGACGTGGCAATCCAGTCTTTTTTCTGGATTGCTTCCCCTTCGCTATGCTCTGGGTCGCAATGACGAAACTCCTAAATTGAAAGTGGAATCAGTATATATTCCCTAAAAATTTAAATGCAGTTCATCAATCTGATACCGTTTTGATAGTTTGTTTTCCCAAATCTGGATTAATTCGTGATTGTTTTGCTGCCAGGGATGAAAGCGGGGCTTAAGAATGGCAAAATATGGTTTGATGAGTTGTCTGAAAATCCCAGGCTTACCCCAACAAAAGTAAAGAATAGCTTTGTAATAAGACCATTTCTTATGTAAGCCGTCAAAGCGCATCATTTGCCAAAATATTTTGAAATAAGCAAAAGACATACAAAAAGTGATGGTAAAAAAAGCTGCAATACGATAAAGGTATTCGCCTTTAAATTGCTTGAGGATATCAAATACCACCGCTTTATGCTCGATTTCTTCTATGCAATGCCAAAGCAATAAATGCCGCATTTCAGACGGCGCTTCTTTAAGCATTTGTGCATTATTTAAAATCACATCGGCCAAAACTGCGGCAAAATGTTCTCCAATCACCGTTAATGCTAGCCCCATTTTTTTACCACCCAGTGCGTATGCTAAAGCAAGTATAGGCTGGGTTATATTTTTAGAAGTTAGTTTGGGATAATGCTTATTTACCAATTCTCGAAGATATTGCGTGTAGGCTTGTTGATGATTGGATTCTTGGCGAATAAAATTTTTAACATTTTCTTTTAAAATCGGATCATGAATATTTTTATAAAAAGGCTTAACTGTACGAATGAAAAACCGCTCGCTTTCGGGAGTATAAAAAGACAAAGCATTAACAAATAATGTTTTAATGGGGCAATTTCCTAACCAGTATTTGGTTTTAAGCGAGAATTCAAAATTTCTGATCCGTGGAAAGATATTATATTTCATGATGATTTTTCATAGTTTTCTTGAAGTTTGATTTGGTTCCAAAATTCTTCTAGCTCTTCTAAAGTAAAAGCCTGCCACGTTTTGCCAGAGGCTTGAACTTTTTGTTCAATACCATTGAATCGTCTTTCAAATTTTCTATTAGCTTGGCGTAAAATACTTTCAGCATCTGTTTTAAGATGTCTGGCTAAATTAGCACAAACAAATAAAATATCGCCAAGCTCTTCTTGAGCGGCATTAAAATCGTTCGACGCATAAGCTTGTTCAAACTCTTTGAGTTCTTCTTGCACTTTTTCAATCACAAAATGAATATTTGGCCAATCAAATCCGACACGAGCAGCTCGGTTTTGTATTTTTTGTGCTCGACTTAATGCCGGTAGGTTAAGAGGAATATTCCCTAGAACCGTGTTTTTGGTGTTTAATTTCTCTTGGCGTTCTTTTTCCTTTAACGCTTCCCATAAATTTTCCTTTGCATCATCAGGTAAGGCCTTTTTATCAAATATATGAGGATGTCTTCTGATGAGTTTGTCTTTTAATTCTGTACAAATACTTGAAAAATCAAATATGTCGTTTTCATTTGCGATTTGGCAATAAAATATTATTTGTAATAATAAGTCTCCCAACTCGGATTTGATATCCTCAATGGTGCCATTCTCAATAGCTTCAGCCACTTCATAGGCTTCTTCTAGCGTATGTGGCACAATCGTTTTTAATGTCTGAGCGATATCCCAAGCGCAGCCTTGTTTAGGATCGCGAAGTTGAGCCATCAATGCCAAAAGTTCGGTGATATCAGATTTTTTTTCAATCATGGGATGAGCCTTAACAGTAAAATAAACTTATTTGTGCTTTTCTTGAGCAACCCGGTGCACTTCAAGCACATTAGGTAAGTGCATAATTTTATTTAAAATATTCATTAAACCATTGAGATCAGGGATTTCAAGAGTGAGTACTAAATTGGCAATATTATCGTCTTTATTCGTCAGCGTATTAACCGCAATTACATTGAGTTTCTCATTGGTAAGGATAGAGGTAATATCACGTAATAAACCTTGTCTATCATAAGCTCGGATGCTGATATCGACCGGGTACACATTCCTTCTGGTTTCACCCCATTGCACTTGAATGATACGCTGCTCATCATCAACGTCTTTATTTAACACATTCAAACAATCTTGCCGATGTATGGTGACGCCACGCCCAAGAGTAATATAGCCAACAATACGATCGCCAGGCAAAGGTTTGCAACATCTACCAAAATGACAAAGCAAATTACCAACACCTTGAATAGTAATATCTGATTGTAGCATCGATGGTTTGGTTAAGTGCGCACTAAACGCTTCTTCTTCATCGAGTTGCTCTTCTTTTTGTAAGGCATTGATAACTTGTCCAACGCCCAAATCACCACCACCCAACGCCGCGTACAGATCTTCTAAGTTTTTAAGATTAAATTTGGGTAAGGCTCTGTTCAAACTTGCGAGCTCTAATCCCATCCGTTTAAATTCTTTTTCTAAGATTTCTCTTCCTTGGATAATATTTTGATCTCGTGCTTGGCGTTTAAACCAACTATGTACTTTTGCGCGGGCGCGAACACTGGTGATGTAACCTAATTGTGGGTTCAACCAATCTCGACTTGGCATGCCTTCTTTAATTGACAATATCTCAACCTGTTCCCCTGAATTTAGTTGGTAATTGAGCGGTACGATAGAACCATTTACTTTCGCACCACGACAGCGATGACCAAGAGAAGTATGAATATGATAAGCAAAATCTAATGGGGTTGCACCCAAAGGAAGATCAATAACATCACCCCTTGGCGTAAAAATATAAACTCTGTCTTCTAAAAGTTCTTGTAGTAGCGCTTCGTTAACATCACTCTCTTGTGCTTGATCGCTCCAATCAAGTATTTGGCGCAGTGTATTTAATTTTTTCTGATAATTTTGATCAAGCTTGCCACCTTCTTTATAGAGCCAGTGAGCCGCAACACCAAGCTCTGCTTCTTGATGCATTTCGAAGGTGCGAATTTGGATTTCTATGGTTTTGCCTTGCGGACCAATTACAGCAGTGTGCAAAGAACGATAACCATTTTCTTTAGGGGTGGCGATATAGTCGTCAAATTCTTTAGGAATATGCTGCCATAAGGCGTGTACTATACCTAAAGCACCATAACAATCTCTGATATGTGGCACTAAAATCCTAACGGCGCGTACATCATAAATATCTTGAAAATCAAGATGTTTTCGGATCATTTTGCGCCAAATACTGTAAATGTGTTTAACACGACCACTTACTTCAGCTTCAATCGATTCTTTGGCTAGGGCTGCTTTGATTTGTTCTATTACTTTTTTAACATACACTTCTCTGTCAAGACGCTTCTCATCTAGCAATTTCGCTATGTTTTTATAAGCATCTGGTTCAAGATAACGAAAGGCAAAATCTTCTAATTCCCATTTAATTTGCCCAATCCCCAAACGATTGGCAAGTGGAGCGTAAATATCGCGAGTTTCAAGTGCATATTGATGCCTCAGTTCTTTATCAAGCACAGAGGCCGCTCTTAAAGAGGTAATTCTTTCTGCCAGTTTGATTAGAACAACTCGAACATCTTCAACCACCGCTAAAAGCATTTTGCGCAGATTGTCATGATAGGCTGTGCTGTTTGTGCCTTTGGCTTGTGAAGTGTGCGTGGTGATTTGAATCACGCCAGAGACTAACGCCGCCACTTCTGTTCCTAAAGTAGTTTTAATTAGATCAAGCGTTAATTCTCCGTAATGTGCTGGAAAATAAACAATCGCCGCAAGCAGGGTAGCAATATCAGGTTCAAGTGTAGCCAGTGTTTCAGCGGTTGTTAGGCCTTGGCGCAAACAGGATTCATTGACACAAGTTAAATGATGGCCGCCATGTTCAAGATTTAATAAGGCACCTTGTGCGAGTAAGTTTTTTTCTTTGGCAGGACGATCTTTGGCAACACGTTCAATCCATTCATGGATGTTGATGCTGCCATCTTGATTTTTTGGTAAATCGTCTCTAATTTTTACCATGCGTTAAATCCCTTTAAGGGGTGTTAAGCAAGAAACAACCCCATGGTTTCTACGTGAGCGGTATGTGGAAACATATCCATGATACCTACTTTAGCCAAACGATACTTATGATGATGAACAAGTATAGCTGCATCTCGAGCAAAGGTGGCGGGATTGCACGAAATATATAAAAGTTCCTTAACTTTTAATTGAGCAATGTTAGCTAATATCTCTTGTGCTCCGCAACGAGGCGGATCGAGCACAAGTTTTGTATATTGCCTCGATGCCCAAGGCGCTTGGCTGAAATCCTTGCTGAGATCAAAACTATGAAATTCAGTATTAGTTAGTTTATTTAGTGTTGCATTTGTCTGAGCTCTTGCCACCATGGCAGGGCTACCTTCGACACCAACCACATATTTAGCCATTTTTGCAAAAGGCAAGGTAAAATTACCAAGGCCGCAAAAGAGATCTAAAATCGTGTCTTGGGCGCTGGGGTTAAGTAAACTCAAAGCTTGATTAACCATTTTTTGGTTTATTTGTTGATTGACTTGTGTAAAATCCAAGGGGTGAAAATGATAAACAAGTTGCTGATCTTTAAGTTCATATTTAAGCTCAAAATCTGAATTTTCTGGCCAGACTTTATGCACAGAATCAACCCCTTTAGGTTGAAGATATAAAGAAAAATGATATTCCTGACAAAATTGTCGCAAAGCATTAAGATCATTTGAAGACAAGGGTTGCAGATGACGAAAAATCAACGCGATTTCCTCACCGCCCGTTGCGATCTCAATTTGAGCAATATCGGATTTTCCTTCTAAAGATCCTAGAATTTGGCGAAGCTGATGAATGCGATGACCCACGCGCGGATCAAGAACAGCGCAATTTTCAATGATGGCAATTTTATTATTATTTTGTTCTCTAAAACCCACCAATAAGGCTTCCTTTTTGTTGACATAGCGCGCTCCTAAACGGGCTTTTTGGCGATATCCCTCGGTTTGTCCTATAAGCGGTGCTAGCCATTGCATTGGGGTGACTTTAGCTTGATGTGTTAATTGATCGGCAAGAAATTGTTGCTTATGTAAAACTTGTTCGTGTGAGTTAAGATGTTGGATTTGACAGCCGCCACAGATCCCAAAGTGAGCGCAAGGCGGTTGTACGCGATGGTTACTTTTTTCAAGTACTTCAACCGCCATGGCTTCACTATAGCGGGAGTGGCAGCGGGTATATTTGGCCCTTACTTTTTCTTTTGGTAGCGCGGCAAAGACAAATATCACTTTATTATCAATTTTAGCGATACCCCTGCCATCATGGGATAGTCCACTGATCTCCAACTCAATCAATTCATTCGTAGGGCTTTTACTGCGTCTTGCCATTTCAATACCAGTGCTTGCTAAAAGGAGCCTATTTTAGCACTGTTATGCCGCCAAGCTTCAAGGAATTCCATGAGATGTGGGATCATTGAACTCTTTAAGCTATCAGCTACAAGTTGGATTTCAAAGTTATATTCTTCTAAAGTCAGCGCCCCTTTAATTAATTGAAATCTAAGATAAATTAAGTAGGTATTGAGAACATCAATCTCACAATAGTTGCGAATTTCAGTTAGTTGTTCATTAAAATAATATTCTTGCACTTGCTGCCCAGACATTACCATTTTGCCTGGTAGACCTAGAAGCACAGCAATATCATCCAATTTTGCATAAGCTTTTTGACTAAATGCAGCCAAGGTGTCCATTAGATCTATATGACGTTGGTGATACCTATTTAAGTAGTTGTTCCACTTAAAATTGGAATCACGTTCTCCACTATCCCAATAGGTAAGTGCGGGGATCCCATGATAGAGCGCGCGATAATGTAAAACAGGTAAATCAAATCCGCAGCCATTCCAGGACACAAGGGTTGGACAATATTTTTCGATGCCTGCAAAAAAGCGTTGAATAAGTTCTGCTTCACTGGAATGGTTTTCTCCCAAAGACCAGACTTTAAAAGTTTCTTTAGTGCGAAAAACAGCTGAAATGGCAACAATTTTTTGTAAGTGATGTTTTACAAAGGCCTGGCCAGTCGCTTCTTTGGCTTGGCTTAACATAGCCTGTGCAACCATTTCATCGGATAGTGCTTGCAATCCTAAAATTTTGCGACCCGTTGCCACATCAGGCACAGTTTCAATATCAAAAACAAATATATTCATGGAGATGCCTTACTAATTATTGAATGAGCCTTGTGAAAATGGCTTCGAATGAATTAACCTACAATTTCAATTGGTGTGTAAGGTAACATCTCATGCTCGATAAACAAAGTAAGCAAAGCAGAAGTTTATGGACCTCGCGTTTTGCTTTTATCATGGCTACTGCGGGTGCTGCTGTTGGGCTTGGCAATGTTTGGAAATTTCCCTATATGGCAGGCAATAATGGGGGCGGTGTTTTTGTTTTAGCCTATTTGTTTTTTATCTTAGTGATTGGCATTCCCGCGATGATTGCAGAATTGATTATTGGGCGACGGGGTAGACAAAACCCTGTGAATGCATTGGCAACTTTATCTGTTGAAGCAAACGCCAGCACATCCTGGCAAGGTTTGGGTTGGTTAGGTGCACTCACCTTAGTATTGGTATTAAGTTTTTATAGTGTTGTTGCTGGATGGTCAATTGCTTATCTTTTTTATGCCATTGAAGGCATCTTCGTGCAAGCAGGCCCAAATGAGATCATGAATGTATGGCGCAACTTATTAGATTCTCCTTTGGCCTTAACACTTTGGCACTCTATCTTTATGTTTATTACAATGATGGTTGTCGCTTTGGGAGTTAATGCTGGCATTGAGCGTGCTGCACGCTGGATGATGCCAGGATTGTTTTTAATTTTAATTGTCTTGGTTATTTATGCTGCCATCGAAGGTAATTTTAAAGAAGCATTTCAGTTTCTATTTTCCTTCAGGCCGGAAGATCTCAGCGCGCGTGCCGTGATTGATGCGCTTGGACAAGCGTTTTTTTCCTTGGCTACTGGTGCGGGTTGTATTTTGATCTATGGCTCTTATTTATCTAAGGATACCGATTTGGTTAAAACAGTAATGATTATTTCTGTTTTGGATGTCCTGGTTGCCATTTTGTCGGGCCTTGCTATTTTTCCCATTGTGTTTTCACATCATTTAGTTCCTCAGGGGGGCCCTGGCCTGATGTTCCATGTTTTACCAATTGCTTTTAGTCATATGCCCGGCTCTCAAATAATTGGTACGCTATTTTTTGTCTTATTGTTATTCGCTGCCTGGACATCCTCTATCTCAATGGGAGAACCTTTGGTTGCGCTAGCGCAAGAGCGTTGGCAGATTTCTCGAGGCAGGGGCTCATTTTATGTAGGGCTTTTTGCCTGGGTGGTGGGTTTAGCGTCTGTTTTCTCTTTCAACCTCTGGCAAGATGTGAAGATCTTAGATCGATGGGGCATTTTTCAAGTCTTGACTGATCTTCCCATTAACATTTTATTACCAATAGGGGCTTTTTTATTTTGTATTTTTGTCGGATGGATAATGAAAGAAAGTGATGTACGAGAAGAATTTGGCGTCACTTCAGTGCCAATTTATCTGCTATGGCGGATCGGTATTCGTTATTTAGCCCCGCTTGGGATAATCATTGTCTTTATTGCTAATTTTATATAGCTTATATACTCTTCCCAGTTTAAATTTATGCTTTGTTGCCTGCGTTTACTCACCCCAGTCACTGCTTCCACTTTGAATGAGTTCCGTCATTGCGACCCAG
>JAFECR010000033.1:0-15920 GCA_018242045.1 Pseudomonadota bacterium | reverse complement strand
ACTCCTCGCAATGACGGACTTGAAACTCCTAGTTTCAAAATGGCGCGAGTATATTTATAACCCCGACATGATTTCTCTTTCTTTGGGAGATGGCTTAGGACTGCGATCGCGATAAAAGTCATGTAAAGCCGCGACAATTTCCTCTGGTGTGTTAACGACTTTATAAAGGCTTAAATCATCGGCATGTATGGTATCGTTAGCCACTAATTGCGATTCAAACCAGGCAAAGAGATCTTTCCAATAGGATTCAACTACAAGAATAATCGGTATTTTTCTTGTTTTTCCTGTTTGTACTAAAGCTAAGATTTCAGCTAATTCATCAAGTGTGCCAAATCCACCGGGCATCACCACATAAGCAGACGCGTACTTCACAAACATGACTTTGCGGGTGAAAAAATGCCGAAATCGTAAGGAAATATCTTGGAAATCATTCATGACTTCTTCATGAGGTAAGACAATATTGAGTCCAACACTTAAAGAAGGGCCTTCTTTTGCCCCTTTGTTAGCTGCTTCCATGAGTCCTGGGCCACCCCCAGTGACAACGGTATAGCCTGCTTCAGACAGCGCTTTGCCGATGTCAAAAGCGAGATGATACCAAGGGTGGTTAGGTCTTAATCGAGCAGAGCCAAAAATGCTCACAGAAGGTGGGATATGTACTAATCGTTCATATCCTTCTACAAATTCAGCCATAACTTGAAATACTTTCCATGACTCATGAGCCATGGCAGTGTCGCTAATACTGAGGGAGCGGGGATCCTTCCTCATCTTTGGTTCCTATTTCTTTATTTGAGTCGCTTTTTTTACTATAACATTTAACCGTAATAGTTTCCAGTTAAGCTATTTTACTAGTAAGTATCCAAAGTAGGGGCTATATTAATGCTACTTAGCTTAAAGTGAAATTTGAATGGAATCATCTGATCCTAATGCTCCTTTACGTAACAATGTGCGCTTACTTGGCGATATATTAGGAAAGACACTGAAAGCACAGGTAGGGCAAGCTTTATTCGACAAGATTGAGAAAATAAGGCAGTTAGCAAAAGAAGTTTGTAGTAACGATAAACAGGCCACACAACTCTTAAACGAAGCGCTACAAAGTTTAACGCCGGCACAAACATTGGTCGTTGCAAGGGCCTTTAGCCATTTTTTGAACTTGGCAAACCTTGCTGAAAATGTGCATCGTATCAGACGAACGCGCTGGCATGCGCAAAATCCACACTCGCTTCCTCATCTGGGATCTATTGAAGCGACCCTTTTGTCGTTTAAAGAAAAACAAATAGATACAAATAAATTATCTCGGCTTTTAAACGTCCTTAAAATTGATCTTGTTCTAACGGCGCACCCAACAGAAGTGATGCGCCGTACACTTATGCAAAAGTTCGATAAAATGGCTCACTTACTGTTTTATTTGGATGATCAACAGCTTACCCAAGCGCAAATAGAAGAAGGTCAAATTGAGCTATATCGAGAAATGACGGCAATTTGGCAAACGGATGAAATAAGGCGCAGGCGACCCACACCAATAGATGAAGCAAAATGGGGTTTTGCCATTATTGAAAGTAGTTTATGGCCAGTGCTACCTAGATTCTTGCGCGAATTTGATACCCAGTTAGAACAAATAATGGGTATCAAACTACCGTTATTAACCAACCCCATTTGTTTTAGTTCTTGGATGGGAGGAGACAGAGATGGTAACCCCAATGTGACTGCAGCTGTAAGTGAAAAAGTTTGCCTGTTATCGCGTTTGATGGCTGCAAAACTTTACGCACGTGAATTAACAAAATTAAGCGCATCACTTTCCATGAGTTGTGCCAATGATGCCTTGAGGGCAATTGTTGGCGAAGTCAACGAGCCGTATCGTGTTTTGTTAACACGCCTTAAAAGAAGATGCCTTGCCACTTGTTTATGGATCAATAGCAAATTAAAGGGCATACCCGTTCCTCAACAGCCTATTCTTGAGCATATTAAAGACATCCTTGATCCATTATTGCTATGTTATCAATCACTAGAAGATTGCAATGCAAGCTGTATTGCTCAAGGAGAATTAACCGATCTTATTCGCCTTGTGGGATGTTTTGGTGTAACCCTGACAAGATTAGATATTCGTCAAGAAGCTGCAAAACATAGCCAATTATTAGATGAAATCACGCGTTATCTGGGTGTTGGATCTTATATCGCTTGGAATGAAGCGCAACGACTTGCGTTTTTAAATCAACAGTGGGTACGCACAACCTTCGTGATGTCAAATATTTCATTATCAAATGAAGCCCAAGAAGTGTGGGACACATTTGTGATGATGTCGACACAACTTCCGGATTCTCTTGGCGCTTATGTGATTTCAATGGCAAGCCAACCCAGTGATATCTTAGCGGTGTGCTTATTGCAGCAAGCAGCAGATCTTAAAAAGCACTTACGGGTTGTCCCTTTATTTGAAACACTGGCTGATTTAGAAAATGCCGCGTTTTGTCTTGATGGTGTATTGGCCTGTCAATGGTACTTAAAGCATATTCGAGGACAACAAGAGGTAATGATTGGCTATTCTGATTCAAGCAAAGATGCTGGAATTTTAACCGCAAGTTGGGCCTTGTATCGTGCACAAGAAGCGCTGGTGGCTGTGGCTAAACGTTATCGCATCAATTTAACTTTATTTCATGGCAGAGGAGGATCGGTTGGCCGAGGAGGGGCACCTGCACATTTAGCCATTTTATCGCAACCACCTGGTTCTGTTGAGGGGCGATTGCGCGTTACAGAGCAAGGGGAAGTTATTCGAAATAAATATGGTTTACCGATGCGTGCCTATCGGACATTGACTTTATATATGACTGCCACATTAGAGGCTAGCTTATTAGCGCAAAAAGAACCAAAACCGTCATGGCGAGCACTGATGGATGATTTAGGTAAAAGTGCTTATCACGCTTATGAAGAAGTGGTTAAAGCAAACGACAAATTCAGTGATTATTTTCAAAGTGTGACACCGCAAAGAGAGATTGGAACTTTGGCAATTGGTTCAAGACCCATGCGCCGCAATGTCAGTCAAGGCATTGCAGGGTTGCGAGCCATCCCTTGGGTATTTGCTTGGACACAAAATCGTCTTCTATTACCGGCATGGTTAGGAGTGGGTGATGCATTGAAGCTTTCTATCTCTGAACAAGCCTTGATAAAGGAAATGGTAGCAGATTGGTCTTTTTTTCGTTCTTTGTTAAGCATGGTGGAGATGATACTGACAAAAGGAGATCTTGAAATTTTTGCTTATTATGAACAAAAGCTTGTGCCATCTGAGTTACATTTTGTGGGTACCTTATTAAAACAAAAATTTTCTGAGTGTACGCAAAAGATAAAAGAAGTATTGGCCGTAAATACATTACTAGCCCGAAATCCGATTTTACAACGCACCATTGCTTTGCGATCGCCTTATTTGTATCCCTTGCACGTATTGCAAGCCGAGCTCTTGTTGCGCGAAAGGGCAAAACCCCAGCCAAATGAAACAGATGACACCAAGGATGCTTTAAAAGTCACTATTTCAGGAATTGCTGCTGGTATGCAAAACACAGGTTAGATGGCTTGCAGCAGTTTAAATACTAACTTTTATGAAAAGTTTGGACTTGTTTTGATCTCTCGTTATACTTTGGAAACTTAAAAAAAAGGGAAAATTAACCATGCGTGTTATTCTTCTTGGCCCCCCAGGATCAGGTAAGGGGACTCAAGCACAATATATCATGGAACGTTTTGAAATCCCCCAGATTTCAACCGGCGATATGTTAAGAAAAAGTGTTGCCGACAATACGCCACTTGGCAATCAAGTTAAAATCATAATGGAAAGTGGGGCACTAGTCCCTGATGATATTATTATTAAGCTGGTGCAAGATAGGATAAAACAACCCGATTGCACTAAAGGGTTTTTACTCGATGGTTTTCCACGCACGGTAAAGCAAGCAGAAGCCCTAACCTTAGCAGGCGTACAAATGGATAGGGTGATTGAACTGGCTGTCCCTGATGATGTAATTGTTGAACGTTTAAGCGGTCGACGGATCCATCCTGCTTCTGGGCGTGTTTATCATGTTAAATTTCAACCACCGACCAGAGAAGATCATGATGATGTTACCGGAGATCCTTTAATTTTGCGTGAAGATGATAAAGAGGAAACGGTACGGCGCAGACTTTTAGTTTATCATACGCAAACGCAGCCGCTGGTGGGTTACTATACCAGCCTTGCTATCAAAAATGTGCAAGGTTTGCCAAAAGTGACAAAAATCAATGGAACTGAGGGTCCTTTAGTGGTTTGTGATCTTATTTTCAGTTTTCTTTCCTAAAAATTAACAAAGCAAAAGTTCAAAAAAGCCTAATAAATACAAAGTGTTACTGCCATCTTTGTATTTTTTTAGGCTTTTTTGCCTGAAAAAAACAAAAAACCCTTGAAAAACTGGTAGATCTTCAAAATCAATGTGCTATGTTTTTTATACGCCTTGATGGTATTGATTTGGAGATTTTTAAAATGGCTACTAGAAAACGTACATTGCAGACTAAATCCAGAAAATTAAAAAGAAGCTTAAAATCAAAATCAAACACAAAAAATAAATTATTGAAAAAACTAAAAATGGCAAAACGCGCTGAACAAGCAGCAGTTAAAAAAATAGGAATGCTACTTCGTCAGCATCAATCCACCATTGACAAGATGCGAAAAAAAGTAAAACTGATCATTGCACAAAAAACAACGCAAGCCATGAAAGCCCGTCAGCAACTCGTGAAAAAGTACAATACTTTAATCAAAAAATTACGTAAAGAGCATGGCGTTGCCTTGAAAAAAGCGAAAAAATTCGCAAATAAAACCGGCATAAAAAGTAAACGCTCGCGTCGTTTTAAAGCTCAAAGAAAGCAAACTAGCCTTCCTGTAGCAAAACGTCGACGATTTTCAGCAAGAACTACTGCCAGAAAAAGATCAAGACAAATTCGAAGAGTTGCGTAAAAGAGGGGCAACTGTGTTTGCCCTATCTTCAGTTTCAAAACAAAGGAATTGGTTTGTTTTCATTGATGAAAATTGCGGACAACAGCAAATAGCTTGTTCGTTGTAAAGCTCAATTGGAACCATCTGTGGTTGTACAGGCGCGAATTCAGTGTCTTTTTGCGGTGGGTTTAACCAATCAGACATCTTTTTATACCAATTTGTAACTCGCTGTTCCCCGAAACTATTTCGAACAAAACCCATCAATGAAAATTGGCGATAATCATCATGATGCGCTAAGAAATAATGTAATATAATTTTTGGTACATATAATAAACGCTGGATATATTTTGCTTTATTCAATACTTCTTTGAGTAACTTGTTATGGGTCTCGGGATTGTCGTTGGTAAAATAATCATATTCATAATCAACGGTGATCTTTCCTTTTACGTCCAATGGAGCATAGTAATTAACACTGGAATGCGCTCCATGTAAGGCAGCAATAAAGTTAATCACACAATTATAAATTTCAATCGGCTGAATCCCATCTGACAAATTAAAAGCCTTTAACCAAAGACCTTCCAATTCTTTTTTTACTTTTAACAAACTGGCTTTAACAATAAAAGAAGGTAATTTGGCAAAAACCATATTCTCGCCTGTGAGTTGAATAGCATCTCCACCAACCATGCCAAAATTTGCTTGAATTTTTAATGGTCTATCATCTAGCCATTGTCCAAGTACGGCTTGTTCTGCAAGATTGACAATGGCAGTGGGAATGCCAGGGGAATTAAAGGCGGTCATATTGACAGTTGAAATGTTATCAAAATCATTACACTTATTGCGTTCTTGGACAAATTCGCTGACAAGCAGCTGAGTTAATGCCGCGCCTTGACTGTGACCGCACACATCTAAGGTAATAGCCGTTGCATCACTCCCATAATAGTCTTTAATCGTCTTTTTAAGAGTGTTTAAGATATTATTTTTTTCTGCATTAAAACTGGCAACGCCTGGCCCTTGTGGTTCAAAATTAATCGCAGCGCTGTTAAAATCTTTGAAATTTGTTCCTCTGAAAACAATTCTAACTTCTTTTTCTGATTTATTTTGTGGCAACAAAAGATAAGCGTATAAGCCTTTTTTTAAGTTAAAAGCCTTAAGATGATAAACTTTAAAGGAACCCGCAGTGGTTAAAATTTCGGCAAATGCGGGTAAAGTAGGTAGTTTTGCAAGCTGGTAACTAAAGCTTGCTAAGTATTGCGCGCTAGCAAAACGCCGAATATGTTCAGGGTAACGTTGATTAATAATTTCGACAGCCGTACGTAACATTGGGTAACCTCGCAAATATGTCAGATAACATACATTAACAAGGATAATTAACCTACCTTAAATCGATAAAAAGGTAAAAAAAGAAGATAAAAAACGAAGCAGCTATGCCTGGACGCCAATAGATGGAGTCTTTATACTCTGCCAATGATAGAAAACATACTCGCAATTGAAACTGGATCACAAGCTTGCTCGGTCGCAATTATAACGCCGGTGCAACACTATACACGCTTGGTGAAGACTCAAAAGGAGCATACGCAACTATTATTACCAATGGTGCGTGATTTATTAGCACAAGCTTCGCTTTCATTAACAGATTTACATGCGATTGCAGTTGGCAGGGGACCAGGTAGTTTCACTGGGGTGCGCATTGCCATCAGTGCAGCACAAGGATTAGCCTACGGCTTGAGTTTACCCGTTTACCCTGTCTCTACTTTAGAAGCGCTTTGTATGAGTGCCTTTAAAGAAGAGTTACCAGCAAAAACTGTTGTTGTACCAGCATTAGATGCAAGGATGCAGGAAATTTATGCAGCGGCATATATTTTAGAAGATAATCGTTATGCACCTGTTCTTGAGGAACAATTAATTGCTCCACAATTTCTATTGAATAAATTAGAGGCGCACTCACTCATTGCCCTCGGATCAGGATGGGACGTTTATTTTAACGAAATTGTGGCAGGTACGACGAAACAAATTAAGTTAAAGGAAGGTTGTTGTCCTGAGGCGTTGCATATTGGTTTTATAGCGCAAAAACAAATTCAAAGTGGTATCAAAGGTTTAGCAGCCAAATCTGTATTGCCGGTTTACTTAAGAGATAACGTAGCGCAAAAGCCGTTAAACATTAAATAAAAAGATCGGTTAAAATTGCTTCATATAAATTGGAAAGATCCTCAAGTTCTTTTAGATCTATCCATTCATTTACCTGATGGATACTTGCATTATTTGGCCCCAATTCAACAACTTCAGTGTCATACTCTGCAAAGAATCGACCATCTGAAGTGCCACCCGCTGTAGAATGAATTGGTTTGTACCCCATGTTTTTTTCAATGGTATTGGTGATAACTTGGATCAATTTACTATCATCTTGCGTGTAAAATGGTTTACCGGATAAAACCCATTGAAGCTCATAGGTTAAGCCATGCGCCATCAATATACCTTCAATTTTTTGCTTTATCATTTCTGGGGTGGTTTTGGGAGAAAATCTTAAATTAAAATTACCTTCAATCATGGCAGGAATAACATTATTTGCACCAAAACCGCTATGTAAATTGGCAAATTGCAAAGAAGTCGCAGGGAAAATAGTATCTTTATCATCCCATTCAATTTCAGCAATGGCAGCTAAAGATCTTAAAGATAAATGGATAGGGTTTTTAGCTAAGTCTGGATAAGCAACGTGACCTTGTTTGCCGAAAATTTTGAAGTGGCCTGTGAGTGAGCCACGGCGTCCTACCTTAATGGTATCACCAAGTTTATCTTTACTTGACGCTTCTCCGACAAGACACCATTCAGGGATCTGCTCAATTTGCTTGAGTGCTTTCAAGGCGGCTTGCGTGCCATCCAAAGCAGGACCTTCTTCATCACTGGTGATAAGAAAAGCAAGACTTCCTTTAAAGTGAGGATGTTGTTGAATAAATCTCTCGCAAGCAGTTACCATTGCAGCGATACTACTTTTCATATCTGCAGCGCCTCTTGCATATAACTTACCATCGCGAATGGTCGGTGAAAAAGGCGGGCTAAGCCATGCTTTTTCATCGCCGACAGGAACCACATCGGTGTGCCCTGCAAAACAAAGCGTCGGAGATTGGTTGCCGCGTTTGGCCCACAAATTGCTAACATTACCTGATGGGTAATGGGTGATTTTAAAGTCTAAAGCAGCTAAACGCGCTGCTAGCAGTGTTTGGCAACCCTTATCGTCTGGGGTAATAGAAGGCAGTGACAACAGGGTTTTGGCTAATTCTAAAGTAGATGACATCAAGATTCATCCTTGGCAATGGTGCGCAGTAATTGGTTGATCCCGACTTTGGCGCGCGTTTTTTCATCAACCCTTTTAACAATAACAGCACAATAAAGATGATATTTGCCGTTTTCAGCAGGTAATGTACCTGGGACAACAACGGCATCCTTGGGTACACGACCATAGAGTATGGTATCGTTTTCTCTATCATAAATGCGCGTACTTTGACCTATATAAACGCCCATGGAAATAACAGCGCCTTGCTCCACGATAACACCTTCAACAATTTCAGAACGTGCCCCAATAAAGCAATTGTCTTCAATAATAGTTGGGTTTGCTTGTAGCGGCTCTAATACCCCGCCAATGCCAACACCGCCAGATAGGTGAACATTTTTACCAATTTGAGCACAGGAGCCCACCGTTGCCCAGGTATCGACTAAAGTGCCTTCACCAATATAGGCGCCTATGTTTACATAAGATGGCATTAAAATCGTATTGGCTCCAATAAAGGCGCCCTTGCGCACGCAAGCCGGTGGCACGATTCTGAGCTGTCTTTGCTCAAAATCAGAGTATGAATAATTTTGAAATTGCAGCGGGATCTTGTCGTAAAACTGAGTAAAATGCCCGTCTATTAGTGTATTATTGTTAAGTCTAAAGTAAAGCAAAATGGCTTGTTTAACAAAAGCGTGTACTTGCCATTGCCCTTGTATTTGACTTGCTGCCCTTAAATGGCCACTTTCGCATTGCTGAAGTACTGTATTCACAGCATCTAGGAGCACTTTAGGGGCATTATTGGGCGTTAAATTTTCACGCTGATTAAAGGCCTGTTGTATGATTTCTGCGAGTTCTTGGTATTGCATTGTTTTTTTAATCATTAAACCTAAGACAACTCAGCATACTTATTTTCCTTTTAGATAGCTATAGTGGGCATAAACAAATAAGCTAAATAACTTATATTGTGAGGGCTTACTCGGTTAGAACACTATCTATTTATTAAAAAATTGGTATAATCTGGACAGCTTAAATCAAGATGAAAGAAATATCGCATGTGAGGTTACACTATGATTGGCACACAACAGCCGCAGGACAACAATGTTGAGGAAACACAGCAAAATCAAGCAGCTAAACCTTCGTTTAAGGAACTTTTGAAAGAAAAGTTATTAAATGATTTAAGACTGGGGATAAGAAAGCAAATTCTTGCCCATAACAGTAAGAACAATATTGTTTCAAGAAAAGGGATCAACGTTCAAGATCTGAATGATGGCACTGAAGATGCTGTCAAGATTGATGAGAAAACATGGCTTGAATGTCACCAAGTGCATGGGGTTTTACAATATTTGGTAGGCTCACGTAAACATTTATGTGATACGGTGGGTGTTTTGCCGCCTTATTCTGAAGCAAGAATGACTGAAGCCGCAGTGAATATTGCTGAAGAACTGATTTGGCAAAGAGATGGCTTGAAAACAAGAACAACACCTCAGGGCGATCTTATTATAGATGAAGAACCCCTACCAGACACAAAAACAATGAACACGGCACAGTTTGCTGAGTATTTACAAGAAATAAAAACACGCAAGAAAGCTGCAAAAAAAAGACGTGAAGATGCAAGCGCCCTTTTGCTAGAGCATGGCTTTGGCTCCAATCAGATCCTAAAATTATATTTAGAGGCGATACTAGAAAGCAAAGACGGTTTGATTGGAAACACGTCTAATAAAGATCTTGTACTAGACAATTGCGATCAGCTTATTATTCCATTTCATTATCATGGCGATCACTTTACAGTTGCTGTTGTTCATTGCAAAGAAAAAAACAACAAAAAAATTGCAAACATTAAGTATTATGATTCATTTGGGGCTGAACTTGATATTGAACACATCCTCCAATTAGAAGAATATTTTCTAGGCTATGGATTTGAGCCAGACTACGACTGTGTTTCATGGCATGATCAAAAAGAAGTCTATAATTGTTCTATTTTTGTTTGCGGTAAATCTATTGATATCGTCAATGAAAATATTGACAACCCAGAACGAATTCTAGGTGAATTAAATGGCAATAATTATAAACAAACCATGGATTATCTTCGCACGCTTTTCACTTTGAACTTAAAAGAAATCGGTCAAAATGTGCAAACTGGTGATAAATTAAATGAAGATTTGAAAAAAGCACAAGAAGAATTTGAAAATTTAAGTGAATTTTCTCAAAAAATCAGTATGTTCAACAGTTTAACCGTCGATATTATTAAGAATTTTGAGAAAACCTTAGCGGGTTTAAATAACCAAAATATAGCATCGGTTATTCCTAAAAAACCACTGCCAGATATTGATCCTAGAGATTTGTTAAAAAAGTGCGAACAGCTTTATTTTCGAGCAAAACGTGTTGTGCGCGAAAATGCAAAAGCACCTCAAGAGAATAAACAATCTATTGATAAGTTAATCGATATGATAAAAGCTTTTGCGAGAGTGCATTTTGATATGCAACGAGAAGCAATGGGGTTAGGCGCAAAAATCCCTGTTAATGAACAATCAAAACCCGCCCCCAGTAAGCTTACCGATTATAATTGGTCCATGCTTGTTTCAGGGGTATTAATAGGGGGAGTAGGATTATTTGCTGGTGTGCCACTTTTAGTCGCTGGAGTACTGACGTTGGCGCCTTTATTGCCGAATAGTCCAATGTTACTAACAGCGTTAGGAGGTGGTGCTTTCTTTTTGGGAACGCAAATAGCACCGAAGATCTACAATTATTTGACCGCAGAAGACCCAATCGACAACCAAAGTAACCAGAAACAAGACAAAAGATCGTCCACGCCCAGCGTTGAAACCCCATCCAACAACGCTTCGATGTCAAGCAATTCAAGTATGGGGGCAAGTAATTCATCAAAAAGTGAAGGGCTATTAAATCAATTTAAGTTGGAACAGGAACGAGCAGGTAAAAGCAACTTGACTTTAGAGCAGCAGCCTCAGAATACGAGCAAAACGCAAATGAAAAATACCTAAAAGCGACGCAAAGTCGCTTTTAGGTAGAATGCGGAGAAAGCTATGCTGAACTTATTCTATCCCTTCTACGCCACCACCTTGGGTAGTTGCATTTTTCTTTGAGGTTCCAAACACAGTCGAACCTGTTGTGGTTATTAAACTGGGTAGGAAAACCAAACCTGCAGCGATGCACAATAACACGATTGGTTGACTCAAAGGGACTTGGGCTGGTTGATCTTTGTGTGCTTTAAATTTCAACATACCCATTAAAGCAAAGCCAACGCCAGCAACGTAACTGGCCGCTGTAATAAGTTTTGCCACATTCGTCATAGCGCCTGTAATGTTGGAGGCCACGGCGCCAAGATCTTGGCCACCACTGCCGCCGCCGTCTGCGAATACAAAGCCAGAAACGCAATACAGGGCAAGTAATACTCCAAAATATCCGCATAAGCTAAGGAGTGGCCTCAGCGTTACTGGTTGAGTTGTGTCAATTGTTTGTTTCATAGCAATCTCCTATTTTATATAAATACTCGAATATACTCTCAAAATGGCGCGAGTATATAACTACAAAGGTACCTTTGCAAAAACTGTTTTTTTCCAATAATCAATCTGTACCGAAAAAGATTTCTTTGAAGGCAATAGCCTTAAATGATGTAAAACATCATGTTGTAATTGTTCTTTATTTAAATTGGCGTCGAGCAATCCCTGACCAAACACTTTCGGCTCACAAGATTCCGGACCAAAACAATTTACGACTTCCTTGCTTCTATCTTTAAAACTCATATAGACAGATTGTAATTTACCTTTGTACGCTGATTCTTTATCTAATGAGCAGTATAAAACACGACAGAAATTATTTAAATCCGCTTGACTAATTTCTGGAAGATGGATAATAGTTCCGCCAGTACTTGTGTCAAGCCCTACTGCATCTAGAAAAAAGCATTGTGCACAAAAGCAACAAGCCGTTGCAAGATTATTCATAGCGTTATTTTTATAATTTTGATCAATATTGACAACCTCTTGAAATTCCTTAGCAAAAAAACCACAGTAGCGGCAAGTGAAATTGTCGCGTTGAAGAATGCGCTTTTTGACGTCTAAAAATTTATTATTTCTTTTGCGAGCATTATATAAACGCCACATGCCACGCTGTGCTGTGATTGTAATTGGTAATAGTTCCACAGTTTCACCTTATTTAAGTGCATCCGCCACCCGTAAAGCCAAAAGTACATCCTAAAATGTTGACAGTATCTACGATATTAATAAGCAGGATACCGCCGATAACGTGGATCAGCCCTTTACCGATACTGCCGGGTTGGCTGCCTGAATGGCCCATTTTCGATAAAATAACCCACCCTCGTATAAAGGCAATTAGCCCGATCAAAATCATGTATTCTACAACAACATTGGTAAGTTTTTGCCACTTTTCAGTACCTGATAAAGTTGTATATCCAATAAGATTACTTGCTTGCCCTATGTCTGGTGTTGCGAAAACTGTGGTCAATGAAGTTGTAAGCGTGCTTGGCAAATAGAGTAACAAAGCGCCAATGAAAAGATGCACCATTGGTCCTGCGAGTTCACCACGCTGAGCAGATCCAAATGTCTGATTGGCAAAAATCCGATACATCATAACGCCCCGGATAATCAAGCTTAATCCGATGACATAGGTAATTGCGACGATGAGATGTTCGATACTGCTGAATGCATTGGATAAATTAGTCAATGCTGTATCTAAACTGAATGAGGCGCTACTGATGCTAGACATTCGATCATCCTTTTGTATCCAATTAAAGACCTTACCCCTACCATGATACCACTATTCTTTCTTGAAATCAGTGAGTCAGCTTAAATTTGGCAGATTACCTTAATTTACTAGACCGCATGTATATAGAGAAGTTCCAAATCTTGTGTATATACTCTTCCTATAAAAAACTGGATTGCCGCGTCGCGTCGCCTCGCAAAGACGGATGGCTATTCCTAATTTCAAAAAGTTTTTGTTTGGGTTAAAATTATGTTAATTTTCAAAACTAAATTCATAAAAATAAATAGATAATTTAAACATTATGCACACTACACTCAACCAAGATGTCATGTTGCCAATTTTCAAGTTTCTAACTCAAGAAGAGGTTTTCGCAGTTCGTAGCAGCTGTAAGCTATTCAATAAGGTTGTCACTTCGAATGAAATAATGAAGCCATTTCTGAATCGATTAAAAGCAATAGATAAGCAAGTTTCAGTTTTGCCGCCTGAAGGACCTAGCAATACTTGGTGTTACGAAGATTTTATTCGCGAGTTTAAACGCATTACTAACGAGCAGTTTAAAGAAATAAAATATATCATGTGGTATTCAGGAAGCTATTCTGCCGATCCTAAAGTCCAAGCAGCATTGGTAAAACTACAAGAATTTTGGGTAGCTAACTGCTCAAAAGGATTGAATGAATACCTGAAGGGGCTTCCCCAAGAAAAAAGCGCATTCAAGCTAAGCGAATTAGAGAAAATAAATCAATTGCTTGAGAATTTTAATATAGCGGTGATTGTTAATAAAATTAACGATTCTCATTCTAAAGCCACACTTGATTTGAGTGAAACGTTTATTACCCGCATTCCTGATAGTTTAATTGAGAATAAAGAATATCAAGATTATTGGCAAAATCTTCAAAATTTCTATTGCTGGAATAATGCAATTAAATGCTTGCCGGACGCTCTTAGTCAATGTCAGAAACTGAGATATTTTAATTGCAACAATAACCGATTAAAAACTTTGCCCGAGAGCTTGGGTAACTGTCATGAATTGTTTAGTTTAAGTTGTAATAATAATGAAATCGACACCTTACCTGAGTCATTGGGCAACTGCAAAAAACTTGAATTATTATCTTGTAATAATAACAAATTACAAATATTACCAGACGCGCTTGTAAATTGTCCTTTACAATCTCTTTATTGTACAAATAACAAACTCATTAATTTACCTTTTCTATTTGAGAGTCATCAAGCGCTAAAAACATTACACTGCGCCGGTAATCAATTACAGTATTTGTCTGAGGATTTAGGAAAGTGCCAATCTTTAGAAATAGTAGATTGTAGTTACAATGAGCTGCGGTCTATTCCAGAATCACTGGGTAAGTGCCAAAAATTAAAATATTTCAATTGCGATAGCAACCAATTAAAATCGTTACCCGCCTCGCTTGCCAATTGTCCGCTTCAAGAGTTTCATTGTTTGTTAAATTATATTACTTATGTTGCACCAAATCTAAGACGAAAAGCCCAAAGTTGTGGTTTTTATGATAATTGGTATTTGAGCACGATTAAACAGCAAAAGTATTATGGTGGTTTACTTGTCTTAAATTTGCCACTTATCTTTTGTGGATTACTGTATTTAATGGGATTGTTACCAGTACTAACGATAATAACATGCGCAGTAGCAGGATTAATGTTAGCTGGCTTGATTTTAGCAGCGTCAGCATTGAAAACCGCAATACTTCGCTTTAAACAAAGCCCCCAAATAAAGCTTTTAAATGATACGCACTATTATAAAAAGCAATTTGCGATTTTAGCTTCAAAATTTACCACAACAACTAGCAAAGCTTATGTTAAATCATTGCAGGCGTTAGAAAAACCACTCACCCAAGAAAAGAAAATCTCCTTTTTGCAATTTGAAATTCATGCCTTGAAAAAAGTGAATGGACTCGTAGGTCTAAAACGTACACAGACTCAAGCAGCTTTCTTGGATGAAGCTAAAAAAAGAAGTTCATTATATCGGGAACCTTCCTAATAGCATAAGCAGCACGATAATAAGTAGGACTACACCCAAAATACCACTGGGATAGTAGCCCCACTCGCGGCTATAAGGCCATCGTGGAAAAGCGCCGATTATTAATAAAATTAAAATAATCAGTAAAATAGTGTTCATAATACTTTTCCATACCAACCTAAGCCATGTTTTTAAATTGCAATTATATATTTCTTTCCCAATAAGGTTTTGTTTTGTAATAAGTAGCTATAGACAGTCCCCAGGTTTTATCAGCCATATTAGGCCAGTGATCTTTGTCAAACCCAGGTGCATTTTTTAAACGGTCTTTGTCGATATCTACTCTAAAGCAATCTTTTTGATCATCGTAATGTAAGCTTTGCCAAGGTAAAGCGAATAATTTTCCGCCCATACCTAAAAAAGTGCCACTTTCAAGGACAACATAGGCAACTTGGCCAGTCAATTTATCTAACATTACTTCGCTTATTTCTCCCAAATCCTCATCTGCATTATTGATGACATTGACGCCAACAATTTCTTCATTTGCTTTAACGACGTTTGCAGCTCTTCCCATGATACCCTCCTCAGGTTTTTAGTTACAGTAGAAATATAATTGTTTAAGCTAAAAGTAAGTAAGTAGCACAAAAATGATGTCAATTGGAAAATAATTCATGTTTTTGAAGAAAAAGAGCAAACTAATAACAAATCACGGAGTCAAGTAATATTAGCAATGAAGTTATAAGCGGTGATTATGCCAAATAAAAAAAGTGAATTAATCGACTCCCATTACAAGGGAAGTGAAAAGTTAAAAGGTAAAGTTGCGGTGATTACAGGAGGGGATAGTGGAATTGGCCGATCGGTTGCGATTTACTTTGCACTTGAAGGTGCTGATGTCGTTTTTAGTTATTACTAAGTTGCTCCTTGCTATGTATTTTTAGCATCAGAAGATGCTTCCTATATACTCGATCCATTTTAAAATTAGGAGTTTCAAGTCC
>JAFECR010000032.1 GCA_018242045.1 Pseudomonadota bacterium | reverse complement strand
AAGATTATGGTTTGTTATCAAAAGGCATAGGCATCCATATACTCAATTTCACCAGTATCTTAGAGAGCGATAAATATCATAATGTATTTCATCTTACTGAAAAAGAAACGAAAATCCCCTATTTTAAAGACTTAGAACTACATACGATTGAACTTAAGAAGTTTTCAGGCAATACCAGCACTGAACTTTCTGAGCTTTTAACTAAAATAAAATCCTCTTTGGATATTTGGGTGGCATTTTTAACGCGTCAAGACTTACTTAATCAAAATAACTTGCCCAAGGAAATCAATCAACATCATATACAAAAAGCATTAAATGTCTTAAATATCATGAATTTTACGCCCCAAGAACGAGAAGCTTATGAAGCTAATCTAAAGTGGTACCAAGTTGAAGCCAATGCCCTCAAAAAAGCAGAAGCTCGTGGCGAAGCTCGTGGTATTGAAATTGGACAAACATTAGCTATTGAGAAAATGGTGCTTAGTATGTTTGAAAAGGGATGCAATTTAGAATTAATTTGTCATATTAGCGGGTTAACAAAAACTGAATTAAATAAAATCATCCATGCGAATCAAGAAATTATAGAGACCGTTATGTAAATCTATGCTCCCATCTTAGCGTCGAGTGCCGCACTCGGCAGGGAAAAGAAAATCTGCTATAGCGCTGGGCTTTAAATTTTCGCTGTTTTATCTTTGTCAATTTTATCTGCGAGTAAAACTCTTTCAAAGGCAGAGGCAGTTTGAATGGCTAAAGATTCAAGTAACATATTCTCATCCAAGCTCAAATTTCTTTTAGGATCTTTAGTGATAATGCCTAAAACGCCATAAATTTTGTCGCCACTGGTTAAAGGTAAATAATAACCCCTTGCACTTGGCATGGTGTCAGTACCTCGACCTGCTTCTTGATTGTGTGCAAAGGCCCAAGCGGCAACGCTTTCTTCTTTTAATTCAGTGATAAGCCCAGGATGAGAGATAAGTTCAAGCTGATCTTCTTCATTGGGTACCCAAACGGTGGCAGCACAATCAAAAATTTCACCAATGTGATGAGAGACGACTTTGGCAATTCTTGTTTTTCCGGGCGTTACAATTAACTTTTTACTAAAATCATAAAGCGCTGCAGTAAATTTTTCTCTTTGGCGGGTAAATAAATGTTGTTGGCGCAAACGAGAGGTGAGTGTACTGATAACCAAGCTGGTCAATAAGAGTACCCCAACAGTGACAAGGTTGCGTAAATAATAGGTTGCAAGGCTAAAATACGGATAGATGAAAAAAAAGTTGTAGCAAATCACTGAAAGTAAAGCTGTTAGCACAGCCACACCAGGTTCGCTGCTGGTTGCGACTATCACAACTCCAGCTAAATAGAGCATTAATACAATTTCAGGCTCTAACCAATCTTTGGCCGGTAGCCCAAAAATAGTGCACAAAGTGATAATGATAAGCGCATTGAAGATGGAGATCCAAGTTGGGTAAACAGTAGGTTGTTTTTTTAATTTTGGGATAGTTGTATCTTCATTAATAATATAAATATCTATATTGCCACTTTTATCAATAATTTCATTGACCAAAGATTTGAAAAACCAGCCTCTAAAAAAAGATCTTGTGGATTTGCCCATGATAATCTTTGTAAAATTATGGTGTCTTGCATAATTGATAATGGCTTCACAAATGTTTGTTTCTTGTAATATTTCTGTTTTACCATTAAGCTGTTCTGCAAGTTGCAACGTTCTTTTTATATAACTTTGTTCTTCTTTTGCCAGTTCATAATATTGATCATTTTCAATGTTAATAGCTGTCCAAGGGCATTTTAATCTAGTGGCCAGCTGTTTTGCGTTGCGAACTAACTTGGTAGATAGCGTGCCAGGTCCAACACAAACTAGAATTTTATCTGAAATAGATTGTTTGGTATTTTGGTATTTTTTGTAGATATCGCGCAGCGCATCTACACGTTCAGCTGTTCTTCTTAAAGCCACTTCACGTAGTGCGATTAAATTTTCAATTTTAAAAAAATGTTGTGCTGCTCGTTGTTTGGCAAATTCACCAAGATACACTTTGCCTTCGCTTAACCTTTCCAGAATAACTTCAGAAGGAATATCAACCAGAACAATTTCATCTGCACTATCAAACAATGAATCGGGCACGGTTTCTTTAACCTTGATTCCTGTTAAATTTGTGACGACATCATTTAAACTTTCTAGATGTTGAACATTTAAAGTAGTATAAATATCGATACCACTATCAAGCAGCTCTTGCACATCTTGCCAACGTTTCGGATGTCTTGAACCATGTGCATTGGTATGTGCAAGTTCATCTACTAATAAAATAGCTGGTTTTGTTTGGATTGCTTCGTCAATGTCAAGTTCTTTGAGAGTGATACCTTGATAATAAATATTTTTCAAAGGTAATTGTATGATGCCCTCAAGCAATTTAGCCGTTTCTAGCCGGCCATGGGTTTCAATAATGCCTGCAACCACATTTATATTTTCTCGTTGCTTTTCTTGCGCAGCATTTAACATGGCATAGGTTTTTCCTGAACCGGCACAGGCACCAAAAAAGATTTTGAGTTTACCTCGCCCAGGATGCTTTGTTTTTTCCTTCACTTGGCGAAGCAGTTGCTCTGGATCAGGACGTTGAGGTTCCATTTATGAATTGTTGCCTTTGTCTAATAATAAATTTAACTTAACCACATTCACACGTTTTTCACCAAATAGCCCAAATTGGCGATTTTCCATTACTTTAAGGATAGCCTCGTTGACAATTTCTTTATCTATTTGACGAGCGTTGGCAATGCGATGTGCTTGATAAAAGGCAGCTTGCAGCGAAATATGAGGATCTAATCCGCTGCCAGAGGCAGTAATAAGATCGATAGGAATTGGTTGACTGTTCTGTGGATCGATTATTTGAAATGTATGGATCCTTTCCTTTAAAAGATTGATTAATTGAGGATTACCTGGACTAAGGTTTGAACCACGAGAATGACTAGCATCATAAGGAGTAAGTGTTGCAGATGGCCTACTCCAAAAGTACTTTGGATGTGAAAAGGGTTGCCCAATTAATTGTGAACCCATGATAGTTTGCTTAACTATAAGACTGCCATTTGCTTGAATTGGAAATGCTAATTGATTAACAAACATGACAATAGCAGGATAAATAACCCCTAATAATAATGAAAAGAAAATCAAAAAAACGATACTGGGATAAAGTTGTTTTATTGTGCTTTTCATTTCCATATAAATTATATTATTCCTATCCAATTAATGAATAAATCAATTATTTTTATGGCAAAAAAAGGCAAAACAACGCCACCAACGCCATAAATTAAGGTATTGCGCAGTAAAAGGGCATCTGCACTTTGTGCGATATATTTAACGCCCTTAAACGCAAGCGGAATTAAGAAAATAAGAATGAGAGCATTGAAAATAACAGTAGATAAAACAGCACTTTTAGGGCTGGTTAAGTTCATGATATTTAGTTTATTAATTTCAGGAATATAGGCGCTAAAGATCCCTGGAATAATGGCAAAGTATTTTGCAACATCATTAGCAATACTAAAGGTAGTAAGCGCGCCGCGGGTTATCAATAATTGCTTGCCAATTTTGACAATTTCTATCACTTTAGTAGGATCTGAATCCAAATCGACCATATTAGCGGCTTCTTTGGCGGCTTGCGTACCACTATTCATTGCCACGGCAACATCGGTTTGTGCAAGTGCAGGTGCGTCGTTGGTACCATCGCCGACCATTGCTACCAATTGCCCGTTTGCTTGAAATTGACGGATCAACTTTAATTTAATTTCTGGGGTTGCTTCAGCATAAAAGTCATCGACTCCTGTTTCGTTAGCGATGGTTGCAGCAGTGATTGGGTTATCGCCGGTGATCATGATACTTTTAATCCCCATGATTCGAAGCCCTGCTAACTTTTCTTTGATGCCTTGTTTTATAATATCTTTTAATTCGATGACGCCTAATATTTTCGCTTCATTGGCAACGACCAAAGGTGTGCTTCCTAAGCGAGCGATATCATTTATTCTTTTAAGAATGCCTTCGTCAATGACACCTTGATTATCTTTAACAAAAGCAACAATTTTATCCACAGCACCTTTAAGGGTTTTTTTACCGTTAATTTCAATACCACTTAGCCGAGTTTCTGCGCTAAAGGGAATAAAATTGCCTTCTTGCTTAATTGTTGCAAGATCAAGCTGGTATTTATTTTGTGCAAGTTGAATAATGCTTTTTCCTTCGGGGGTTTCATCGGCAAATGAGGCAAGTGAAGCAGCTTTAACCAATTCTTCTAGTGTGGTACCTGAGGCTGGCACAAAATCACTTGCTTGGCGATTACCCATTGTGATAGTGCCGGTTTTATCTAAAAGCAAAATATTCACATCCCCGGCAGCCTCGATAGCACGACCTGAAGTTGCAATCACATTATTACGGATCAATCTATCCATGCCGGCGATACCGATAGCAGACAATAAACCTCCTATGGTGGTAGGGATTAAGCATACTAATAAAGCAATCAAGGTAGTTAAGTTAATCGCAGGGCTCAAACTTGGTCGTGTTCCACCAAAGAGCGAGAATGGGAGTATCGTCATTACCACCATTAAAAAAATAAGCGTCATGCCAGCCAGTAAAATACTCAAAGCAATTTCATTAGGTGTTCGTTGACGTTTAGCACCTTCTACTAAAGCAATCATTTGATCAAGAAAGGTTTCGCCAGGGTTAGAAGTGATTCTAACAACCAACCAATCTGACAATACAACGGTGCCTCCGGTTACTGAATCTCTATCTGAACCACTTTCTCGAATAACAGGTGCGCTTTCTCCCGTGATTGCGCTTTCATCTACCGCAGCGACTCCTGCAATGACTTCACCATCGCCAGGGATCACATCTCCTGCTGCGACAAAGACGATATCTTGATTGCGAAGTTGAATTGCTTGAACGAGAGAGAAATTTCTGTCGTTGATAGAATTGATTTTCTTTGCTTGGACTTCTTTTTTAGCTTTTCTTAAAGATCCCGCTTGTGCTTTACCTCTGTTTTCTGCTAGTGATTCAGAAAAATTGGCAATGATAATGGTAAGCCATAACCAAAGCATCACTTGCAAAATATATCCTAACGAAGAATGGTTTTTAAACCAACTATAAATATAGAGAAAAGTTAAAAATAGTGTGCCAATGTACGTGACAAATAAAACAGGGTTTTTAATGAGGTACTGAGGTGTCAGGTGCTTTAATGCGGTTAAAAATGATGGCCAAAATTGCGTTTTGAATTGGGAGCGTTGTTTGGCATCCAATTTCATTTCATTTCCATATGAAAGTATTCACTGATTGGAGCAAGCATAATGGCAGGAAAATAGGTTAATAGGCCAACCAAAACAATGATGCCAATTAATAATAAAATAAATAACAAATTATTTGTTGATAGCGTGCCGCTTGTGTAAGGGGTCACATTTTTTTCTGCTAAAGCACCTGCAATGGCAAGTATAGGTATCATTACCCAAAAGCGGCTAAAGAGCATTATCATGGCTAAAAGGGTATTATAAAAAGGTGTGTTGGCATCTAAACCGGCAAAAGCACTGCCATTATTGCCTGCACATGAAGCAAGCGCATATAAGATTTCTGTAAACCCTTGTGCTTGGGGATTAAATACACTTGCTAAGCCTGATTTGCTAAGGACACAGATGGCGCTACCAAAAAGCAGCATCATGATGGGAACAAAAATAGCAATAGATGTCATTTTTATTTCATAACTTTGAATTTTTTTACCAAGAAATTCGGGTGTTCTTCCTACCATCAAACCCGCCACAAACACTGTCACCAAAATGAAAATAAGGATGCCATAAAGACCAGCGCCTACCCCACCAAAGATAACTTCACCAAGGAGTAAAAATATTAAGGGAACCAAGCCGCCAAGTGGTGTATAAGAATCAAGCATGGCATTGACAGAACCATTTGCGGTTGCTGTTGTTGTGCTTGACCAAAGTGTTGAATTAACGATGCCAAATCGCAGTTCTTTGCCCTCAAGATTGCCTCCTGGATTTTCATCGTTATAGGTTTGATCAAGCGACGCTAATGTTGATAATAGCGTGTTACCCTGTTGTTCCTTATAAATTCCAAAAACACACAATGGGAGATAAATTAAGCTCATCGCCAGCAAAATAGCCCAGCCTTGTCGTTTATCATTTGCCATCACGCCAAAGGTATAGCAAAGCGCAGCGGGGATTAAAATGAGCGCTAGCATTTGCAGAAAATTAGAAAAAGGAGTTGGGTTGGCAAACGGATGTGCCGCATTCGTATTAAAAAATCCACCACCTGCAGAACCAAGCTGCATGATAGCAACTTGAGAGGCAACAGGTCCGCCAGGAATCGTTTGTGTGCTGATGCTGTTGCCAACAGCATCCTGAAAAGGTGCTATTAAGGTTGCACTGATATAGGAATTAAAATTTTGGATAACGCCTTGGCTGCCAAGCGCAATAGCGAGGATGAGTGATAAGGGTAGTAAAATATATAAATTACCTCTTACCCAATCTACCCAAAAATTTCCTATATGTTTGCTGTTTTTTCTAACAATGCCACGGATCAAAGCAATGGCAACAGCCATTCCCATGCTGGCAGACAAAAAACATTGGACCGTAAGTCCCAACATTTGACTTAAATAGCTAAGTGTACTTTCGCCACTATAGGAAACCCAGCATGTATTTGTTATAAAGCTTGCTGCGGTATTAAACGCAAGATCATTAGTTAGATTAGGAAAATGTTCGGGATTTAATGGCAAGTAGGCTTGAAACCGTAATATGAGAAATAAAAATAAAAAACCACCAAAACTGGATAATACCACAGCTGTGGCGTATTGATGCCAAACCATTTCTTTTGAGGGATCAATTTTTGCAATACGATAGCTGAAATCTTCAAGTGGCCCTAATATGCTTTCCAAAAAAATACATTGATCGTTATATACTCTCGCAATATAGCTACCCAGTGGCTTTACCAGCGCTAATATTATTCCCCAAAAGAGCAGGCATTGCACAATGCTATTGCTGCTAATAAATGAATGGTTCATTCAAAGATCTCAGGTTTGAGTAAAGCCAAAATGAGATAAATCACCAATAAAAACGAAATAAGACCAGCCATTTCATATAAGCTCATCGTTATTTCAACCTTTTGCATAAGTAGATAAGCCCAATAGTTAATAGGAAGAAGAAGGCAGCTATTCCAACATATTCCATATGTACTCTTCCCAGTTTAAATCCCGCATCAACTACGGGACATGTTTATGATTTTTTGCTTGCGCGTACTCACTCCAGTCATGTACCAAGGCGTATACTGGGGCTTCCTCTTATTTAAACATATATGATGTGAAGCAATTCAGAAAGGAATTTTCTAGGTTTTTAGGTTATTTAGTTTCAGGGCGGCGAGAGTTGTGCTATGTTTGTTTTAACTTTGACTAACAATGTTTAATAATGTTAGCTAATTTACCCCAAATATATGATTATTTTTCTTAATGGTAATTCCTCATCTGGCAAGTCGGTTATTGCCAGAGCAATGATGCAGCAATCGCAAAGACCGTTTTTATATTATTCTATCGATCATCTCATTAATTTTTGGATAGATGAGAAATTTGTTGTCTTTGAAGATGAGCCTAAGTCTTGGTTTTTTCAACAATATGCTAATGATATTATTGAGACGCCATCTTCACAGGTTTTTGGTCCAAATATAGCTCAGCTACGATGGGATATGATTGAAGCAATTTCTGTACTGATTAACAAAGGTTATGATTTCATCATTGATGAAATGTTGCTCAAACAAGAGATTTTTCAGCATTATGCTAAAGCGTTAGTTGCAGGTGAAACAGTATATTTAGTTAAAATATTTTGTGAATTGCTTGAAAGCGAGCGTCGCGAAAAAATGAGGCAAGATCGTTATCTTGGTCTTGCGCGTTTGTTTTATGAAAAAGTTTATATAGAGCCCCCGAGTTATGATTTAGAAATTGACAGCACTTACAACGATGTTGATTCATGTGCAACGGCCATATTAGAATTTGTTAATACAAATCCAGCCCCTAGAGCATTTTTAACCTATTTAAAAGAGACTATTAGCTTTAAGCCTTTTGCAATAGAGCATTTTACCCTCATGCAGCAATGGCTGAATGCACCTCATGTTAATAAATGGTATGGCGATAGAAAATGGTGGTCTGTTAAAGCGGTTGAGAAAAAATACCTAAGTCACATTCAAGGGTACCAAGAGATTGATGGCCAACGAAAGCCTATTCGAGCGTTTATTATTTGCTGTGCTGAAAATCCTATTGGCTACCTACAACTTTGTAATGCTCATGATTTTACAAGCTATCCAATGGGTAACTTGCCTGTTTCTCTTGGCGCCTTAGATTTATTTATTGGAGAGATCGACTATTTAAATAAAGGGTTGGACATTGTCAGTGTGATTAATTTCTTAGAACAGTTTGTTTGGAGTGTTTTTGATAATTGTTTGATCTGTCCCGCGCTTAAAAATAAGCAAGCCATAGAAACATACCAACAAGCGGGTTTTAAAGTTATTCAGCGTTTAGAAACACCTCCTGTGGCACTAATGTTAAAACAAAAATCTTGATTGCTGTTATGTTGCTTAACAAGCAAAGCATGGGTTTGAAAGCTATTTTGTGCAAAAAGCGCTGTTGAGATAAAACAAAAAAGTAAGGCAATAAATAGTAAATATATTAAAGACAAAGGAGGAGATTTTTTGGCCATGATATTGGGTTTATTAAATAAAAGACTTGATCTGATAAACAAAGCCATAAAAAATCCTTTCCTTTTAATCTTTCATAGCATAGCTAAAGAAAGTTACTCCATCCACTTCCAAGTGGAAGGACACTACTAACTAGGTGTTTTTCTAACCTACATTACATCCCTAGGGTAAGAGAGCAGGCAACAATGCCAAGTTTGTCCCGCACTTGATACGGGATTCAAACCGCAAGATTTTACAAGAATCTTGGCAAAGAGGTTAGTTACACGTTTTATGCATGTTGCTAACTTTCCAAAACAATGTATAATCCATCCAATATTTGTTAGAGCATGGCCATAATATGAAAAATTCACCAAACTCACATGAGCAAAATACACTTCAATCGCTTCCAGAAGAAGTGATATTAGTTATAGCCAACTATTTAGACCCAAGAGAATTAATAAATTTCGAGCAAACATGCCATTCCTTCAATAAATTGACGGCAAAGGATTGGATATGGAAGGAATTGTTAGATAAACATGCGCCAATGGCCAAAAATTTGAGTAGATCAAAATACGATAATGCCCCACGTGAATTGTTTCAAGAGCTATTCTCCGATCGAGAAATTGCAAAGAAGGTACAAAAGGAGACGGTTTGGGGATCAATTAAAAGAATATTCAATCAAACACGTTCAAACGCAAACACAATATTATCTGCAATATTTAGAGCAATAGTGCCTACTCTTAAAAGAGTCCTGGTGCTATCTGCGATGTTCTTCGTAATTTGCTTAGGATTAGCGCTATTGACGTCATCCCTACTTTCATTAGATATTTCTCTTGCCGTTATTGCCCGAGAAATTTTGGGGGAGGCTATTATAGGATTGATGAAGCAGTTTCTCGGTTATCCAATTCTCGTTGGGGCAATTGCTGTCTCTGGCCTTTTTCTATACGATACGTTTAAATCAGCTCGAGATCATATTTTTCATCGATATGATGTTTTTTGCTACAAATCTTATTTAACTTTTTCGATAAATATTCGACGTTCAAATGTTTCTGAGACTCATCAAAAATATCAAGCGGCTAATGCTGGCATTGAAGCAGCTGAGAGTTGGTGTGGTTGGGGTAAGTCGATGCTCTTTTTGCCAGCCTGGCGTCAAAATCGGGCTTTTCTTGCAGGGAAAGTTGCTAAACAACAAAATGATAATGAATTTATTCAGCGTTGCAAAGAAAAATTAGTAGCGTAGTAATTATTTACAAAGCGTTATTTCACTCGAAGAGAAGAAGTAACGCTTATTGAGAAGTTATCATTTTTCAGGGTCTCGCCAAGGGCATCCCGCACGCATGCGGTATAACATCCCTTCAACCATATCGCGAAGAAAAGGCTTGTCATAAATTCGAAGCTGTCACCAATAACTCACTGTTAGCACTTGAGTTTATTCGGATTGGGTAGTTACACTTCATAAATGTTGTCAACTTGCTAAATTAATGTATAATTCATCTAATATTTATAACCCATGATCTCTAATATGAAAAATTCACCACAAAACTTAGACCAAAATACACTTCAAACGCTTCCAGAAGAAGTGATTTTAGTGATACTCAACTATTTAGACCCAAGAGAATTAGTAAATTTTGAGCAAACATGTCATTCCTTCAATAAATTGACGGCAAAGGATTGGATATGGAAGGAATTGTTAGATAAACATGCGCCGCTGGCCAAAAATTTGAGTAGATTAAAATACGACAATGCTCCACGTGAATTATTCCAAGAGCTGTTTTCGGACAAAGAAATCGCAAAGAAAGTACAATTGGAGACGGTTTGGGGATCAATTAAAAGCATATTCACTCAATTTTGCGCAAATTCAAGAAACCAAATCACTCAGGTATTTCAGAGATTAGCGGCTCATCGTATGAAATTGATGATATTTGCTGCACTCTTGCTAAGTATCATAACAAGTGAGCTATTACTTTTATTTGTATTTCCATCACATGCTTTGATTGCGACTATTAGGGAAGCACTTATTGCATTTATTATTCAATCAGGTCAATTTACTAATATCTTTTCTACAATTCTTGCTGGGGCCCTTCTCGTATTTAGCACTTTTGCTTACGATACCCTTAAGGCAATTCGAAATCGTATTTTTCATCCATATGATGTTTATTGCTACAAATCTTATTTAACTTTTTCGATGAATATCCGACGTTCAAACGTCACTGAGACCCATCAAAAATATCAAGCTGCAAATGCCGGCATTGAAGCGGCGATGAGTTGGCGTGGTTGGGGTAAGTCTATGCTCTTTATGCCAGCCTGGCGTCAAAATCGAGCTTTTGTTGCAGGAAAAGTTGCTAAACAACAAAACGATAATGAATTTATTCAGCGTTGCAAAGCAAGATTAGTAGCATAATTAACATTGCTTCACTCAGTAATAAGATGGGTATGGCAGGTATAACGCTTAATTAGACATTTTCATTTTTTCAGAAATTTTTATGCTTTGTTTGTCTGCTAAACCCGTCAACAAATAATCTTTATTTCCATTATATTGAAAAATAGCAAAAGCGGCATTTCGGTATAATGGTTCTAAATCTTCTTGGAACAAAAATGAATGGGGCTTGATATGTACTTTTGCGGAGTCATTAGGATAAAAACGAAATTTAATAAGCTTTTCGTTTGGGCTTAAGTTTTCTCCGTTATATAGGCGAACAAATTGGGCCACATTCTGTTTATCAGGTTGTATGACAGCGAAAGTATGTTTTTTCAGCTCAGCCTCGTTCAGTTTATTTATTTCATCTTCAATCGTATAACGTAAAGCCATGTAATTACCTTGCATTAAAGAGCGTGGATCGACGGGTTCTATTTTAAGTAAAATGACTTCGCCGTGACGTTTGATTTTATCTTTTTGATAAATTGCAGTGTTTAATAAAACAAAAATGATAATGGCACTTATTAATAGGATGGCAGTTTTCATGATGGTTCCCTATCCCATTTGAGTCGCTTGATGATTAAACTTCCACCAAGCATGACAAGGCCAGTTGCAATTAAAACATAAGATTTAAGATTAAGTGCCAATTGCCATGTATAGTAATAATCAATAATAAAAAAGCAAAGAAAGACGCAACCTAATATGAATAAAGGTCGTTCATATTTTGCTGTTGCGATTATTAATAATCCAAGCGAAACCAATATGCCAGGTGTGGAGGTAAAAGTGAGCAGCACAATGCCAAAGCAAGCACAGATGGTTGAAAGGTGCAACAATTTAGATTTTTTTGCGAGCATTAAACAAACCAGGATTAAGGCAATTCCTAAGGGTAAATTAAAAAATTTATCATAGAGTTGGTGAGACAAACGCCACAAATAATGAAAGGTTGAATTATTTACGTAAACAGAAGATATATAAAGGGCAGTTATACAAAGCGTTGTGGCAAGTGCATAAGCTAAAGGTGCCCATCCCGCTGATTTATTTCGCCACATAAAAATGAAAAATGTAATAAAAATAAGCAAAATAAAATAAACAAGTAAAAAATAATCTAAGAAAGGTGTTGATTCATTTAGAACACTAAAAAGAATAGAGCACAAAAATAAGAAACTAAACAAAAATCTATCTAAGAGTAAAGGGAAAATACAATAAAACGATAGGGTAACAATACCAAGTCCTAAGCTTACCATCCAAACCTCATTTAAAGGCAAGAGGTTAAATTTCGTGAGCTTTGCAAAGCCAAAGACAAAAAGCAGTTTACCTGCCACCATAAAAATAAACGCACTTTGAATAGCAAGACTCTGTAAAAGGGGCGGGGCTCGTCTTAAGGTGTAATAACAAATTAAAGCAAGTACGATAAAGAAAATGCTTGATGAAAATACTTCTACTTCATTGTTAAAATCAATAAAGCTGATAGATATCAAGGTAATTAAGAAGCAACTCCCTATCAATGCACCAATGCCCATTAAAGCAGAAACGAAAATGGGTAATTTCTCAGCTTGATTTGAAACCAAGATTTGAGCTTGTGCTTTCTCTTTGAGTAAACCTTGGGCTTCAAGCCAATCGACTATGGTTTGACTTTTATAAGTATTCATTGGTGTGCTTCTAATATTGAGTGGGTTGATTTTCTTAAGACAAATGCACCAGCAGTAAATACCATAATTGTGAATATTAACATCATAAACCATCGCAGTTCATTATGAGATATAATGTCTTGAATACGTTCAAAACCAAACGTACAAACAATGATACATAAGGAAAGTATGGTTAGTGCGTATACCCACAGATCGATGCATAATTTGCGATAGCAATAAAGGAAATAGAAGTGAATCACTAAGCCCATGCTAGCGCTAGCAACTAATGAAATATTTTGCCAATTTTGACCAAGAATAAGCATTTCAATGGGGATCATGCTAAGCAAGAGAATGCCAATCGCTAATAAGATCCTACTCCATCTGTTTTGTAACCAAACAGTAGATTTGCTGTAATGCTCTCTTAAATATAAGAAAAAGCCATTGAATACAATAAGCAGAGCAAAAACAAAATAGATTAAATTCAGACTAAAAGTTAATTCTTGCTGCCAAAATAAAATAATCGCTAAATTGCTGATAATGATCCAAATAAACCAAAGTGGCGCAAATTCACTGACAAATACCCATGGAAAAATGAGTATAGACCAGGTAATAAACAAGCTACTTGCATCTGCTCCTGTTTGATAAATCTGGCCAAAAACTGCCATAAAAACGCCAATCAGCATACTTGCGGCTGTCAGTAATAATTTCCCAGACAGTTTTTTTAGAGAAAATACCAGGCATCCGACAAAACAGCAAAATAGGCCTAATTCAACAATGGTCAATTTAGTGTAATCATGCATTTTTTCCCAATTAAAAGCAAAGAAGAAAATAATGCCGCAAATAATGAATGTGAAACCAAGGATAGTTAAAAGAGACATAGTCCAAGTGCCCCAACTGGGATTTGGGAAAAAATGTGCTAAGCTTTTGTCTCTTGCATGTTGGTTAATATAACCTTCTTGATAGAGGGTATCGATCATGGAACGTGTTACGCTTTTTTGCAGAAGGACAGTCTGATTGTTTTCTGGGGTACTGGCCATTTCATTTATCCGTGTTTGCGACAATGGGTGCAATTGGACAATCCAGGCTGGCAGCAATGACTCTGATGAGCTCAGCCTCAGCTAAATTAATAATATTATCATTCGAAATGCAGTCCAACAAGACGCGAATGAGCTTACCTTTGCACAAAGGAGATAATTGGTTAAGCGTGTTTAAGGCAGATTCAAACTGACTTGGTGTAATGCTATCTGTCGGTGGCGCTACTTTCTTGTCCGTAAAGATTTTCATTAATCTTTCATAAGTTAAGCTGGTTTTAGCTGATTCTTTTGTTTGTATTCTAAGTAGCATGGAAAATAGCAGGCTAATTTCATCAATAACACTTTGAAAATCATGGTATTTTACCTTGTTATCCTTAGGTAAAGTATCTTCGGTCGCTTTACCAATTAACGTAATTAAAGTAAATTGAAATAATTTAAGTTTTGTGCTAACTAGTTGTTTCAAATGTTGATAAATATTTTTGCGCTTATCCAAGCTGTTAGTCTTAAAAGCTGGGATAGCAACATCAAGCAGTGGTAGTTGAAAATTTTTGGGTAAGCTTACAATAAGTTTACTTAAATCTATCACTTCTTGTATTTCTGTTTTGTTGATAGCTTTGCTAAGTGTTTGTGCGACATCTTCGATATTGTCACGATATGATAAAATCAATGCATACAACAGCAAGGCAACTTTTTCGGGCGAATGCGCGATATCTTTTAGCTTGTCTGGAATTTGGGTTAGGATTTGGCAAGCTGCAGCAATATTATCTGAAGTAGGATTACCGATATTGTTTTCAATTGCCATTGGCGTAAGCACAGCGCCTGCAACTGCAGCACCTTTGATAAAATTTTCTTGATTTGGCGGTGGTTTTTTTTCTTCTTTTTCTCCTTTTTTTTCATTTTCTTGTTTTAAATTAGTTAATGGTAAATTAGTAAATTGTCTTTGAGGGTCGAGTAAATCAATTCTACGATCTAAAGGGGGATGCGTTGCCAATAAATCTTGAAACAAAATCCATCTGGGTGTGCAAAAACATAAATGGCTGATATCTTCAACGTTTTTGGTGGCAAGGTAAGTACCTTTTTCACTTTGCTGTATCCGTCTTAAAGCAAATATGATCCCTTGTGGGTTACGGGTGTATTGAACGGATGAGGCATCTGCGAGTAACTCTCTTTGTCTTGCTACTGCTGCTTTAATGAGTCTGCCAAAAAATAAACCAACATAACCAACCACTAAAAGACCTACACCAACAATCAAAATCGCAATCACAATGCTGCCACCACTTTTATTATTTGAAGAAGATTTTGTTTTACTGTTGGTGTTTCCAATAATTCTTAATAGAAAATATCCCAATTGACCAAGAAGCAGCAGGCCACCCAATATCCCCATCAGTTTAAGACTAATTTGCATATCCCCATTAAAGATGTGGCTAAATTCATGCCCAACCACGCCTTGCAGTTCATCTCTTGAAAGATTCTGTAATGCGCCTTTTGTGACCACCATGACCGTATCCTCAGGCTTTATGCCAGCGACAAAAGCATTGATAGCTGTATCTTCCATAACGTAAAGTCTTGGGATCCGCGCTCCGGCGGCAATCGCCATCTCTTCAACCACGTTGATGAATCTTTTTTCTAAAAAATCGTTGGTATCAGGTGAGATTTCTTTTGCATTAACCATTTTTGCCACGGCAATGCCGCCTTCTCTTAAGGACACCATTCTGATAATAGTGCCAATAAGAATAATCATAATCACAAGGGGAGAGACAAATAAAGTACATTGAATCAATAATTGAATAATCGCTTCTTTGTGAAAAATATAACCCTGGGAAGAAGGGATATAATATTGGTTTGGATTAAGATAGATAACTGCGCCAACGCCAACAAGATCTAAGGCAAGAATAATTAATACCATGGCGAGTATAAAATATAAAACTAACCAAAAAGTGTGCTTTCTTGCCCTATCTTGACTTTCAAAAAAATTCATTTTTTACCTGCAGATTAGGTAAATGACACTTTTACTGCTTCTTTTGCTTGGGGGGTTGATATTTCAAAGTGTGTTGCAAAGGTAAACCCAAACAATCCTGCAATAATATTACTCGGAAATTGAGTGCGATAAGTGTTATAAATCATGACAGCGTCATTAAATGCTTGTCTTGCAAAACTCACTTTGTTTTCCGTTGAAGTCAGTTCTTCCATCAGTTGTTGCATGGTTTGATTTGCTTTTAAGTCAGGATAGTTTTCTGCCAGCGCAAAAAATCTTCCCATCGAGGCACTTAGGGTAGATTCAGCGCTAATCAATTTTTTCATGGCATCGCTGTCGGCTGGTTGTGCTGCACTTACTGTGGCTGCCGACTTTGCTATATTACGTTCTTCAATAATTTTTGTGAGTGTTTCTTGTTCATATTTCATATAACCTTTGGCAGTTTCAACCAAATTAGGAATTAGATCGTAACGTCTTTGTAATTGCACATCAATTTGTGAAAAGGCATTAACAAAGCGATTCTTTAATTCAATTAATTGGTTATAAATACTGATACCATATAAAACAAGTAACAGTAAGGCAGTGCCTATTACCCCAAGAATAATCAGCGCTGTTTCCATTTATAATTCCTTAAGACGAGTATTTATAATAGGAGATTAGACCTAACAATGCATGAGTTGGCTATGAAGGTATTTGATTTATACAGGACTTGGGTTAATTATTTTGATAAGAAGTCGATATAAGACTATCAAATAAGACAAAGAGGCCCAAGTATGGCGCAAACCAATGATCTGCAAGCACTTAAAGTACTTTTAGCCAATACGTATGCGCTATATTTAAAAACCCAAAATTATCATTGGAATGTGGTTGGACCACAGTTTCATGCTTTTCATTTGCTATTTGAAACTGAATATAAGCAGCTACTTGAAGCCGTGGATGAAATTGCCGAAAGAATTCGCGCAAAAGGAGAATTTTCGCCTGGGAGTTTCAAAGAATTTATAGAATTGAAAACAATTCATGAGGCTAAAACTAAAATAGATGCACTGCAAATGGTTAAAGATTTGGTAGAATCACATGAAGTGATTAATAAATCACTACATGCTTTGTTAGATCAAGCAAAAGCAGAAAATGATGAAGTGACGCAGGATCTTATTTTAGAAAGAATGGAATTTCATGAAAAAGCAATTTGGATGCTAGCTTCGCACTTAGCCTAAGATCTAAAATCAATTGACCCCCTTCCTTCAACTTGTTAGGATCGCGCTTTTAATTAAGGGCTTTCCATGGAACTGGTTAAATCAAGCATTAAATCGCTGATCCGCCATCAGCGAGATCCGCTTCTCTTTATTATTAAGCAAGTAAATCATGTTCTCAGAAAGCTTAGTTCCCTTACTCATAAAGCACAGCTTTATTGTCAATGGGCAGTAAAACCTAATCCGGAATGGTTCGATCATTTTATTGATCAGCATTATCAGTGGACCCAAAGCAAAAATCCCTTAAGCTGGGAACGTGGTATTTTTAATCTTTTAGCGATTGGACAAAATGCAACTGTTTTAGAAATGTGTTGTGGTGATGGATTTAATGCATATCATTTTTATGCCATTCGTGCTGCACAGATTATTTCAATCGATTTTGATCCTCAAGCAATTAAACACGCAACTAAACATTTTAAAAGCGATAAAATAGATTACCAAGTTCGAGATATTAGGCAATCTCTACCCGAAGGAAAATTTAGCAATATCATTTGGGATGCTGCAATTGAGCATTTTACTTTAGTGGAAATGGATAACATTTTTAATGCAATTATGGCCAGATTAACGCCACAAGGTGTGCTAAGTGGTTATACTATTATTGCAGCTGATCACGGCGCAAGTCACGATGATCATGAACATGAGTTTGAATCTAAAGAAGAATTGAAAGCAAAGTTAGTACAATTTTTTAAACATGTGGTCGTATTTGATACTAAATACCCAGATAGACATAACGTATACTTTTTTGCCAGTCAAGCGCCGTTAAATTTCTTAGCAGATTTTCAAGCGACTGCCAACGGATCTCTATGACCTGTAATAATGGGTTGATATTCCACAATCAATTCATGTGCGCGTTTTAAAGATTCTGGTGTGCCAATATCAATAAAGGGTGCACCACTTTCAAGCACTAAAATGTTTTTACCTTGCTCCAACCATTTTGGAAAGCATTCCCATTCAAGACTGGTTTCTTTGTCGGTATTTATTTCAGATAACAATTCATTGCGCAGAAGATAAACGCCAGCATTAATTGGGCCTTGGCCTGCGGTTTTTTCTTTGAAGGCAATTAAACGGTGTTGATTATCCGTTTCCAAAGTACCAAATCGACCAGCATTAGGAACGTTGGTGCCAAGAATAATTCCATCCAAGTTATTTGTCTGCTTAAGTTGATGGATCATTGGCTGAATGTCGGCCAGCAAGATTGAATCGCCATTAACAACAAAAGTAAAAGAAGAAGGAAATCTTTGAGCACACAAAGTTGTGGCGCCTGCAGTGCCAAGCGGCCTGCTTTCCGTTAAGACATCAAGACATAAGGTAGGATCAATGCTAGCCATGTGCTGTGCCCAAGCCGTAATTTTGTCTGCGTTGGCGCCTGCTGAATAAACAATGTGGCAAAAACCTTGAGTCTTTAGCCATTGCGTTAGCCAGTAGAGAAAAGGCTCACCAGCAACGGGTGTTAAAGGAAAAGGAAGTTCTGAGTAATCATTATTGAGTGAGCTTTTGCCACCCACAAGTACTATTGCTACCATTGCCCATACATCCTTGATTTCCACTGGCACAGTTACGCAGAAAAACGACTGAATTTCACTTATGCGAATGGGAGAAAATACCGATGTTTTTTTATACATGCAACCATTTGTATTAAAAACAATAAAATTTTAAAATGTTATTTACCCAATAAAAGTTTGAAGAAAAACTAAAAGGATTTGTTTGGTTGTTTTTAAAACCGAACTCGGTACAATCCTTATTTCCACTCGATTGTCGTGAGTCATTGCATGTCTGCATCCCTAAAAAAAGCCCTCATCACTGGTGTCACAGGACAAGATGGTGCTTATCTTGCGGAGTTTTTATTGAACAAAGGTTATGAAGTGCATGGGATCAAGCGCCGAACTTCGCTTTTTAATACCGACAGAATCGATCATCTCTATCAAGATCCCCATGTAAAGGCGCGTCGATTTGTTCTTCATCATGGCGATATGACAGACAGTTCAAGTTTAATTAGGATTATCCAACAAATCCAACCCGATGAAATTTACAATTTAGCGGCACAAAGTCATGTCGCAGTTTCTTTCGAAGAGCCAGAATATACTGCCAATGCTGATGCCTTGGGGGCATTACGAATATTGGAAGCAATTCGTATTTTAGGTTTGCAGCAAAAGACACGATATTATCAAGCGTCAACCTCAGAACTCTTTGGTAAAGTTCAAACTTTTCCTCAAAATGAACAAACCCCGTTTTACCCGCGCTCACCTTACGCAGTAGCTAAACTATATGCGCATTGGATAACCATCAACTATCGCGAGGCCTATGGGATTTTTGCTTGCAATGGCATTTTATTTAATCATGAGTCACCTGTTCGCGGTGAAACCTTTGTAACGCGTAAAATTACCAGGGCTTTAGCGCGAATTAAAATAGGGATGCAAGATTGCCTTTATTTAGGAAATTTAGAGGCCAAACGTGATTGGGGACATGCCAGAGATTATGTGCAAATGCAGTGGCTCATGCTACAACAACCAACACCTGAAGATTTTGTTATCGCCACAGGTGAGCAATACAGTGTGCGTGATTTTGTGAATGCTGTGGCCAAAGCCTTGGGTATTTTGTTGCATTGGCAGGGGCAAGGCGAACAAGAAAAAGGCTTTGATAGTAAAACCGGGCATTGTATCGTTGCTGTGGATAAACGCTACTACAGACCAACCGAAGTAGAGACTTTATTAGGTGATGCCAGTAAAGCAAAAGAAAAATTGGGTTGGCAGCCTAAAACAACCTTTATGGATTTAGTTAAAGAAATGGTAAGAGAAGATCTTGCCTTGGCAAAACGTGATGCTCTTTGCCAAAAAGAAGGTTTTAAGGTGTTTGAATATCAAGAATAATTATGGAAAAAAACAGTAAAATTTATGTTGCGGGTCATACAGGGCTCGTAGGACAAGCACTCGTCAGAACGCTTGAAAAACAAGGATTTCATCGCCTTATCACACAAACGCATCAGCAATTAGACTTAACTTGTCAGCAAGCAGTTAAACAATTTTTTAAACTTGAAAAACCCGATTATGTTTTTTTGGCAGCTGCAAAAGTGGGTGGGATCTGGGCCAATGATAACTTCCCTGCCGATTTTATTTTGCAAAATACCCTAATTCAAAGCAATGTGATCCAAAGTGCTTATGAAAATCAAGTCAAACGTTTGTTATTTTTAGGATCTTCTTGCATATACCCTAAACTTTGTCCACAGCCTATCAAAGAGGAATATCTTTTAACGGGACCATTAGAACCAACCAATCGATCGTATGCTTTGGCTAAAATTGCGGGCATTGAAATGTGTTGGGCTTTTAATCGGCAGTTTAATACTAAATATTTAGCGCTCATGCCGACCAATCTTTATGGTCCAGGTGACAATTATGACTTAAAAACTTCTCATGTTATCCCGGCTTTAATTCGTAAAATGCATGAAGCAAAAATCTCAAAAGCAAAAGAAGTGATGGTTTGGGGTACTGGCAAAGTAAGACGAGAATTTCTGTTTAGCGAAGATTTAGCACAAGCTTGTATATTTTTAATGAATTTAACAGAAGATAAATTTCATTCATTGATAAGCAAAGACAGTGCTCCGATTATCAATGTGGGATGTGGGGAAGATTTAACCATTGCCCAATTAGTCGAGCTAATTGCTAAGGTGGTAGGATTTGAAGGAGACATCGTATTTGATGCTTCAAAACCAGATGGAACGCCACGCAAAATATTATATACAGAGAAAATGAAAGCACTCGGTTGGCAGCCAAGCACAACACTCACAGATGGATTAAAAGCGGCTTATGATTTTTTTCAATCGAAGTGAGTCCAAATATACTCTTTTCATTTTGAATTTAGGATCCGTAATTGCGACCCAGAGCGTAGCGAAGGGGAAGCAATCCAGGGTGACGAATGAGAGATTTTGTGTGTTGCCCTGGATTGCTTTGTCGCATTCGCTCTTCGCAATGGCATGGTAAAGTAAGATGAATATATATATCCAAAAGAATTTCTTTCATGAAACAACCTGCGGTTTACATAATGGCGAATAGACGAAATGGGGCAATTTATGTTGGTGTCACATCAAATCTTGCACAAAGGGTCTATCAACATCGTGAGGGATTAATGAAGGGATTTACAAAAGACTATGGTTGCAAACTTCTTGTGTACTATGAAGTTGGCACCTCGATGGAAGGTGCCATCCTGAGAGAAAAGCAATTGAAGGGAGGCTCTAGAAAGAAGAAGCTAGCTTTAATTGAATCCATAAACCCTCAATGGAAAGATTTATATGAACAAATTACGCCATAAAATATTGTCATTGCGAGGAGCAACGCCGTAGCCTTGGCGAAGGCGGGCGACGAAGCAATCCAGGACAACACACAAGATCTTGCCTTTAACTCCTGGATTGCTTCGCTCCGCTCGCAATGACAAAAAAAGGGTGGGACGATCCGCTCGCTATGACGAAAAAGGGACGCTCTTCACAATGACAAAAATAGGGGACACTCCTCATAATCTATTTGTACTTACAAATTTACTGATTAACTGCAACTTGCTGATCAAAGTGCGAGAGATCAGTCAGTTTAACTACAGGATTGGGGATTGAAAGCAGTAGGTTGATCTGGGATGCGAAGCGTTCAGGGTTACTGCTCGTGAAAAATTGGGTACTCGTTTTATCCCAGGATGTATTCAACATTTTGTGTTTGTAAAGTTCTTGAGAGACTTTGGAGGCAATATGCTCGGCAGGGTCAAGGAAATCCACCTCGCTTGGCACAATTTGCTGGATAGTTTCAGAAATCCAAGGATAGTGGGTGCAACCGTAAATGAGAGCATCCATTTTTTTATGATTGAATATATCCAGATACTCACGGGCACATCGAGTGAGCTCAGGTCCTGAAATCCGCCCGGATTCAATGATGGGAACGAATTTTGGGCAACTGATAGAGTATATTTCTCCTTGGAAGCCAGCGTTTTTCAAAATGTTCTCATGCATGCGGCTTTGAACAGATGTTGGTGTTGCAATGATGCCAACGCAGCGGTTTTGATAATGCGCCAGCAGGCTTTCCACCATGGGGTAAATCGTCCCAACAATGGGTATGTTAAATTCACCACTAACGATATCGATTGCTGTGGCTGAGCTTGTGTGGCAAGCGGCGACAACAAGCTTTGTACCCTTAACATTTTGCATCCATGAAATGGTCTGGCGCGCGTAAGAAATGATTTGCTCAGGGGTCTTCTCGCCATAAGGAAGGTTAGCCGTATCGGCAAAGTATACAAAATGCTCATGAGGCAGGGCATGTTGCAGTTTACGCAAAACCGTAAGGCCGCCAATGCCACTATCAAAAATTCCAATGGGTTTTTTAGCCTGCATTTTCTAACGTTCCATGTGCAGTTGGGTTGGCATATCTCGTCCAATGGAACTTAACACGATTTTGGACGCCAGTTAACAAATCATAGGAAACGTTATCTGTAAATTGCGCAACTTCCTCAATGGGCAAGTCATTCCCCCATAATATGACAGGGTCGCCAACCTTTGCGTCAGGGCAGGGGCTTAAGTCAACAGCGATCATATCCATGGAAACACGGCCAATTAGCTTACACTTCGTATTGTTGACGAGGATCGGAGCGCCATCTCGTGTGGTTCGAGGATACCCATCTCCATAGCCGAAAGCAATAATGCCTACGGGTAAATCTGTTGGGCATGTAAAGCGGGACCCGTAACCAATGGATGAACCTTTTGAAACCTCTTTCCGGGCGATCAAACTCGTCTGCAGTGTCATGACAGGCTTGAGATTTAATTGCGCAGCTGTTTTGCCGAGGAGAGGGGATGCCCCATAAAGGGCGATTCCAGGGCGTATATAATGATAATGGGAGTCTGGATATTGAAATGCGCCAGCAGAATTGCACAGACTGAATTCACTCTGGCCTTTTGCAGCAATTTTTTGAATGAAATTTTGAAAAGCTTGGATTTGTTGTTGGTTTAAGGAGTTGGCAGGATCATCCGCGCAGGCCAAATGGGACATAATGCGGATGGGCCTTGCAATTTGTGGGCTTTGAGATAATTGGTCGAAATATCGGGATGCATGCTCGATATTAAAACCCAGACGTCCCATGCCTGTGTCTACCTTTAGCCAGGCATGAATGGGCAAGGGACATGACAAGTTGGCAAGCCATTGCAGTTGAATTTCCTCGTGAAAGACAACGTGAAATCCTTCCGTGGAGGCCACCAATAATTCATTAGGCTCAAAGACGCCTTCCGCCAGAATAATAGGGATCTGGACGCCTACTTTGCGCAAGGCTAAGGCCTCATCAATGGAGGCCACACCCAACATATCCACATGCTTTTCAAGGCGCGTCGATACGGAACGCAAACCATGGCCATAGGCATTGGCTTTCACCATGGCAATCACTTTGGAATGAGGTGCCTGCCCCTTGATAACATTCAGGTTATGCAAGAGATTTTCAGTGGACAAGATGGCAACTGCTGTACGGCTCATGGCTCGGGAACAATGAATATAAGATTTAGTATCCTATTCTTATTCCTATAGAATATGCCCCTTTTATTCAAGAACATTTAAGTTCAAATGAGGGTTGGCTCATTTAAATTATTCATACATAACTCGGTGCGTCATTGCGAGCGAAGCGAAGCAATCCATGTATTTGTATTTTCTAAAAAATTTGTTTCACACATCCTTTGTTCTTCTGGGAATTATTCAGTTTTCATTAAAAAAATACATGGATTGCTTCGCTTCGCTCGCAATGACAATAAGAGGTTGATTAATCATCAATAATATTATGTTTTCATCAAAGCCGAAGTGTTTTAATGAGGCAGCCCTGAGTTCAAATGAGGTGCAACCTTTATTTCATTTGCTATCTAAACAAGCAATGTAGTGTTTTTTATATATGCCTTTTATACGTCAGAGGAGCTAAATAGGTTTTCAACATAAGAGCCTGACATCGGGAAAGTCGGTGTCTCATCTTTTGAATTATACCAATTGCTAAACGATTGGCCAAAAGAACTAAGAGCAGATAGACCACCCGAAACAAGACTTGACGCGCCAGTGTAAGCGGCATTCAGAATTGTCGGTGCATAGTCAATAACCTTATCAGTAACAAGCTTAACCGCAGGTGTATACATGGCAGCTAAGGCTCCATTATAACTTGGCATACTATAATCCAGAACTTTAAATAATCCTTTTGTGCCGTAATAAGCAGCATTAGCGGCTCCTGATCCAAAAGTAGGGCCTGCTGCAAAGGTGCCGCCAACATAAGCTAAACCATAGAGGCCCAGGGCAGTTGCTTCTTTTAGCCCCTCAATGCCATAATAGGAGGTATTGTATGCTGCAGCGTACCGAGCGACATTTTCAACCGGGGTAGAAGCCAGTTTTGCGGCAGAAATTGCATAGCCAGACAGGGGTGATAATTCCTGTGATTCTACTTTATGGCCGCCAATAAACGTTCCACTTGCGCTCATAATATTGTCAGAATCAAATTCACTATAATCTGCAAAGCTTTCCGTTGATAGCCCGGCTAGCATAGCTAATGACAACAAAGAAACTGTAAAATAATTTTTCATCCCTAACTCCATAAATGTATATCTTTTAACACTATTTGTTATTTTCTAATACTCATGTGGTAATCGATGCTCTGTTTGTCAATATATTTAATTTTTAACTGTTTAATTTCTAACATAGTATAATTATTGTGGGTATTAACTTACAAGTGATGTAATTGTTTTTTACCTCTCCCCTTGTGGGAGAGGTCGACCTTGAGCGAAGCGTAAAGGTCGGGTGAGGGGGCGAATCCTGTTTTTTAAAAAAAATTAAGATGGGCAAAAATATTCTTTGACTTATTCTATGGGCATTCATTAATCCTGATCATTGTAAAGTAACTGCTTTCAGTTGCGTCATTGCGA
>JAFECR010000031.1 GCA_018242045.1 Pseudomonadota bacterium | reverse complement strand
AGCGCAGGCAACAAAGCATAAATTTAAACTGGGAAGAGTATAGAATGGAAAATTCTTATCTTATATTGCATCCTTTAATCAATAAACCCTGTACATTACTGGCTTGTAAAGTATGAACTTTATCAATCCCCAATACATCCATAATGGCATAAACTAAAATTAAATTGGTTAATTGGTTTTTCACAAATGTCGTGGCTGCACCTGGTAACAAAGCTTGAATTTCATCATCGGTTTTATTGGTTAACCACTGTATTGCTTTATAAAGATCTGTTTTATGATAGATTGAAAGCGATTCAGCGCGATTAATTTCATGACAAAACGGTTGCACTACCTGATTATGCACTGCTCCCAGTGCTACAATTGGATGCCCTTTTGCTATTTTCTGTTGGATCATTATTAAGAGTTCATTATCGACTTTAAAATGCTGTTTTGCTAATTTAATAGCAGCTTTAACTTGTGCTTCATCCATGGGGTGAGGCGTATTTTTCTTTTTAAATTCGGATAAAATTAAAGCATGAAATGTTTGAGATGCCAAATCACTTCCTAATACTTTAAAATCTTGATCCTCTTCTTTAAATGTCAGTTGCATACTGCCACCACCGATATCCCAAATAATAGGAGATAAAGCAACATCTTGATGTTGAAGCTGCGTCATAGCACTGTAATACGCCAGTTTACCTTCTTCTTCTTGAGAAATAATCTTGATGGGTATATCTAAGGTGGTCCTCATATTTTTCACAACATATTCGCCGTTTTGTGCTTTTCTAAATGCTGCTGTTGCTACAGCACAATGCTGTATTTTGCCATGCTGATGCGATAAAAGTGTATCGTAAAATTGTTCTACATTTGTTTTTGCTTTTTTAAGTGCATATAACCCTTTTTCTTGTATTCGGGTTGAAAATTCATTATTCGCAGATTGATATAAATCTTGGCGATAAAATACAGGGTAAGCGCTATCAACAAAGACTTGATGCAAGCTTAAATCACACACATTCACAATTGCAGCCATCGTTTTAGTTGAATTAGAACCAATATCATAAGCGGCACGTGTTACTAAACACTGTCGATAAGGGATTGTTACTTGTGTTGTTGAGGTAGAATCTAACCAAAAATTATCGACGATGGCTTGCATAAAAAACCAATATTCTATCTTTTCGTTATAAGGTAAATGGCACCGATAAGTAAGGCAAAAATCAAGGCTCCTTTGATAATGGGCGCGATAAGCGCCAAATAAGGCCTTCCCGTTAAGTTGTATAATCTTTTTTTTGCTAAGCGATTTTTGCTATCCAGTGACAGTGTTTTTTGAAAATGATAAATTGCTTTTGGTATATTTTTTTGATCTTCGTATATCATTGCCATGTTATTGTGCGCAGGCGCCCTCTCTCCAAACACTTCAAGTGATTTATGATAAAGTGCAAGCGCTTTTTCGTTTTCTTCTTGAATTTGAAAAAACATACCCGTTAAGTTAAATACATCATCTCCAATATTAATTCGATACAAATTGTCGGCCACTTTGTTTAAATCATCTATCATATCTTCAGTAAACTGCGCCGTTGCGCTAGGTAAAAGTTCTATAATTTGATCATGAACGACGGCGTATGCATTAGGATCCCATTGGCTAAATCGTAAGAAAGCAAACAAAGACTTTAGTGAAAAGCGATAGCCACTGGTAGAAAATTCATCAAAAATATAACAATATTCCTCAGGACCTGTCACGCTGACAGTATTCTTAAAGTAATTTTTTGTTTCATCTAAATCTGCAAATGTAGCCCCCATGCAATAAAGATTTACCTTAAATTCATTGCTATTATGGGTAAGCAAACAATCACCACCCATTTTTTTGAGACATTCGCCCAAAGCATGAAAGTTAACAGAAAAAGAATAACAACCATCATAAGACACACGAAACTTATCATCATATAAAGAAAATCGCTCAGGTATTGTAAGTCCCTTATCTCCCACTATCATAAAATAGGATTGATCGGTCATTGCATTTAAATTATCTAAAAAACGAACCGCTCCCACTGGCATTGAAAAACGAGTTGTTTTATTGGAAAAATAACTTGGATAATTTGTTAAAATTTCGTTTAAGTAAGGCTGTTCATAATAATTTTCAGATTGAGCGTTTTGTAATTCCACTTTTTCAAAAGTTAATCTGAGATCGTTAAGATACATCGATTTTTGAATATCGAAATTTTTATAACGGCTTTTTAAGCCTAACCTCACTTCATATAAATGACCATTTTTATATTCAAATTCATCTTGTGCTATACAGTCAAGCGTGTAATTTGCAATCACTATCAAGGGAATATTGGCTTTTACACTTGAAAATTTTACTTGCTTTAGCATTAAGTTAAAATCGGCATCTTTTTCAAGGTTAAAACAAGCAAAATCTAACTCATGCGCATCGATATAAGATTTAAAACTTAAATTTTCTTGGCAAAATTTGAGATTTTCTTCTATTAAATCAGACATTATATAGGTAAATTTTAAATTGAGATCAAAATTACTAAGCAATGTTTTAAATGATTTTAAAAAATAAAAACTAAATTTACCGGGGCCTGAGCCCACTTCTAAAATATGGCAGTAGGGTTGATTGTTAGGGTGTTTTCTTAACCAATCACGAATAAATTGCACCGCTAACAGTGCATATTGATGCCCAGTAAAGGCATTGCTTGAGATGTAAAATGGCACCTCTTCTTTCCAAGCACGGATCCCCATAGAAGCGAAATAATTTCGTTGAATCTGCCATAATTTGGAAAGCGATTGGCGAACAGGTTCCTCAATTAGTCTTGGATTCTCTGTCACTGTCCTTGATCCTCTCTTCTAAAGACTTAAAATCCCACATTCTTTTGTCCATTAACTGGCTTGGCTTAATTTGCTGAAGCGCGTGCAGCATGTTGCTTGGTATTTTGGGGTTTTCACTGCTTAAGGATTCTATCAGACGTCTGGTTTTCTTACGCGCTAAATTTTCTTGCGAACCACAAAGATTACAGGGAATAATCGGAAACTGCTTCATTTTGGCATAAAGCGCGATATCTTTTTCTTGGCAGTAACTTAAGGGGCGTATCACGATTTGACGCTGATTGTCCGCCAGCAATTTTGGGGGCATTGAGCGAACTTCCCCGTTGTAAAATATTGACATAAGTAACGAAGTGATAAGATCGTCTCGATGATGGCCAAGAGCAATTTTGTTAAAACCGTTTTCTTCGGCATAACGATAGATAATGCCTCGCCTGAGACGAGAGCATAAGCTACAATAGGTGTTTCCCTCTGGAATTTTATCTTTAACAATGGAATAAGTGTCTTTTGTTAGGATTTCAAAAGGGATCTTATTTTGCTCAAAATAATTTCTTAATCCTGTATCGTTCCAACCAGGTTGGGATTGATCGAGCGTAAACGCGAATATCTCATACGGCACTCGTGTTCGACGGCGCATAATGTTTAATAAAGAAAGCATGGTGAATGAATCTTTCCCGCCAGAAACACAAACTAAAATGCGATCATTTTTTTTAATTAAATCATAATCACCTATCGCCCTTCCCATATAATGCAGTAGTTTTTTTTCTAATTTTTCGAATTGTTTATCTGTTTGCTTTAAAGGCAATGTTTTATGAGTATGGATCCATTTTATTGTTTTTTGCATACGCTTTACTATTTTTACTTGAGTTTAGTGCAAGAGACTTAGTTAAACTTATCATATCAGAACTTAGATTGCTTTGCTTACCACAAATAAGGATTAACCAAAATGTTATATTTCTAACATAAATTGAAATTGTATTTCTTGATTTGCAGCCTATAGTATGTTAAGTTGCAAAACTATTATAACTAACCCTAAATCATAACTTATGAATAGTTTAATTTCTGATGCAATCCAGCAGATATTTAGTTTCCTTTCTCAAGAGGAAATTTTTAAGATCCGCACTACTTGCAAAGCATTCAACATAAAAGCCACCTCAAATCAAATCATGATGCCCTTTCTGAATCGCTTAAAAGCGATTGACAACCGAGTATCTGTGCTCCCCCCTAAAGACATCTCGAGCGAAACTTGGTGTTATGAGCGCTTTATTAAAGAATACTGGCGGATAGCAAATAGCCAAGCAACAGAGATTGAATATTTATTAGCAGATCAAAATTTACCTCAAAATGATGAGATAAAAGTTCAAATAGCCTCTCTTAAAACGCTTCAAGAACACGTTGATAAATACAAAATTCAATTAGACACCTTAGAACAAAGGCATGATACGCTTGATCGCTTAAATATGTGTTTGATTCTACCTAAAATTGACTTGAATGAAACTAAACTTAATCTTTGCAATTCAAGAATTACCCGAATTCCAGAAAATTTATTTATTGATCCAAAATACGAGAATTATTGGAATAAATTACAAATATTGAATTGTAGTTATAACCAACTACAAACCTTGCCTAAGTTTTTGGGTAATTGCCAAATGCTAAAGGAGCTATATTGCAACGATAACAAACTAAAAAGCTTGCCTGTATCACTTGTTAAATGCCAAGCACTTCAAAAAATATCTTGTCACGACAATCAGCTGCAGGCTTTACCTAAGTTGCTAGGCAATTGCCATGCACTGCAAGAATTATTTTGCAGCAACAACAAACTAAAAACTTTGCCTGATTCTTTAGGTAATTGCAAAGCACTTCAAAATCTATCTTGCGGTTACAATCAACTGAAAGCTTTACCCGAGACACTGGGCCATTGTGAGGCACTACTAGAGATAAATTGCAGCAATAATCAGCTGAAAACCTTACCTGAATCTCTAGGTTGTCGAAACCTTAAAAAACTATCATGCTGTAATAATCAATTAAAAAACCTGCCTGAAACTTTGGCTTTTCGTCAACTAGAAGAGCTAAATTGTCACGACAATGAACTGCAAACCCTACCTAAATCGATGAGCGAATGCCAAGCGCTAGAAATGCTAGATTGCGACAACAATCAACTGCAATCTTTGCCTGAGTCTTTAGGTAATTGCCATAACCTACAAGAATTACGTTGCTACAACAATCAGATTCAAGCCTTACCGACGCTGTATTGTCAGGCATTACGAGAACTACATTGTAGCAAAAACAAACTGCGGGCTTTGCCTGAATCTCTAGACCATTGTCAAGAGTTACAGACACTATACTGCAGTGATAACCAGCTCCAAGTCTTACCTGAGAAACTAGGCTATTGCCAAGCACTAGAAGAATTAGATTGTAGCAATAACAACCTGCAGGTCTTACCTGAATCTCTCGGAAATTGTCAGTCACTCGAGCAATTAACATGTTTTGGTAATAACCTTACAAATATTTCTAATGCTATAAAAAATAAATTGGGCCTCGATTGGTATAACGATACAATTCATCAGCAAAAAAAACCACCTATCTCTCAAAATATTAAAGAAAAATCTAACATAATGCATGAGCTCACAATAAAGGCCGATGATAACAAACCTAAAATTACGGTTAATAAAACTTGGCTAATTACGGCAGCGGTCTTAATAAGCATTGGTTTAATAAGTTTTGTTAGTCATGAGTTTACATTTATTACAGCCTTTTTATTAAAAATAAATATGATTCTGCCAACAATAACTTTTGCTGCCATATCTATTGCTACAGGTTTAGCGGCTAGCGTAGCCTTATTGGGGGTTTATCATTTAGGAATTGCGTTAAAAAAAATGATGATTCGATACTTGCAAAATCCAGAGCAACGCTGTGAGGCTGACAATAAAGTTTATGATCAACAATTAAATCAATTAATGTCCGCATTCTCAACCAGCACAACGCAGTCTTTTGTTCGATCGCTCAATGATATCCAAAGCTGTGTGTCTCATTCTCAGTTGATTCAATATAAGCAATTTGAAATCGCTGCCTGCAAAAAAATAGTTAATTTAAAAGGCGAGATCCGTAACCAAGCTAAAGAAGCCGTATTAACAGAAGCAAGACAGTTTCTAAAGTATTAACCTGTAACAGGTTGATTAAATGACTTGGTATGAGATTTGCTTTACAATCTTCTAAAACATGATAACCTCCTCGGGCATTTGAGTTTGCCAAAAGGTTTCTGATGCTTAGTTTAACCTCGCAAGACATTCAACTTCACTTTCTCTCACAAAAAGAACTTTTTGCACTGTATCCTTACAAGACCAAGGCGCGTAATGCAAGAACTCCCTCAAATGAAATCATGATGGATTTTCTTAAACGTTTAAAAGTCATTGACAGCAGAGTATCTGTGCTTGCACCTGAAGGCGTTGCTAGCCCGACTTGGTGTTATGAACGCTTTATTAAGGAATTTAACCGTATCGCAAATGACCAAGCAATCGAAATAAAAGCTTTCTTAAAAAGAAAATATTTCGTTCAAGATGAAGAAACAAAAGAAGAAATGGCTTTACTCGAGGCTTTCGATGAGAACACTGAGCCACACAAAATTCAATTAAACATATTAGAGCAAAGGCATCATGCGCTTGATGTTTTAAATACCGCTTTAATCAAACCTAAGATTGATTTAAGTAGCGCTAAACTTAATCTTAATGAATTAAACATAACCAGAATTCCAGAAAGTCTATTTAGAGATCCAGAGTATCAGGACTACTTGAAACAGGTAAAAACAATCGATTGCGGCGATAACGAATTACAAGCCTTGCCTGATTCGCTAGTTTATTGTCAAGCACTGCAAACACTGTATTGTTATGGCAATCAACTAAAAAATCTGCCTGAAACCTTGGGTAATTGCCCAACGCTAAAATGGCTATATTGTAACGACAATAAACTGAAATCCTTACCCGAATCTCTGGGTAATTGCCTGACGCTGCAAGGATTATTTTGCAATGGCAACCAATTGCAAACCTTGCCAGAGTCTCTAGGTCATTGTCAATGGCTACAAGAGTTATTTTGCCATAACAACCAACTGAAAACTTTACCGGAGCATCTCGGTCATTGTCAGCGCTTGCAAAGTCTAGATTGTCAAAACAACCAACTACAAGACTTACCTGAGTCTCTGCACAATTGTCAAATGTTGAAAATGCTAGATTTCGGCAACAATCAACTGAAAGCGCTACCCGAAACCCTTGGTAATTGTCAAACACTACAATTTTTAAGTTGCGATAATAATCAACTACAAACTTTGCCTGAGTCCTTGGGTAATTGTCTGGCACTAAGGATGTTGGAATGTAGTGGCAATCATCTCATTGATATTCCTTCAGCTTTAAAAAATATATTAGGCGTTGCTTGGTATAACGAGATGATTAGCCAACAGACAAAACCAGCTAAATCTATTTCTCCAAATATTAAACAAAATCCAGAAACCTTAATTCAAGCAGCAACCAAAACGCAAGATGATCACCGATCAAAAATTGATATCACAATCACTTCTGCCAAAAAAAATGGGGCAAATAAGCTTGCGATTGCTTTAATAAGCATTATTTTATTCAGCTGTATTTTTGCCATAATCGGGAACTTTACATTTGTTGCTGAATTATTGTTAAAAGCCACTTTTATACTTCCTGCAACAAAAGCAGCTTTTGCTGCCATATACCTCTTTTTAGGTTTAATAACAACAACCTTTTTGTTTGGGCTTTATCATTTAGGCATTTTTTTTAAAACTACGGCTGTTCGATACTTACAAAGCTCAGATCAACGCTTTGAGGCTGACAATAAAGCTTGTGATGAGCAATTAGCCCAATTAACCATGAAGTTTTCAACGGATACCATTCAATCTTTCATTCAACCATTGAATGATATTCAGCGTTGTGTTCCTCATTCTCAACTGATTCAATTTAAACAATTTGAGATAGCGACTTGTAAAAAAGTGATTGATTTGAAGGATGAGGCTCGCAATCAAACCAAAGCAGCAGCGTTAATAAGAGCAAGAAAATTTCATGGGCATTAACTAACTTGGAGGTTAATTATTTCTGCCTAACACTTCTTGGCAAGGAGAATGATGTTTCGTTGCAATTTTAAATAGTTTTTCCGCCAACAAGCTTATGCCACCCGTTGCTATGCCAAGTGCGATGGTGCCACCTTCTCTTATCACTCCTGATGCACTTTTAACCAATTTCATGTCCTGTAACGTGCCTTGTAAATAAACCACATTATCTAAAGCGCCGACTTCAATATTAATTTCGCTTCGAGGATGTAAATCAAAAGCAAAATTAAGCGTTTCAGTGCGTAAATTAAGTTCGCCGGTTCCCATGGCGTAAATATCTTTGGTTTCAAGCGCAATACTTTGATTTGCCGTTGCAATACCCTCATTTATTTTTAAGCGCCAAGCAACACAGTCAAAAAACGTTTCATTTTCTTTAAATTGAAATAGTTTAAAAAATGCTGCAAAAGCATCGACATAGCGCGAATCAATGGTCTGATTAAGCAATCGCATGTGTGATAAATGCACCATGGCATTGCCAGATAAGTTCGCCATCCATTTTGCAATACTATTACCAAAGGTATTACCTTGGAATGTAAAATCAAGCAAACCTCCTGAAAGCTGTGCTTTTTCTTCAAACAACTGGATAAAATCGCTCGCAACGGCATTTCTCAGATTAATATCAGCCAAAATGGCATATTCGTTATTATTGGGTTGATTTTTAAGACTGATATTTGCCAATAATTCACCTTCGGTCAATTTACCTTGAGCCTTAATTGTTACCAGTTCTGGTTTAAGTGAAACAGTTGCTTGAACATGGGATAATGAAGTGTGGTTTAACGTTAATTTATCAATAACACATTGGATATTTGCTTGAAAATTAGGTAATTTTTTTATGATGGGACTATCAGAAAATACCCTTCCCGGCTGCGAATTTTCTGTTTGTGATAATACCCATGCACTGGCCGATAATTTACCAGTGATTTCAGGGATAGAAGATTTAAACAAAAATTTTAAATCACCTTGGATATTATTTTCGTCTTTGTTTAACACCTTGAATTCTGTTTGGATTTGTGGCACCGAATCAACTTGATTTAGAGTCATTTTACCGAGATATTTAGTTTTTGCGGCTTTAGCATCATAATTAACAGCTATTTTTTTGTTACGTAAACTCAATAAAAGTTCAACTTTCTCAAACTGTTTATCTGCTAATTGAACTTTATCTATTTCAATTTCTAAATTTGCTTTTAGTGGTAATTCTGTCAAAGCTAATAACCGCTTATTAAGCGCTGACACTTCTTGATCCCATTTCTCAGACAATGGTATTTGATAAGCCTTTGCAACCATTTTACCAGTCAGATTGATAGCATCTTTGTTTAGCTCAATATCCAGATTGCCCTCAAGATTTAAATCATCTAAGATCATTTCAAAATCAGGCACTTGCAGATGTTGATACGTACTAATTATTTCCCCTTCTAAGCTTTTAATTTTAAATTGATGGGATAATTTTTGATTTTCAACATAGTCTATAAGAATATCTTTTGCTTCTAAGGCTTCTATCGACATTTCTTGTTTGTAAAGTGCATCCCAGCTCATTTCTAAATAGAGATCTTTAATCGATAAAGTTATTTTTTTATTTTTATTAATTTGTTTTTCAATTAATACTTCAGTTAATTCTACTTGCGGCAAAGGGAAAAGATGGATCTGCATTGGGCCTTGTAAAACAATTCTCATACCTGAAACTTTACTGAGTTGTTCTTCAAATAAATATTTATATTTATTGACATTCACTGTATACAGCATACCAACCAATATAACAATCACTGTTGCTAAAATGAAAAAAAGAGTTTTAAAAAAAGTTTTCATCAAACAAGATATCCTTAATGTTCATTTTGCGAATGAAATGGCAAAGCAACTTTATTTTTGTCCTTGTATGCTAAAAAATAATTATCTGCCATCTCTCGCGCCTTGGCGATATCAGCTGATTCTAATAAGTTTGTTATTTCATTTTTTAAGCGTGTTGCTTGTTCTTGACCATTCAATGAAGCAAGATTAGCCCAAGCGTAAGATTGAACATAATTTTGGGGGATCCCATTACCGGAATAATACATATTTGCTAATGCAAGCTGCGCTTGCGCATCCCCATTTTGTGATGCTTTTAAATACCATTCATAGGCTTTATTAAGATTACTTAGATTAAATAACCCTTGTTCATATATCATACCAAGTTCTCGTTGAGCCAATACAAACTCTTTCAAGGCTGCTGTTTCAATTAACTGCAAACCATAATCAACGTCTTGTTGAAAATTACTTTTGCCGTAAAAATAACAAATGCCTTTTAAATAGACAACTTCCGGTTCATCATTATTTTGTGCATATTGTAGCCATTGATTTAATTCTTCTTGATTTTCTGTTTCATCCACGTTATTAAAGCCTTCTCGATAGAGCGTTGCTATCCAATTTTTAGCTTCGCTTATCCCTTGAGTTGCTGATTTTAAAAACCATTTTTTTGCTAAACTCAAGTTTGGTTCAACACCTTGGCCATAATAATACAATTGACCCAATTTCAGTTGTGCTAAAGGATGATTTTGCAAAGAAAGACGATTAAAAATTTCAAACGCACTCGGATAATCCACTTCAGTACCAATACCGTCCATATAACATTGACCTAATAAATAAATGGCGTCTTGGCGCTGCCCTTTCACTGCTTGAAGTAACCAGTAAAAAGCAACTTGATCATATTGTGGAATAGAAAAATCAATTAATACTTTTGCAAGTTTGACTTGTGCATCATGAGATCCTGCGATGGCTGCTTGACGCAAATATTCAATGGCAACAAATTTGTCTTTTAAAACAGGATATCCTTCTAGAAAAAGTGTTGCCAAGGCATATTGCGCTGGATAATACCCCTTATTTGCTGCACGATTTAAATAGGCAGCGCCTTTGTCTATATCTTGTGTTTGTTGATGTGTTCCCTGTATTAAGCTTAAACCAACCACATAGAGACTTTGAGGCTCATCTTGAGCAGCTGCAGCTTGATACCATTTATAGGCCATCTTTTCATCTTGAGTAAAATAACGACCTTCATGATACAATTTGGCCACTTCAAGTTGAGCACGCGCAATATTTTGTTCTGCTGCTTGTTTTAAATAACGCTCGCCAATATAAACATTACGATTGACTCCTTTGCCTTCAAGATACAACATACCAAGGTGATATAACGCTAAAGGATCGCCTTGCTGAGCCCCTAAGGTTATCCATTGTACCCCATGTGAAATATCTTGTTCTGTTCCTCGTCCATTTAAATAACATTCACCTAGCAATACTTGCGCCGGCACAACATTCGCTTTGGCTGCTTTTTGTAGCCAGGCAACAGCAAGCGCATCATCTTGCTTCACGCCTTGACCAAAATAATAGCTCTTCCCAACCATAAACTGAGCTTGGGCATGTCCTTGTTCTGCTGCTTGTGCTAGCCAATATATGCCTTGTTCCCAATCTGTTTTGCCAATTTCTTCGCTTGTATACAAAAAGCCTAATCTTGCTTGTGCATTAATATTACCTGCTTGGGCTTGTGCCAAACAAACCGAAAAGGCCTCATTAAATTGACGAGCTTGAACTAAATCATCACAGCGATAAGAAAAGGTATTTATCTCATGGTTATCAGCAACCACCTCGGAGTCGGCAGTATTAGGTGGTTGTGGCTTACAGGCTGTTAAAAGAAATAGTGCTAAAACTATGTTTGAAAAATTACAAAATGCAGCTATTGGCTTCATACTTAACCATCCCTAATTCAGTATGACACTTAACAAAGTGCGAGCAAACCTTAAAGTATTTATCAAAATCGTTCAAGTATATATACTTGGCAAAAGTGGCGAATAAACGTTATGTCTAAAGCAATACTCGAAAAGCTACAGATGCCCTCTTTTAGCCCATTGTTTGGCCTTAAAGGGCTTTCACACACTATCGCCTCGTATTTCTTTCCCTATAACCCCTTTATCAACAATAGCAAGCAACACGTTATCTCTCTAGGGGATGGTGATAAAATTGTTGTCCTAGAAAATAAACCACCTGTGTGGGTTCCTTCTCAACGTATTATTTTGTTGGTACATGGGCTAACGGGCAGCGATCAATCTAAATATTTTGTTCGTGCGACCAAATTGTTCATCAATCATGGTTATGCTGTGATAAGAATGAATCTAAGAGGTTGCGGTGCAGGCAAGGGATTTGCACAGGGACTTTATCACAGTGGTCGAAGCGAAGACACGCGAACTGTTTTAAAGTGGCTTAAAAATAATTATCCTAACAGTCCTGTGACCCAAATTGGTTACTCTCTTGGCGCGAATATCACACTTAAAATGGCTGGAGAAGGCGACCTTCAGGGTACCAACTTAGATAGCATTATTGCGCTATCTCCACCACTTGATCTTGAAGCAAGTGTCAATTGGACTATTAAAAATCGCCTGTTTAATGACTTTTTTGTCAAGGCCCTCATTAATGAAATCAATAAATTACATGACGCCTTCCCCACACTACCAAGGCCACAGCTTCATGGGATCAAAACACTTTATGAATTTGATGAATATTACACAGCCCCCAGAAATGGTTTTAAAAATGCCCATGAATACTACACACTTTCCAGTAGTGCTCAGTTTATTGATAATATTAGTCTACCGACTTTAATGTTGTATGCATTGGATGATCCTATTGTAAGTCAAACAAAATTTCTGGATCTTTCACCTAAGTCAAATATCGATTTATTATTGACACAGTATGGTGGTCATGTTGGATGGTTGGGCAAAACAGATATACCAGGAAACTACCGTTGGATGGACAGGGTTATATTTAAATGGACAGCACATTTTGACAGATCTTAAAACTAGTATTAGAGCGGTTCTTTGGGCATTTAAAGCGTTGCTTCATCCCAAGATCCGACATTATATTTACTTACCTTTGATCATTAACGGTTTATTTTTTGGTGTGCTTTTATATTTTTGCATGGATTACGCTTTAGCAAAATTAAGCTTTCTTTCTGGCTATAATCTGCCAAAATGGCTAAATTGGCTGAATTGGATAATGGGATCTATCAAAACATTTTTAATGCTTTTACTCTTCACGCTGCTCATGGGGATGTTTACCATTCTTGCTACCATTGGCGCCAACTTCTTGGCCTCACCTTTTAATGGTTTACTCAGTGAAGCCTGTTCTAATACACTTGGCGACACCTTACCCAATCGAGCGCTAATAGTAACTGTACGAAAGTCAATTTCCCGAGAAATCCGCAAGTTTTTTTATTATTTACCCAGAGTTTGTCTCCTTGGTGTTATTCTTGTTATCTTATATTTTACTCCCGTTTTAAATTTAACCATTCCTTTTATCTGTTATTGGTTTAGTGCTTGGATGATGGCTGTGCAGTATCTTGATTATCCTGCAGATAATCATCATGTTGCTTTTGCAGCGATGATTAAACAACTAAAAGAAAGAAAAACACTGAGCCTCGGATTTGGTATTATTATTGCGCTCTTGAGTAGCATTCCACTTGTTAATTTTGTCATTATGCCTGTTGCAGTTTTAGCAGCGACACAATTATGGCACCAACAATTTAAAAAAAGAGTGTAACTTCTCACATACAATTTGAACTTATCATTTAAACCGAACGTCACTATAAGTACAAAGGTAAAATGGATAAGTAATCAAATGACTACGAACGGTAGCGAAACTCACAGCGTTAAAGACGCTGAAAACGACCCAACTGATATCAAAAAAAAATGGGTAGAGACGAAGACCGCATCCGAAGGTTTTTTATCAAGCGAAGCAGAATTAAATACTGCCAGGATGATAATGCAAACGATGCTAAGCTTGGGTGCTGTACCTCCTTTTAAAATAACTAAAGGTAATCTCACAGGGCTTAGTCATTCATTTGCCGTTGCACCATTAAACAATGGAAAGCTTGTGCTGGTTGAATTCCCCGGTAGTAAGAATCCCGCCGAAGGGATCCTGGGCGCAGGATCATTCGGTATGTGTCGTTTTGCGACCTTAGACGATGAGAATCTAACCAGGATAGCCGTGAAGGTTCAACCAGATGAATCCAAAGTCCCTATTGCAGGCACAGCATCACAATTACTATATGAAAATGCCATTATGAAACACCTTGGTATTTTATTAGGTTACTTTGAGCACACATTTGATGAAAGAAAATTAGATGCCTATTTAAAGAATTTGAAAGAGCAAGGTCATAACGTAGCAAAGAAAAAAATGCCCAATGAAGATTGGATCCATCACAATCGCATCGGAGATAAACACTATCAATTCACACATCTTATCGATGGAGAACGCTTGAGTACCTATCTTGTTACAAAAGGACCAACTCAAACTCTAGAGGAAATGTTTGATATTGGCGTCGGCATCGCTGAAGCTTTACAAGATTTACATAACCAAGATGTTATACATAATGATTTGCACAAAGGCAATGTCATGGTCGATAGTCATAATAAAGTACACATTGTTGACTTTGGTAAATCTATCTATTTAGGCATGCCTCCTAAAAATAGAGATGAGTTTGCCACTCGCACAGGTATGATAAAAATTACTGCCCCAGAAGTTCGTGCATTTTATGATTCACACATGGCAAAAAGAAAGCAAGTGCTGGAGGACAGAGCCAAATTAGATCTTCAAACCCAACGAGCTGAGGCGATAAAACTTATTGAAGGATGGAATAAATACAACGAAAATCTAAGTGACCTACCCTTCAAAAAGACTTCTGATATGTACTCGCTAGGTATGTTGCTTAAAAGGAATTTTCGTGAATTACTCAAAGAGCATAGTGATGAAAGTAAACAATTACACGACTTATTAAATCAATTAACCGAGCCCGATCCTGCAAAAAGAACCATTGCTATAGATGAAGTTTTAAAACAACTTAAAGAGCTAAAAGGTAAATTTTTGCTCACTCATAAAAATATGCAAATAAGACAGCCAGCTCAGTCACAAACGCCCGTTCCAGCTCCTTTGCAACCAGTACCTTCTCTGCAACCAACGCCAGTAACTACGCCTTCTAATTCAACACAATCAACAGACAATGCTACCGAGCCCGTCACTATTCCTGATACAACAGGTAGCGGTAGTTCAGACACAGTTAATGTAGTCACTGAAGTAAAAAAGGAAGAAGAAGAGAAGGAAGAAGAAAACACAGCAACTCCTTTTTTATTAATGGCACTTCTTTTGGTCAGTGCAAGTAAAGGTGACAGAGATCTTTGTGAAAATATTTTAAAAAGCAAGCTTGATATTAACACTCAAGATAAAGACGGCAATACAGCACTGATGTTAGCCGCTAAGCATGGTCATAGCCACCTTTGTACCTTTTTAGTAGAAAAC
>JAFECR010000030.1 GCA_018242045.1 Pseudomonadota bacterium | reverse complement strand
GCAGCAAGCGTAAAACTATAATCATTCATAAAACTGAAGTTATTGAAGCGCTAGGCTTACCAGAAGGATCCAAATTTAGGGGTTACAAAGAATATCTTGTTCAGGGGCTAATAATTAAACCTGAAAATACGCTATTTAAACTTGAGAGATGGAAACTACCAAATGGTAAATATCAAGTAGCTCAATTACCGGAAGGATTAAAAGGGCATCATTTCTCAACGGACCTACGAGCCTATATATTGCATCAGCATCATCATCAAGGTGTTACGCAACCTCTACTGCTAGATCAATTAAAAGAATGGAACATCGATATATCAAGTGGACAATTAAACCGCATTTTAATTGAAAATAAAGAGCAATTTCATGCTGAGAAGAAGGGAATTTTGTCTGCCGGATTAGCTATTTCAAAATACATTCAAGTGGATGATACTGGCGCAAGACATAATGGAAGAAATGGCTTCTGCACTCACATTGGCAATGAATTATTTGCATGGTTTGAAAGTACTGAGAGTAAAAGTAGAATTAATTTTTTGACCTTATTAAATCAAGGAAGGGAATCTTATATTGTTAACAACCATTGTTTAGAATATATGAACAGATATCACGTTCCACCAAAGGTTAGCAATAAAATAAAAGATGGCTTGAAAATTTTTAAAACCCGAGAATCTTGGAATGAACACTTAACTAAATTAGAGATACGTAGTGAGCGTTACCGATCAATTTTGACTGAAGGAGCTATGTTGGCAGGACTTTTATATTATGGATTTCGAACAGACATTGCAATTTTAAGTGATGATGCGGGTCAATTTAATATCTTTCACCACGCGTTATGCTGGATTCACGCAGAACGAAAAATTATCGAGCTTATTCCAAATACTCCAGAACAAATATCAATAATTAATGAAATAAGAAAGAAATTTTGGAATATTTACAAACTACTTAAGGTATACAAAAAGGCACCAGATTATTTATTAAAACAGAAAATAGAAATAGATTTTAACGAACTTTGTGCTTACAAATCAAATTACTTATGTATGAACCAAGTATTAAAGCGTCTACGTCTGAATAAAAAAGAATTACTATTAGTACTAGAAAGGCCTGAAATTCCACTTCATAAAGTCTGAAAAAAACGTGCAAAAGTCTTGGTATTACTTTTTGGGCTTATCTGAACGATAGGTTAACTAAAAAGAATATTATTCCTCAACTTAATATTTTAATAGAAAAAAAGGCTTTAATTTCATATGTATCAACTAGCGGTTTTTTAACAAAAAAATCCCGTTTTTTTCATATTTGGGTTTATTATCTAACCTATTAATGGAAATGCAGTTATGCAAAACAAACTTGCTTCGCCCATTATTTGTGCGGCGAATAGATGCGCTTGCGCGCTCAAATTCGTTAACCTGAAGGCATTATCTCATCATCCTTATCTTACTGATGAGGAAAAAGCCTTATGGATCTGGCTCGCTACCACTAGCACAAATGATGTTCCTTTTTCTTGTTCATGGAATTGTGAACAAATCTCACTGATGTTGAATAAGTCCACTCGAATTATTCTGCGTAATCTTTTTCGCCTGATGCTAATGGGGTTTTTAAAATGTAACACTTTACCTATTAAGTATGGTCAATTAACCAGAGAGATAGAAACTGAAGTGCACCATCTAAAGTTGCTTATCCCTATTCGACCTATAGGACCTGAATGCAACCCAGGAACGATATGGCCGAAACGTTCAAAGCCCCTCACGATAAATCTATTATCTTGAGAAGGATAAATTTACCACCCAATTAAATAAGGAAATATAATGTTAACTGAAATTTTCAACAAGCGCGTTTAGTACAAGGGGGCATCACCAGTGAAATGCCAGAAAAGCTAAGCCTTCTCACCGCCAAACCTTATACCATTATCATACATACACTTTGTGATTATGTGATGTGCGATATCGATTTAAGTGTGATTTTAAAAAAAAAGGAGGTTTTTATGACAAGAATATTAATAAATGCTGAAATAGAGCAAGTGAGTGGTGGTAAATTCAATTTTGGTTCAATCATATCAACCTTAGTGGTGGGCATCGTAACGGGTGGTCCAGTGGGATTAGGTATTGCGGCGTCTGGGTTAGTGATGGCACAAGGGATAGATAATCTTGCGGATTTAATTAATAAATAATTTATTGTGCGAATAAGTTGCAACCCCTTTCAAGTTTTTTGAAAGGGGTATAATTTATTATTAGGATTTAATAGGGAGAGTTTATCATGAATTTTATAAATCTGATGCAATTAATTCTCTTTGCCTGGGTGAGCGCATGGGTGTTTTGTGAATCTATCATGCCAACCATGGCATATAGGGATAAAATAATTGCTTGTGCGATTTCAGCATTTGTTGCGGGGTATGCGAACAATTTGCATGGGATGGTGTGGAGAAAGATTAAGCAGATAATATGAGGGACAGAGTGAAATTTTGACATTAGAAATAGTAGCGGGTCGTATTGCAAAAACAGAGACGTATAATTTTTAAAAATAGAGGCGATAAATTATCATTCTAAGAAAGTCTAATAGTGTCCAAAAATCCCTTTAAAATTATGCATTTATGAATTTGCCTTTCCTTTTTGCCTCCCATAGAATTCAGTGAAATCCGAACAGGTTAGTTATACCGTGGTTATACCCAAAATTAAAATCAGAATAGGAAGGAGTTGCACGCTTTAATACCCCAATGGGGTTGACTTCTACCCCATTGGGGTATATAAATAAGGATAATAGAATAATGTTTCGGGTTGTAGTAGAAACCCAGGAGTTTGTTAAACGGGCTAGTGAATGCATGGATGAGCAATTGAAACAAAATTTCATAAGTTTTATTGCTAAAAATCCATTGGCTGGCGATTTAATTCCAGGGACAGGTGGAACACGTAAAATAAGATGGGCTAATGATTTGCATAAAGGAAAACGAGGTGGAGCTAGGATTATTTATTATTACTACAACGAATCATTCCCTATTTTTTTATTTACAGCATATGCTAAAAATCAAAAAGATAATTTAAGTGCACAAGAAAAGAAAGCATTATATAAGATTACAAAGATGATAGTTGAAACGTATGAGAGTGAATGAAGTTTATGAGTAAAATTGGTGAAAGTATATTGCAAGGGGCAACTGAAGCGCTTGAATATGCAAAAGGAAACAAGCGTAGTGCAAAAACACATAAGGTTTATGTGCCTAAGCATGTCGATGTAAGGGCAATACGCGAAAAGCTGCACATGACTCGTGGCGAGTTTGCTGATTGTTATGGATTTGCACTTAGAACGCTTGAAAAATGGGAGCAGGGAGTGCGTCAGCCTGAAGGTGCAGCGCGTGCCTACCTATGTGTGATTGCGCATAGCCCTAAAACTGTCGAATCTGCATTAAGAAAATCAGAAGAATAACGTTCGTCTATAAAAATTAACAAATATTTTAAAATATATAGTGAAAATAAAATATTTCTTGTACAATTTTCATCATACTCAATTTTGAAGAAAGCTGCACAAGAAGGACCGCATAAAATTATTATTGTAACTCATGTTCCACTTTTTCGCGAAACAGCAATGCATCAAGGTAAAATTAGTAGTGATGACTTTTTACCATTTTTTAGTTCTAAAGCAACAGGTGATATATTATTACAATTTGCAAATGAATATTCATCTATAGAAATATTAGTTTTGTGCGGACATACTCATGATGAATGCATTTATCATCCATTGATTAATTTAACTATTCTCGTAGGAAAGTCAGAATATACTCGACCAATTAGCCAGGGGGTTATTGAGACACAAACCTTAGATTTTTGTTTTTAATACGTATCAATAAATAACTTTTTGTTGTGGTTCACGCGCATGCGGCTGCGATGGCAGCCTTGCGCGGGACGTAGCGATGGTCAATTCCTTTAGATTTAAGTTAATAATCTATCAGAACTGACACACTTTATCTAATACTCCCCTTTTTAGCGCATTAATTGCTTCTTGTGTTGGCAGGATTGGAGACAGTTTCATCTTCTTCAAATTCATCGTCTTCTTCAAATTCATCATCGTTTTCATCGCCTTCGTCTTCGTCCTCATCATCTTCTTCAATGAGTGCGATATGATAGATGATTACATTTTTGCCTAATTGATAGACGATATCTCCAAAGTCAAAACCTGAAACAACGAACTGGTTATCACCTTGTTCTTTAATGACAACATCTAAAGTGGCTTCCAATTCATCATCTTGAGCAGAGATCCGATTGATTAATCGTTCCAAGATGTCGATTTGATCTTCTTCTGTTACAGATTCTAATTCATCCATTGCTTCGGGATGAAATAGAATTTCAATACCCAATTCTTCTTTGAGTTCGGGAAAATCAACAAGTTGTTGACCATCATCTAAACGAGCCATACCTTCAATAGCATTTTCCACGGTATCGGTTTGTATAAAGTGATGAAGCGCAAGTTCAAGGCATTCCTCAGGACTTATTTTAAGTTGCTCGGCTATTGCTGCAAGTTCGGAATACACATCATCCGCCAGTTGTAAGTTTAGATTTGCCATCATGCCCTCTTAAATTGTCCCAATAGGTTAAAACCTTTGACATACTAGCGCAAATTAACTGTATTAACCAGAATCATCCTTATTTTTCCTTACCAAAACCCTAAGAATTTCCACCAAACAACACCTAAGGTTGACCAAATCAAGATATTAATGACGCTTGCGAGGAAGCCAATTTTCCACCAACTTTTAAGATCAACATAGCCCACACCATATAACAAAGGTGCTGGTGCTAAACTATAGTGAGTTAACCCGCCAAAAAGATTGCTAAAGAAAATCAAGATAAAAACAGCAAGCATAGGGGGCGTGCCAAGAGCAAGCGACAACCCAAGAAACGCAGGATACATGGATGTCACATGGGCAGTGGAGCTGGCAAAAAAGTAATGTGAATAAAAGTAAATAAGCGCCAATAAGGGAAAGGCGTATGTCCAATGAAGATGCGCAAAATGGCCTTGAATATTGTTGGTAAACCAATCAAGCACGCCGTAATCTTTTAAAAAGCCGGCAAGCATAATAAGCACGCAAAACCAGACAAAAGTTTCCCAGGCATCATGAATACGCAACAGGGATTTCCATTCTAAGACACCCGTCACTAATAATATGCATAGTCCGACCAGCGCAGCAATAGCGACATCAATGTTAAATTGAATACCTAAGATTTCTTGTTTGCCAAAAATCCACAGTACCAATAACGTGATGACGGTTAGGGACATTATCCATTCTGCTTTACTCATTTTGCCTAGATTTTTGAGAGCGGTTAAGGCAATGGATTGTGCATTGGGTGTTTCTTTGATTTCGGGAGGATAGATTAAATAAATAAACCAAGGAATAATAATTAAGCTGACAATGCCTGGTACCATGCTCGCTAAAGCCCAGTCTGCCCAAGATAAGGGCAGATTGGCATCTTTGGTCAATTTTTGCAAAATAGGGTTGGCAGCCATGGCGGTCATGAACATGGTTGAGGTGATAACTGTCACTTGAAAAGCGGTCACTGTTAAAAATGCGCCAATTTTTTTAGCAGAATCTGAGTGTGGAAAACTTTTATAAGAGGTCGCTATCCCTTGTAAAATGGGATAAACAATTCCTGCCGATCTGCCTGTGACGCTGGGTAAGGCTGGGGCAAGGATTAAATCTGTTACCATCAAGCCATAACTCAAGCCCAACGTTTTTTTACCAAGCAAAGCGGTAAAAAAATAAGCGATCCGCTTATCAAGCCCGGTCACATTAAATCCCTTAGCAATAAATAAGGCAAAAACAACTAACCAAACCACATCACTGCTAAACCCCCCAAAAGCTTGTTTCATGGTGAGGGTGTTTGTCAGCACGCAAATAACAACAGCAATCATGGCCACGGCGCCCATGGGTAAGGGCTTAATGATTAGCGCAAGCACGGTCACCACAAAAATAGTGAGAAGGTGCCATCCGGGTAAAGTCATGCCTTCAGGGGCAGGACAAAACCAACCTGCCAGACCAATACCAATACAAATGAAGAGTGGGATAAGTTGTAAACTATGTTCAGGTGGTTTGTTGGCATGTTCATTGGCATGTGTCATAGGTACTCCAGTCGCAAAGTAGTTTGCTAGATATGGAGCAATATGATAGTAATGCCACTGCGATATATCAACATATTAACCACGGTATTAAAAAAGAGGGGTAGATGTCTAGCTTAGAAAATGAGATAGCTCGACGTCGGACGTTCGCTATCATTTCACATCCTGATGCTGGGAAAACCACTTTAACCGAGAAATTGTTATTGTTTGGAGGTGCCATTAAGCTGGCTGGCACGGTAAAAGGGCGTAAAGCACAACGACATGCCACTTCAGATTGGATGGCACTTGAGCAGCAGCGTGGGATATCGGTGACGACCTCGGTGATGCAGTTTCCCCATCGTGAGGCAATTATCAATTTGCTTGATACACCAGGCCATGAAGATTTTTCTGAAGACACCTATCGTACCTTAACTGCGGTGGATTCGGCCTTAATGGTTATTGATGCTGTGAAAGGGGTTGAGTCTAGAACCATTAAGTTGATGGAAGTATGTCGCTTACGTGATACGCCAATCATCACCTTTATTAATAAGTTAGATAGAGATAGCCGTGATCCTATCGAGTTGCTCGATGAAATAGAAAAGGTACTCAACATTCGCTGCGCACCCATTACTTGGCCTATTGGGATGGGTAAATTATTTAAAGGGGTTTACAACCTCATTCAAGATTGCGTCTATCTTTTTGAACCAGGCAAGGGCGCGGTGATTCAAACCCCTGAAGTGGTCAAAGGTATCACTAATCCTGTGCTTGATGAAAAGTGTGGCAATATCATTAATGAATTTAGAGATCAATTAGATCTGATCATCGGCGCAAGTCATACATTTGATAAAACTGCTTTTCTAGAAGGAAAATTAACCCCAGTTTATTTCGGCTCAGCCTTAAATAACTTTGGCGTGAATGAAATTCTCAACGCCTTAGTGGATTATGCGCCTGCACCTAAGAGTAGAAAAGCCGATAAAAGAGAAGTTTTGCCAACGGAAAAACCTTTCACTGGCTTTGTTTTCAAAATTCAAGCCAACATGGATCCGGCGCATCGCGATAGGATTGCTTTTTTGCGAGTTTGTTCTGGGAATTATCAAAAAGGCATGAAGATGCGTCATGTGCGTTTAGATAGAGATATTCAGATCTCAAATGCACTGACTTTTATGGCAGGCGAACGAGATCATGTTGAAGCGGCGTGGCCAGGTGACATTATAGGGCTACATAATTATGGCACTATCCAAATCGGCGATACGTTTAGCCAAGGTGAAGATCTTAAATTTATGGGGATCCCTAATTTTGCGCCAGAATTATTTAAGGCTGTCAGACCAAAAGATCCATTAAAAATGAAAGCCTTGCAAAAGGGGCTTATTCAGCTTTCTGAGGAAGGTGCAACGCAAATATTTCGGCCTCTAGATTCCAATACGATAATTGTTGGCGCTGTGGGTGTGTTGCAGTTTGATGTGGTTGCTTATCGTTTGCAATATGAATACAACGTTGAGTGCCGTTATGATGAAGTTAAGGTTTTCACAGCAAGATGGGTATATAGCAAAGATTCTAAAAAGTTGGTGGACTTCAAAACCAAACTCAGTATGAACTTAGCTTTAGATAGTGCTGAACACCTTGCTTACTTGGCCCCAACAAATGTAAATTTAATGATGACGATGGAAAGATGGCCTGAGCTTGAATTTAAGCAGACCAGAGAGCACTAAAATACCAAGGAAGGTTAATTGTCTAAAGGTGATATCGTTGCAAGGCCTTTGAGGTTTGGCATTAAAAAGGACAGTCCAAAGCATTGGAATGATAACTGCCCTATTAAAACTCATATCTTTAATGCTATTGCCATTTTAGCTCCTGCCTTTGAGCGTCTCGCAATATCAAGCGTTTTGCCATACAAGCATAAAATTCCTCCAGGTGCTTTGCGTGATCAAGTGCTGGGTTTTATTGGTCAAGAATCTGCGCATGGTAGTGAATTCATGCGTTACAATTTGATCTTGAAAAGCCAAGGCTATGACACTAAAAGATTAGAAAAAAGTAATCTTAAGAACTTCAAGTGGGTTGCTAAAAAGTTATCTGCAAAAATGCATTTATCACTGACCTTAGCAGCAGAGCATTTAACTGCAATCATTTCCGATCTTGTTCTGCGTGATAGACAATGGTTGCAAAATGCCGCTTTGCCCCATTGTGCCCTATGGCGTTGGCATGCGATTGAGGAAATAGAACACAAAGCAGTGGTTTTTGATTTATATGAAAGTATCCAAGGGGGATATTTTGTGAGAATTTTGGGCATGTGGTTTATTACCGGCATGCTTGGCGGCTTGCTTGTTCGAAATTTTTTTCATCTGATTTATAAGGACAAATTGTTATTCAAAATAAGCTTTTGGATAAGATGTGTGGTTGTATGTTGGGGCAAAGCAGGATTTGTGAGAAAACTCATTTTACCGTATCTTCAGTATTATTTACCGAGATTTCATCCTTGGGATCAGGATAACTATGGGTTGATTGCGCAATGGAAATTGTTTTTTGCCTCTTCTTCGTTTGAAGATATGGTGCAAAAATTAGAAAGAGATATTTTAACTAATTAACAGGAACACTTATGCGAATTATCACGCTAACAGGGCTTTTTTTTACATTCACAGCATTACAAGCAGCAGAGCCGACAGATTTAGCAACGTTGCAGATGAGAATGAAAGAAATTGAAGTTCGTTTAAGTTTAATTGAGCGTGACTTGGCTGAATTAAAGCATAATAAAATGCCCAGCGTGCCTTTAGAACAAGCTAATTTACCCTCGCCACAAGTTTTAATTTGGACATCAGAAAATATAGAACAGATTTATACATACAATTATAAAGATTTTCCTCAAGTGCTCACACAGATCCGTGGTTACTTCACCCAACAAGGTTATGATTCTTATATGAAAGCCTTAGATGAATCAAAAAATCTGCAAGCGGTGCAAGATAAAAGATTATATGTAACAGCCAAAGTGGCACAAAAAGGTAAAGTCGTTAAAGAAGGTATTGTCAATGGTATCTATACCTGGGAAGTACAGATCCCAATCGATGTGACCTACAAAAGCACCACCGAATCGGTGGTCCAAAAATTGCAGGCCAATGTTGAAGTGGTGCGAGTACCTAGCAATGATAGCCCGGTTGGGATAGCGATACATAGTATTACAGCATCCATTGCACCTACTGAGCAACAAAAACCAGCCGAGGGGACGACACGAACAAACACGGGGGCAACGCCACCCTCAAGTACGAATGGGACTGGCGCTGCCAGTAGCTCCTTACCTAAATGATTAGATCAAAGCATTTTTCAAAGCATTGCAAGCAAAAGTCAGTGCTGATTGAGAGGCTTTGACTTTGGGATAAAAACGCATAAAACCATGGATCATGCCGTCAAAACGCTGTGTTTTGACGACTACCTGGTTATCGATTAATTTTTGTGCATATGCTTCGCCTTCGTCTCGCAACGGATCGCATTCAGCGGTAATGATAGTTGCAGGTGGTAAGTTTGCAAAAGAAGATGCAAGCAGAGGAGAAACTAAAGGACAAGCTCTATTTTGTTCAGGATGAAACCCTTTTGCATCTAGCCAAGCAATAAAAGGTTTATCTAACATATAGCCGTAACCAAAGGTTTCCTTGGAAGGAAAAGGCGTCACAAGATCGACCATCGGGTAAAATAACGTTTGGTATTTTAACAAGTTAGGTTTGGCTTCATCACGTAAAAGATGGGTGCACGTCGCAGCGATGCTAGCTCCCGAACTTTCTCCCCAAATGCTTAATTTGTCGCTATCGATTTGCAGCATTGCGCCGTGATGGGAAATCCATTTGATGCTATTTAAACAATCATAGAGAAACTGTGGAAATTTATGTTCCGGCGCTAATCGATGGGCGATATTGATTATTTTCATTCCTAAGTTGTTGGCTAACAAACTGCAATAATCATTGCTGGCATCTAATCTATCGAGTACAAAAGCCGTTGCAGACAGGTAGATAACTGCAGGCAAGGTTTTATCTGAAAGGTGGCTAGGGGTATAGCACCGTAATTGCAAGGCCTCATCTGTGTGCACATCTTTAAAATGAGCCGGCGTAATTTTAAGTTTGGGATGGCTGAGATATAAGCGTATTTGCTCTGGTGTCAATTGATGGATTTGACCAAAACCATTTAAATAAGCTATGGTTACCAATCTTTTAAGCGTAGGATCTAAGTTCATACCAATATGTCCGGTATCACAGGATCTTGCTCGATGATATACTTTCCACTAAATAAGATCGATAAGTCTAATAAATGAATTATTTATATGCCTTTTTTTTAGTTTTTATTACGCCTTTATCAGTTCCGCTGGCTGTTTGGACCTGGTGGCAAGGTTGGGTTTCGGGTTTAGATATTGCTTTGGCAATAGTGATGTATTGCCTTTCCGGTTTGGGGATCACTTTGGGATATCACCGATTGGTTACTCACCGCTCATTTCAAGCAAAGCCTTGGTTAAAGCGATTTTTACTTGTTTGTGGTGCGTTTGCAATGCAAGGTGGTCCTGCTAGCTGGGCTTCTTTGCACATTCAGCATCATCGTTTTGCCGACAAACCAGGAGATGTGCATTCGCCTGTGCAACAAGGCTTTTGGTATTCTCATTGTGGCTGGGTATTTAAAGACTATCGTCCTAATTTTAGACGTTATGGCAGTTGGTTATTGAAAGACAAAGATGTCATTCATGTATCCAAGCATTATATTTTTTATAGCATGTTAGGGCTTATTATCCCAGGATTATTGTTGGGGTGGGTAGGGCTACTTTGGGCTGGTTTTCTGAGAGTATTTTTGTGCATTCATATGACCTGGTTTGTCAATTCAGTTTGCCATCGTTGGGGAAAACGCCGTTACAACACCATGGATGACAACAGCAAAAATAACCTTTTAGTAGCGTTATTTACCTTTGGTGAAGGTTGGCACAATAACCATCATCGTTATTTGCAAATGCCTTTTTTAGGACACCGCTGGTATGAAATAGATATTGGAAAATGGGTGTTGTTATTTTTTAAAAAAATTGGCCAAGTATCAGATTTTAAAATACCTAAACCTACTAATTGAACCAAAGCGTACACTCCTGGGGATCTGTGCGCTTGGCGCGGATTTAGGATCAGCCAACTCATGATCCGTCTTTGCGAGGAGCGAAGCGACGTGGCAATCCAGTCTTTTTTCTCGGTAGTAAATTCAAACTGGTTCGAGAATATACGGTCATCGATTAATTTCGTGTAACCACAATGTTTACTTCTTAACTGAACTTTACTTTAGACTAAGATATCGCTAGAATGCTAACTTGATTTAGTTTCTAGGAACCCACATGCTAAAATTCATGCTCAGATCAAGACCGGTTAGTATTTTTAGTAACGTAAAAAGAAATTTTTGGCAAGACAAAAACAATTGGAATGAATTGTTAAAATCTGTCGAAATTAACCATTCTGCAGAAGATAGTGATGAACCAGCTTATATTCTAAATCCCGCTACCTTTGAGCAATTTTTTAGTAAAGAGCAACTTTTAACCCAGAGCAACCATGTTTATCGACTCCCGGGTTGGATAGAAGATAATAAAAATAACCGGATCCGCATTAAGTTGACGAGCAGCATTAGCAAAAACCAATGGATAAGATTACTAACAGAGTGTCAAAAACATCATGTTACTGTGGAAATGTTTAAAACTCCCGAACTTTTGAAAAAATATAATTTAAAAGTAGTTAATTCTGTCAAGACCGATTCAATGCAACTTAATCATACCCACTCTTTTAACGTTGATGTTCTCATTACGCAAAACATACAAGAGAAGGTACTTGAGTTGCAAGGCAATAATGTTCAAGCGATAGATATTAAAGGATTTAAAGACGGTGATATTTTTGGAAAGTATGGCCTGCGTTGGAAAAATAAGAATACGCTCACAAAAAAATACATTCCTTCACAATTAATGCAAGATTTAATTAATGGCAAGAGCTTTGTGATAAGCGGGCATTTCTCGCAAACACAAATAGATCATTTCGCGAAATTTTGTGTTTCAAATGCCTATCTGCCTTCTGAGCTAAAGGCCGAAAATCCAGGTAGATTATATATTTTGACTAACCAGCAAGCGCAATTTAGTTTTGCTTCAAAATTACAAGTTCTGGATAAACGCAAAAAGAGTAGTAGCGTCTTAAATTATTTAAAAAAGCAATTCAAGTCAGTGATTGAAAGACCAAGTGAACACCCTGTTTTAATGGGGTTTATGGCTTATTTGATTGGTAGTGTTTCAGGTGGTGTACTTTTTGGATTAGGCGCAGGTTGGTCTTTAACTTCCTTTCTTGTAATAAGAGCAACGGTTGCTAAAGATTTAAATGAAGTCTTTAATAAGCATCCCGTATTTAATAGTCAAGAAGAGCAAGAAGCATTTAATGATGGTCTCTTAGCTTCAAATAGCTGGGTTAAATATTTTACCAGTTATATATCGTTTAATAACTGGGATAATTATCCCACTTATTGTATTGGCATGGAAGAAGCAAAAAAGAACAAGCCTCGGCTTAACCTTAAGTCATGATCAATTTCATTCCCAAATGGCTATATTATTTTGATAAAAAACCAAGTTACACCACCACGGTAACCGGAAATTTTGAAGTTGAAAGATTTATAGCGACGCTACCTGATTATTGGTTACAAGAAGAAGGCGAAAACGTCCTTAAAAAAAAGACCTTAGTCTTTACCCACACGTTTCACCGCTATGGGTCACGTCACACAAGAGCATTAAAGAGCGTTTTAGCACGATTACTCAAAGAAGGATTTTCTTTGTATGCTTGGCAAAATGATCCCATAGCAATAACACAAGATAATATAGATAACTTTTTTAATAAACATTGGGAAAGAGGAGATCCGCGTGCGCTAAAACCTAAAAGTTGGCATGATCTATTTGCACCCAAATTTAAGATAAATTCAGAGCATCCTGATAAAATTACAAAAATAATGGCACAAAAAGGGATCTGTGCAGATGAATTGCTATTAATGGGCTATTTTGAGCAAAGACAATTATTGGCAGATATGAGCGACTATTTCAGACAAGAACTTACCCAAGAGCTCGTGGGATGTATAGATTTAATGGATTGGTCAATTGATAATCTAGCAAAAATCAAATCAGAAAAAATAAAAAAAGAAATTACTTTAGCAGCTCGCGATAAAAATTTTTCTAGATTCGTTCTTTTAAATAGACCATATCAACGTGTTGATGAAAATAATATAGATTCAATAAACAGCGAAATTGGCTATGATCAAATTGAAGAAATTTCTTATTATAGTTATCTTGGAAAGCAATTTGAAACTGTCTTTAAAAAAGCTAAAAATTTGAAAAAACTAAGCTTAGGATTGCTACCAACAGAAACACTACCCCAACTACATCCCGAAGCAATGCTAGAAGAGTTATATTTAAACGGCTTTGATGATTCTGCAGATAAGTTGTTTCGTTTTTTAGCAAAACATGGCAAAAACCTTAAAAAGCTTGAATTGGCTTGTTGTTTTCCAGAAAAAAATAGCATTAAAAATTTTAAGGGATCTGCTGCGCATACACAATTTTTGCAATCTCAAGCGCTAAAGAACTTAAATGAAATAATATTGCAGGCGAATGAGTTAGAAGATTTGCCTATCATTGAGCATTCCTCGCAATTAAAAAGCATATATATTGCTGATCTTGATGCGGCATTAACAATTCCAAATTCCATAGAAGAAATTGGGGTTTGTGCTGATGAAGAATATTTACATATATTTTTAACTTCATTTGAAAATTTAAAGACCCTCATTTTAACTGGCAATCATACTGAGGAAAATGTTGTCAATCAAAAAATAGATTGGCATAAAAAGCCTTTGCCGTCTTTAAACCTTGAAAAATTAGATCTCGGTAATAGTATTTTGTCACCAGAGTTTCTTTTTCATATTTTAAAAAATGCAAAAAAATTAAAAGTGGTTGATATCACGCATGCAAATCATTTAAAACAAGCCTTGAAGGAAGCTCGATTTGATGAGTTTCGTACTGTTTTTGTTGACAGAACTGAGATTGAGGAGAGATTAAAAAAAGAACGGCAAGAAGCGCTTGCCGCCGTTATTAAAAAGCAGACAATCTTTCAAAAATGGCAATCTTTCTTTTTAAGTAATAAAGCACAAGAACAGTCTGGCTCTAGTGCTGGTTCTAGCTTTGAGCGTGCCAGGCAATGTAAAACACGCTCCATCGATGCCGATACCGATCCCCAAAAAGTGCCGAATTTGCAGGTTGAAAGAATTTTTTATGCCAGAGCTGGTCTTGCGCATCCGCATCCAAAAGAATATAGATTGCAAGCTTTTCAAAAAGTGTTGGTCAAAGAAAGTGCATTAAAGCCAGAAGAAGATCCTTTTATTTTAATTCAAGAACCGCCAAATTTAGTGGATTGTGAACCACCAAAATGGTGTCAATCGGAAAAAGAAGTCATTCAAGCAAGAGATGAATTTGGGAAAAATAGCCTTTTAAATAAGTTTAAAAACCTTGCTACTCGAAAAGAAGTAAGTGAAAGATACTATGCACGATCGCCCATTAACCTGTCGCAAGAATGGGAAGTGCTGCCATCTTATTATGCACAAGAAAAAATAACTCATTTTTATATTAAAGGGTTTACTGCAAATGAGGTTGAATTCAAATATTTGAAAGACCAAGCATTTTACTGTATTCGCCTTAAAGAAGGTCATGCACAAGTGATGGCGCACTATGTAATTGAAGTTCCTCCCATTAAACCATTACCGCCAATATTAGCAGCAAGAGTTGAATATTATTTAAAAGAGTTTAAACCGAAGAAATTGACACGTGAAGGAAAAACACTGATTAGCGGACAGGACTATTATCGTGAAATTAACCAACAAAAATGTGGCGCTTGTCGTCATCGCGCCATTGTTGAGAAAGTGAATCGTCAAAAAACACATCCCAATGAAATGAATCAATATATTGGGAATGATTGTCATGCTTTTATCGAAGTGAATTATCAAGGATACCTGCATAAATGTGATTTGGGTGGCTATCCGGTTAATCTTAATATTCATGAAAATACTAACCTAGGCATAACACCCCAGAAAAAGCAAAGCAATCTATCTGACGTTGATATTGTAATTAATAAAGAGAGTCTTAATTCTCATTTTGTTACCTGGGAAACGCCTAAACAAGATCCGACGTTAATCAGTGATTTTACCAATCAAATTCTGGCGAAGTCAGGCAAAAATATATTGTTGAAAACACCAAGTGATGGTGTCATGGGGTATCAAATTTATTTGCAAGATAAATGCTTAGCGGCATCTCGTCCTGTTTATTATATTGATTCAGCTAAAGATTGCGTGTGTTCTTCACGCTGGATTGAACGTTCTGACAATCAAGGCATATTGCGCAAAGGGCCAGGAGGCCGATTACATCAATTTTTGCTAGAAAATCAAGGCAAGTCTCCCGTTATCATTGTTAATTGGGATAATTTTAACCCCAACGAGATAGCAAGAACGAATACCATCATTGATGAAGTTCGCAAAATTGATAGCACATTAATTCCAAAAGAAGCGTTAGTGATCGGTTTTTATGATCCCAATAAACCCGATGCCTATCGTGTTTCAGATCTTGATTCACGTTTTGATGAAAAAGTAGTTATGCCATTTGCTGTTAGTGATTTGCAGCGATGTGTGGCGCAGTTGTTGAATAAAATTAAGCTAAAAGAAAATGATATCCAAACACATAAAATCGATCTTTTAAATTCTATTCATTGGCGAGCGATATTGCTGGGGCAATGGGTACTTGCTGGCACTAAATTTATCTATAAACCAGGTGAACTGATAGATGCTTTGAAAAAGGAAAGCATTATTGAAATTGCCAATGGGCCTTGGCATTTACCTGAATTTCAATTATTTTGGTTACAATTTTTATTACATAAAAATGTCAAAGCTTTTGATGAAAACTTGACACTGGGGGCTGACACCCAATTTGTTAAAAGTGTGGGATATAATTGGGAAAATTTAACAAAACATATTCATCTCATTAAAGATGCCCCTTTTGTCCATGTATTAAATCCAACAACTTTAGGTCAATTTATTACGACCTATACTGAAGTGGATGAGGAACTGTTTGCAACGCCTGGCAAATTAGCGCAATATCAAAACCAAACGATGAATATCGAGTTGACTCGTAATTTATCCGAAGAACAATGGGTACGCTTGTTAAAAGAATGTGAGAAAATCAACGTAACTTTACTTTTAATACAAAGAGAAAGCCATGTGTTGCCTCAGGCAATGCAAAATCTGAAAACAGTGACTTTAGAAGGTTTTAATAAGCAAAAGCATCAATATCAGCTTGAAGTTCATTTGACCAATAACATTGATAAAACGATTGAGGCAATACAACAAGAAACATACATGCGTGCTGTGAATATTTCAGAATGTAAAAGCAGTGAATTGATGATGCACCATGATGCCAAGTGGCTTGATGAAGTTACCTTTAATATAAAGCAACGAAAAGCTGGGATCTTGCGAGCCTTACAACAAGGTGAAAATTTAATATTATACGGAAATTTTTCGCAAGAATGTGTTGATAGTCTAGCTGAGCTTTGTGTTGAAAACGCCGTTTTACCTACCCCTTTTACCCCTTTGCAAGCAACAAAACCTGGTAAACTGATACTGGTTACACAGCAAACCGACAGTTTTAAATTTACAACAACAAAAAAACACAAATTTGCCACACAGGCACTTAAAGAACAAAATCCGCCACCTAAAGAACAAAGCCCTGAAATTCATGAATTAGATCTTAGTTTGCAAACAAGTGATGCGTTTGAAAGCGATCGTTTGGCACAAATTAAAGCAGGTTTAAGCAAAGCACCAACGTTGCTGATTGAAGGCCCAACAGGGGCTGGTAAAACCACCATTATCTTTAACACCCTCAGAGTTTTACCGGAGTATGCTGTTTTTGTGGGGCTAGAAAGTTTACATCACTGTTTAACAGAACACATACCAGGTAAAGAAAAAATATTATTTGTAGATGAAGCTAATTTAACAAATCAAGATTTTACGATGTTTGATGGTTTATATCAAAACCCTCCCTTTATCTATTATGATGGAGAATTTTACAACGGCAAAAATTTAAAGGTGATTTTTGCTGCAAACCCGAATTCCTATGGCGGCGAAAGGAAAAAGCCAAGCTTCTTTGAAGCGCATCCTAATGCAATTACATTTAATGCTTTGCCAGAAGCAATGATTTATCATCGAATACTCAAACCATTATTTAAAGATGGGGATAAAGCACATTGTTGTGAACTTTTTTTGCAAATTTATCATAAAATCGTCTCTTTATCTAAAGACACGGTTTTGATGACGCCAAGAGAGCTAGAACTGATGGCATTAGAAGTATTATCTAAAGACGCTACAAAGCAACGTCAACATGCCTTGCAAATTGCTTATCTTCTTGGAAAATCTGTGTTAGCACCGACACAGCAGAAGGATTTTAAAGATTGGTTTGAGCAACAATTTAAGGACTTTAAAAGATTAAATTTTGTTCAAAATTTTAAAATTGGCGATTTTTTAGTGACACATTCGCGCATTGAAGCATATCAACTCGTATCCTCGCTCTTAAACATTAGAGATTATCAGCAGCAATCTGCTGAAAAAGAGAACATGGCTGGTCTTGCGGGTATGTTAATTGAAGGCGAATCCGCCGAAGGTAAATCTAAATTTATCATTGAAATGTTGAAATATTATGGCTATCAAGAAGCGCCAATTGATTTAAGCAAAGCACAGCAAGGTAAAATTTTCTATCATTTACCTGTAAGCATGTCCGCCAAAGAGAAAAAGGAATTTCTATTAAAAGCCTTTCATGAAGGCGCTGTGGTAGTGATTGATGAAATCAATAGTAGTGAGATTTTAGAAGAAACCTTAAATGCCATTGCGATGGGAAGAGATCTGGCAGGTAAAAAGGCTAAGGTTGCAGGTTTTAAATTATTTGGCACGCTTAACCCAATAGATTATCCTGGCAGAAGACCAATTAGTTTGGCAGTAAAGCGACGTTTCGTGCAATGTCAGTTTTTGCCTTATGATGAAGGTGAAATTGTGGATTTGTTGCTTGATCAAGGTATTACCCAAGAAGGCGCCCAGCTTATCGCTAGAGATTATTTTGCTGCTAAACAATACGCAATTAAAAATCATTTATCGCCATGCCCTAATTTTAGAAATGTAAAACGCGCTGCAGCAGCCTATTTGGCTGGTAAGTATTCTATTAATAAAGTTGATATATGGTTTGATACAAGCAAAAACGCAACGAAAGAAAAAAAGTATTGGCAAGACTTAATTCTGCATCCAACAAAGCATCCGGTTGCATTGGGGGTTTTGGTTTTTGTCGCAATGACATCCTATTATGGGGTTATGGTTGCTTTAGGCGTTAGTTTGACGTTGGCCCTGGTTTTACAGCTCCGAAATTGGCTGCATCAAAGATTAGCGCAATTCTACGTTAAAACGGATCCTGAGCTCACTAAAAAAGGTAATATTCATACTCCTTTTGCCGCAGGGTTACAAGCAGGTAATAGCTGGTTTTACTATTTCAAAAGCTGTAGTGCTCAGGAAAATTGGCGGTATTATCCGGAATTTGCTGCAGGGCTGGAACACGCTTACCAGGAAAGTCGTCCAAAAGTTAAATAAAATTTCACAAGTTGCTTGGCCAACTTGTTCTTTGAGTAGCGGAGTGATTTTCTTGATTTTTTATTCTTATTAACATAGTTTTCATTTTTTACTAATTTACCAATGGTGTCAATATAATGATTGTAGGTGCAAATAAAGAAGTGTGGGCGCAATCGCTCTTGCATAAACACAGAGCCTTGCTAGAAGAATTTCAAAGAAGAATAAAGGGAACAAAAAATTATTGCAAAGCGGATGTACAATTTGTCCCAAATATTTTGGATGCACTTGAATCATTAATTAGGGGAACAACATTTAAACCGGAAGTGGCGGAAAATGGGCAGTCTGGCATCATTTTCTTATCTGATGACCCAAGGCTTTGCCTAAAACAACTTGTTCAAACTATCGGTTATTCAGCCTTTAAAGCGACCGCCGCGTCTTATCTTGAGAAAAACCAAATTACGCAGAAATTGCATGATGATGTTTTAGATTGTTTTAATGAGATCAGTACTAATTTAGAAAGTATATTTGTATTTCATAATTCACAAGCGTTAGCCATTAACTTTCCTACTAAGGAAGATAGCATTCTTTTTATTGAATCCCTTGGTGAAAAGCAATTTTACCCCTTGAGTAGTAAAGAATATCCCGTTATCGATAAAGAGGATCCTAGAATTGTATCTGTTCCTGCTCATGTAAATAGCGACGGCAAACTGATGGTTAGATTTCCTAATTTTGCCATAAGGCATTTTGTTTGTAATGTATTGGATTTAAAACAAAAGATCTACCTTGCTCGCAATGAAAGCTCGATTATTTTTTCTGACAAGGAAACTCTCAGTGAAGGAAATTATCTACAGGTTGATTATTCTATAACAAACTTAAAGTTACAACGGAGGAGGCGGTTGCTGGAGGCTCTTCGCAACGACGATGTCGATGCAGTTTCAAGCTTGATTGAAGAAGGTGAAAATTGCGCCCACACTTATTTAGATGAATTTAAATATACGGATAACCAAGATCCTGCCCAAAAAGCAATGCAGCAACAAAGAGAATGTCTTGATTATGCGTTAGCACGTTTTGAAAAAGCAGATGACGCCGTAACACGGGAAGAGACTGTTTTTAAGCGTATTTTAGCAAATAGCAAAAAAGATGGCCCTTATCGCAAAAAAGATCAAAAATTAATATTGAATAATTTAAGGAGTGGTAATTACAGTGCGTTGTTGAGCGAGGTTTTGAGCATGGATGCCATTAAATTGCAGCCTCAGACAGCGGCAAATGAGTTCAAGATTATAGATACTCGCACTCGTTTCCTAATTCTGTTATATGCTTACAAGCTTGAAGAAATTAACATACTGAATAAAGAGATCGAAACCCTTAGTGGCTTAGGTTTTGGTTTTAGCGAAGTAGGTGAATTTAATGCAAAAAATAAGACAGAACTTAGAACACAAGTTTTAGACAAAATCAAAGCGCTGCAAGTCGAGAACCAACGTTTAAAAGGCGTTACCTATGAAAGCGTTATGCCATTACCTGCAGCATCGCATGATGGCTGTGAATTGGCTTTGTTGACGCTCAAGCTACAAGCACTTCTTAATGAACAATATGAACTGAAAGGCATTTATCCAACCATGTTGCTTCGAATTGACGAAGCTGAGGCTAAAGAATTGGAAAAGGTCCTTATTGCAGGAAATGAGAAAATAATAGTGGCCCCAGGGGCGATCGATTCAGCAAAAAAAATGGAGGATCAAAACAAGGCCCTTCTAGCTGCAAAGATAGAGCAAAAAAGAGCAAGACAATTTGCAAAACGTAAACCGATTATGGTGGCAGATAAAAGACTAACCGCAATTTCAATGTTCATTGGTGGTATTACTTTTGCCTTGGTAATGCTATCTACTTATGTTGGCTTAACTCAGAGCGCTTGGTTTGTACTTTCATTATTAAAAGCGGGTGCGCTACTTGGAACTGGGGTTAGTACCATTAGCATGGCAGTGCCACCAATGGCATTGGTTATTTCCGCATCCTTAGGATTGGTTTCTGGATTGGCTTTGGGCGCAGGGGTTTATTACGGCTACAGACAATATGCCAACTTTAAGCGAAATCTGCCAGAGCGTTATAAGCATCATAATGTTGAAGCAAGTATTCAAATTGATAAATTTGCAAAATTGTTCGTCAATGAAACAGATAAGAATTTTGCGAATGAGATTAAAAAATTGAGAAAACAGATCGCACCCGGTGTTTTTGTAAATAACCAGATAGTTAACCAAAAACAACATCGGCTGGATTTTAAGCAATTTGAAATCAAAGCTTATCAAAAGGTGCTTGCCTTAAAAGGAGATGCTCGTGAAAAGGCCAAGCAAGAATGTATTGATGAGGCAAAAAAGCGGTTTTCTTTATAGGAGGACAGTAGCAGCGTGGGCAAAGATCCTTCGCGCTTGCTTTGCGGCCCTAATGTTAGTCAGAAAGATTTCAATTTTGATGATATAGTGATTTTCTTGATTTTTTGTTGTTATTAAGGTAACTTTCATCTTTAACTAATTTACCAAAGGTGTCTCTAAAATGATTGTAGGTACAAATAAAGAAGTGTGGGCGCAGTCTCTCTTATCTAAACATAGAGACTTATTAGAAGAATTTCAAGGAATACTGAACGGAGCAACAAAGCATTGTTTTAGAAGTGATACACAAATTGTCCCAAATATTTTGAATGCACTTGAAGCCTTAGCTAAAGAAACGACGTTTAAACCCGAGGTGGCAGCAAGTGGGATGTCCTCCATTACTTCTTTATCTGATGACCCAAGACTTTGCCTAAAGGAAATCGTTCAAGCTAAGGGTTTTGCAACATTAAAAACAACAATAGCATTTCATCTTAAGGAAAACCAAATTACCCAGAAGTTGCACGATGATCTTTTAGCTTGTTTTAAAGAGATCAGTGTAAATATAGAAAGCATATTTTTATTTCAAAGTAGACAAGGGTTGGCGATTAGATTTCCTACTAAAGAAGATAGCATCCTTTTTATTGAATCTCTTGGTAAAAAGCAATTTTACCCCTTAAGCGATAAGCAATATCCTGCCATCGATAAGGATGATCCTAGAATAGTGTCTATTCCTGCTAGTTTAAATATGTTCGACCAACTGGTTGTCAACTTTCCTAATGATGCCATAAGAAGTTTTGTTTACCATACACTTGATTTAAAAGAGAAGATCACCTTTCTTAGAGAAAGTGCAATGCTTTTTAATGATAAGGAAACTTTCAATAAAGGAAATTCTCTAAGGGTTGGTTATGCTAGTGCAAACTCTGCCTTACAACTAAGGAAGCGGCTGCTGGATACACTTAGTAAAGACGATGTTGATGCAGTTACAAAGTTGATTGAAGAAGGTGAAAATGGCGCCAATACTTACTTAGATGAATTTGAATTAAAAGATAGCCAAGATCCTGCTCAAAAAGCAATGCAACAACAAAAAGAATGTCTTTACTATGCTTTAGCACGTTGGGAAGATGAAAATGCCTTAGATGCGTCATTGGAAAAATCTATTTTTGAGCGTATTTTAGCAAATAGTCAGAAAAGCGGCCCTTATCGTCAGAAAGATCAACGGATTATACTCAATAACTTAATGGGTGATAATTACAGCGCTTTACCTGAGGGGCCTTTAAAGGTTGATGCCATTAAATTGGATCCGCTAGAATTCGATGAAGTTAGAACGAAAGAAATGCGTAGTCGACTCTTAATTCTAATATATGCTTATGATCTTGAAGAAATGACGATCTTGAACAAACAAGTCGGCATTATTAGTGGTTTATCTCTAGGTATTAATGAAGTTTTTAATGCAAAAACAACAAAAAATATTAGAAAACAAGTTTTAGACAAAATAAAAGAGCTTGAAGCAGAGATTCAAACCTTAAAAGGGAGCAACATTGCAAGCACGCTGGAATTACCTGCAGCATCTCATGATGCCTATGAATTAGCTATTTTGGCACTGAAGTTGCAAACACTCGTTAATCAACGCAATGCATTAAAAGGTGATGAGGTAATGATGCAACAGCAAGTTGACGATGAAGAAGCTAAAAAATTGGAGACGGATCTTATTGCAGGAAAAGAGAAAATAATAGCGGACCAAGCGGATGCAGCAAAAAAAATGGAAGAACAAAATAAGGCAATTGCCGCAAAGATAAATCAAAAAAATGCAAGACACTTTGCAAAACGTGAACCAATTATGACAGCAGATATAAGACTGACAGCAAGTTCGATACTCGTTAGCGCTGCTACCTTTGTTGGATTAATTCATAGCTCTTGGTTTGCACTTTTATTATTAAAAGAGAGCGCAGTACTTGGAGCAGAGGCTAGTGCGATTGCTGCAGCGGTTTCACCAACTGCATTAGCTATTTCAGTATCATTAGGATTGGTTTGTGCATTGGCTTTAGGCCCTGCGGTTTATTATGGCTATAGACAATATGCAAATTTTAAGCGAGATCTGCCAGAACGCTATAAGCATAATAATGTTGAAGCAAGCATTCAAATTGATAGATTTGCAAGATTGTTTACCAATGATGAAGAACGTGCTTGTATTAGAGACTTTAAGCAATTAAGAAAGAGGGTGCCACATCAGGCATTTGCAGATAATAAGCCTGTTGAAGACAATCTAAAGCTCCATCGGCTTGAATTTAAACAGTTTGAAATCAAAGCGTATAAGAAATTGTTTTCATTAAAAGGGGATGCTCGTGAAAAGGCCAAGCAAGAATGTATTGCTGAGGCGAAAAAGCGGTTTTCTTTATAGACTTTAGTCGTCGCGGCCAAGCTTGCGAAGCGCATTCTTGATTGGTCATCCCGGCCAAGCACACAAAGTGTGCGCAGAGCCGGGATCTATCTCAGGTTGAGAGGCCGCGCGTTTAATGCTTAATCGCTTCTAGTTTTTGCAAAGTCTCTTTAATTTTAATGATTGCTTCATTCGCTTTTGTTTTTCGAGTGCGTTCTTTTTCAACTGCATCCACACTTGCTTTAGCGCAAAAGCTTTCATTGCTCAATTTCTTATCTGCATATTCAAAATCGGCCATGTGCTTTTGCAACTCTTTGTTTAATCGTTGAATTTCAGTACTCACATCTTCAATTGCACCAGCTAGCGGAATAAAGATTTCAAAATCGCTTGAAACGATATGGGTTGAAGTGGGTAATGCCTCTTGTTCCAATTTAATGACACTTTCAAGTTTTGCCAAGGTTTTTATGCATTGTTGATTGGCAAGCAATGCCTCACTTACTTTAGTTGAATGAGTTTTATAATATGCTTTTAATATTTTATTTGGGCTAATATTCAATTCGGCGCGTACCGTTCTGACCCCGGTAATAAAATGTTGTATCCAACCAAGCACCAACTCGGCATCACTATCCATATGGGCAGCAGAAACTTCAGGATAAGGCTGGATCATAATTGAATCACGATTATGCGTCTTATCATTATCTGCCAAAATAACGACTAATTTTTGCCAAATTTCTTCAGTAATAAAAGGCATATAAGGATGCATAACGCGAAGCAGCTCTTCTAATATAAAGGCTAGCATGTAACGTGTGCCACGTTGCTGCTCTTTACTTGCATGCTGCAAAATGGGTTTGGTAAGTTCAAGGTACCAATCGCAATAATGGTACCATGTAAAATCATAAAGCGTGTTTGCGATAAGATCAAAACGGTATTTTTGAATATGATCTTCAATCGTGGTTTTGGTTTTTTGCCAAAGGGATCTCATCCCCAGATCATAAACACTGTATTCTCGTTCATTATCTGAAGCCCCCAAATCTTGATCTGCAAGGTTCATAAAAACATAACGCGCGGCGTTCCAGATCTTATTACAAAAATTACGATAACCTTCGACGCGTGACAGATCAAAGCGAATAAATCGATTTGTGGTTGCAAAAGCGCAAAGGGAAAAACGCAAGGCATCCGTACCAAAACTTGGGATCCCATTTGGAAATTCTTTACGGGTATTTTTTTCTATTTGTTGAGCCATATGCGGTTGCATTAAACCGGTGATCCGTTTTAACACCAAGGCTTCTAAATCAATGCCATCGATTAAATCTAAAGGATCAAGAATATTACCTTTAGATTTAGACATTTTTTGACCATGGGCATCTAGAATGAGTCCTGTCACAAAGACTTGCTTGAAAGGCACTTCATTCATAAATTTCAAACCCATCATGATCATGCGGGCTACCCAAAAAAAGATAATGTCAAACCCAGTTACTAGCACATTGGTGGGGTAATAGGTTTTGATTTCTGAGGTATTATGGGGCCATCCTAAGGTTGAAAATGGCCAAAGCGCTGAGGAAAACCAAGTGTCTAACACGTCTTGATCTTGTGTAAGTAAGGTTTGAGGTGAAAGTTGATGCTTGCTGCGTATTTCTTTTTCGTCGCGCCCAACATAAACATGGCCACAATCATCATACCAAGCAGGGATCCGATGCCCCCACCATAATTGTCTGCTAATGCACCAATCTTGGATATTGTTCATCCATTCAAAATAATTGTTCGCCCAATTAGCAGGCACAAATTCTATTTTGCCCGATTCGACGGCTGCAATGGCCTCTTTAGCAAGTACTTTGGCATCAACAAACCATTGATCGGTGAGATAAGGTTCAATCACTTCGCCTGAGCGATCGCCTCGTGGCACTTTAAGACGATGATTTTCAATTTTTTCTATTAAGCCTTTTTCTTCTAAATCTTTTATTATCTTTTTTCTAGCATCAAATCTATCGAGTCCAACATAGTCACTTGGCATTTGTTCATTGAGCATAGCGTCAATATTAAAGATATTGATCATTTCAAGTTGGTGACGCTTGCCGACTTCATAGTCGTTAAAATCATGCGCAGGGGTAATTTTCACACAACCACTGCCAAATTCAGGATCAACATAGTCATCTTGAATAATTGGGATCAGTCGATTAACTAAAGGCAAACGCACTTTTTTGCCTTTTAAGTGTGTATAACGATTATCTTGCGGATGCACGGCAATTGCTGTATCACCTAGCATGGTTTCAGGTCGCGTGGTTGCAACAACCACATATTCCTCACTGTCTTCGATAGGATAGCGAATATGCCACAAAAAACCAGCTTCTTCTTCAGCAATAACTTCTAAATCTGAAACAGCGGTGTGCAGCTTTGGGTCCCAGTTGACGAGACGTTTGCCACGATAAATCAAACCTTCTTCATAGAGGCGCACAAATACTTCTTTTACAGCTTCAGATAGCCCATCATCCATGGTAAAACGTTCACGCGTCCAATCCAGCGAAGCACCAAGGCGTCGCATTTGTCTACCGATAGTGTCGCCAGAATGAGCCTTCCATTCCCAGACTTTATGAGTAAAGGCTTCACGACCAATGTCATGCTTGCAAATATCTTGCGCTTGTAATTGTCTTTCTACAACCATTTGCGTTGCTATCCCAGCATGATCGGTGCCGCCTTGCCAAAGGGTTTGATGGCCTTTCATGCGATGATAGCGAATTAAGGCATCCATGATGGTGTCTTGAAAAGCATGCCCCATGTGCAAGGTTCCAGTTACATTGGGCGGTGGCAGCATAATACAATAGGGGGGTTCGCCAGATTTGGGTTTAAAATAGCCGGCTTTTTCCCATTGCTGATACCATTTTTTTTCTAAATCATGTGGGTGATAAGTTTTGTCTAATGTTGTCATGCCTGACACCGATTAATTAAGTATTGCACTAATAAAGGAACAGGGCGGCCTGTCGCGCCTCTTTTAGGGCCGCTGCTATAGGTGGCGGTATTTGCGACATCTAAATGGGCCCATTGATATTTTTGAGTAAATTTTGCTAAAAAACAACCAGCGACAATGGTGCCAGCGCCAATGCTGCTGATAGGCACGTTGCTAAAATCTGCAAACTCTGACTTTAAGGCTTCGTGATATTCATCCCATAAGGGTAATTGCCATACCGTATCACCGCTTTGCATGCCAGCGTTATAAAGTGCATCCGCAAGTTCTTGTGTGTTACTCATTAAACCACTGGGATAAGGGCCAAGTGCTAAACTGCAGGCACCCGTAAGTGTGGCGATGTCTATGACGATATCAGGATGAAATCGCTCACAATAAGTAAGGGCATCCGCCAAGATTAACCTGCCTTCTGCGTCAGTATTTAAGATCTCCACGGTTTGTCCTGACATGCTGGTGACAATATCTTCGGGGCGAGTGGCATCTGGGCCTGGCATGTTTTCGCATGAAGGAATGACACCGATAATATTTAATGGCAGTGCCAGTTCCAGTGCCGCGCTTAATACCCCAAAGACAGTGGCTGCACCACACATATCATATTTCATGCCGATCATATGAGGTGGAACTTTAATAGAATTACCACCCGTATCAAAGGTGATCCCTTTGCCAACCAAAACGATAGGTTTGGTTTCTTTATGGGCGCCGCGATATTCCATGGTGATTAATTTTGCATCAGATTGACTGCCAGCAGTGACCGAGAGAAGCAATCCCATATTGAGTGCTTGCATTTGTTTTTCATCTAATATAGCACAGTTTAATTTAGGGTGTTGTTTTGCAAATTTCTTTGCTTTATCCGCTAAAAAGCTGGGTGTGCAAATATTGGCAGGGATATTAGCCAGATTTTTAGCGATTTCCATGCCTTGTACAATGGCTTGTCCTTCTTGCGCAGCACGTTCGCCATAAGTGACTTCTTTACGATTTCCCATGTGAAAAAGAATGCGTTGTAGATGACGTCTTTGTGGCTCAGCTTTACTTTTAAATTCATCAAAACGATAAGTGGCAAAATGATAAGCTTGAATGGCTTGTCTTATTTTCCAACAATGATCGCGTTCTTTAACAGGAATTTCTGTGATGCAAAGCAGTGCATCTTGGGCGGCTGTTTCGTTAAGCGCCAACATCATTTTCAGCATCAGTTCACGAAATTGGTATTCTTTTATTTCGCCTTCTTTGCCACAACCCAGTAATAATATTCTTTCTGCAGCGATCCCATCAATATGATTGATTAATAGCCAGTGTCCCTGTTTACCCGTTAGATCGCCACGACGTTGCAATTGAGCAATATAACCCTGGGTGGCTTCGTTAATTTTATGTGCTTGAGCACTTAAGTGTTTGCTCTCATATACCGGGATAACAAGACATCCGGTGCGTTGCTTTTCAAGTTGACCGCTTTTAACATTAAATTCCATCATTGATCCATTATTAGAAGTTAACCTTCTACCTTAAATATGTTTTTTGTCTTAGCAATATTACACTAGCCCTTTATCGGAAAGTATTATATTTATTGTTTGTCCTGCTAACGGGGTATAATTTTGCACACTAAGATAAACCTTAATGAAGTCCTAAGATAGTGAATGTTAATTAGACGCTATTTGTTCCGAGAAATTACGCATACTTTTTTTGCTGTTATATTAGTTGTATTACTTATTGCAATTAGCAACCGTTTTATTAGGTTAGTTGCTCAAGCAGCATCAGGCTCGATTTCTCCCAATGTTCTATTTGAAGTTATTTTATTTCAGATCCCAGAATTGCTGGCCTTTCTCTTGCCAGTTGCGATGTTTTTAGCCATTTTGCTTTGTTATAGCCGATTTTTTGCTGAGAATGAAATTCCAGTGATGTTGGCATGTGGTATTTCTTGGCAACGTTTGATGACGATTTGTGTGGGCGCTGGGTTAATGGTCATGATTATTGCTGGCGCGTTAACCTGCTTTTGGGCACCAAAATCTGCGCAATATCGCGAGCAACTATTACACAAAGAAGGTCCTTTATTGTTGGCACAAACATTAGCACCAGGACGCTTTCATTTGTTTCATCAAGACAGGTTGGTTTTTTATGTCTCTGAATTAAATGATAATCGCACAGAACTTACTCGCATTTTCATTGCAGAGCACCCCAGTAAGCAATCAGAGGATGATTGGAGTTTGATAAGCGCAGCAAAAGGTAAAATATATACCGATCAAAATGGGTTGACGTATTTTATGTTAATGGATGGGCAGCGCTATCAGGGTACACCAGGGAAACGAGATTATAGCATTGTGCAATTTGAGTCTTACCAGCAACTGCTTGAAGTAAAAAAACCACAAGAAGGTCTTTTTTTCCATCGTACCATGCCAACCAAAATGCTGATTGATAATCCAACGCCCGGTAATATGGCAGAATTACAATGGCGTCTTTCTATTCCTTTGGCTGCGCCCTTGTTAGCATTGCTGGCTCTACCTTTAAGTAGAGTGGCACCGAGATCGGGTAGGTTTGGTCGCTTATTTGTTGCCATTATCGTTTGCATACTTTATTTCAATTTATTAACACTCTGTAAGCGTGCCATTGCAAGTGGCACGTTATCTCCCTGGATAGGTGTTTGGTGGGTTCACTTATTATTATTGCTTTTTGCTTTAATTTACTTGGCAAAAACCTCCGGTAGAGCATTCCAAAGCATTCACTGGTTAAGACATCGCATTTATGAATAAGATCACCCGTTATATTTGGCAATCGATTTTAGTCGCTATGTTGTTAGTCATGCTCTTGTTTATTGGCTTGGAATTTATCTTTTCCTTAGTCAATGAACTGCGCTATGTTGGTACTGGAAATTATGCAACAACCGATGCGTTTATTTTTATCTTACTCTCTTTGCCACAGCATATTGCGCAACTTTTTCCGATGGCAGCCTTGGTTGGCACTTTGCTGGGGTTGGGGATCTTAGCTTCGCGTAGCGAACTCATTGTACTGCGTGCTGCTGGTATGAGTATTGGCGATATTATTACAATGGTATTGAAGCTCGCCTTAATTTTAGCTATTTTTGTTTGGTTATTAGGGGAATGGGTTTCGCCAATGGCCGAAAAAATAGCCCATGATAGCAAAGCGCTTAATTTAAGCGCAGGTCAAGCCATTAGAACAAATCATGGCACGTGGTTGCGTGATGGCAATGATTTTATTCATATTCAAACCATGCTTGATGGTGGGCATATTAAAGGGATCACCCTTTATCATTTTGATAATCAATTACAGTTGCAAAAAGCAAGTTTTGCGCACCATGGCGATTACAACCACGATCATTGGGTTTTACACGATATACAAGAAACGCTCTTTGAAGAAAATAAAATCTTAAGACAAAAGGTGGAGAAATTGAACTGGGTAAGTAGCCTTTCCCCTCAAGTATTAAATTTAGTTGGCGTCAAAGATTTAGATGATCTTTCATTAACAGGTTTATGGGGTGCTATAAAATATAGGCAAAGCAATCAGTTGGATGCAAAGCCTTATCAACTTGCCTTTTGGCAAAAAATTATCCGACCGCTTGCAACTTTAGTGATGATGTTTGTTGCTATCCCTTTTGTTTTTGGCCCTTTGCGCTCAGCAACCATGGGTTTAAGGATGCTGGTAGGGGTATTGGTTGGCTTTGTTTTTTATACCTTTAACCAGCTATTTGGTCCGCTTACCCTTGTTTATCATATGCCGCCCATTTTAGGAGCTTGCTTGCCTACGCTGCTTTTTTTAATGACCGGGATGTTTTTTTTGAAAAAGGTGCAATAATCAAGCGAGTTTTACCTAATCTATCGTGCAAAGTCTGTTTATCTTTATCAATCAAGCACCACAAAAATCCAATGGATCCGCAACTGAGGCTAAAAAATGCTATCACATAACGTTTAAAGGCTTTTATCAAAGTGAGTCTTTTGCCGTTATTGTCTATCAACTTAATTTTCCAAGCTAACATGCCAAGGGTTTGTCCATGAGACCAAAACCAGGCAAGGCAAAAACCGGTGCTGAAAAAGAGATAAGCTAAAAATAACCAGCGATAGGCAAGTAAGGATTGACCTTTATTCAAAACTAAAGCAAAAAAGGTTGCTAGTAATAGCCAAGAAAACACAATAAAACTGTCATAGACCAGCGCGGCAAAGCGACGAAAAGGAGGAGCAGGCAAAAGCTCGGAGATATTAGTTTGAACTCTGGATTTTTTATTCATATATACTCGAACCAGTTTAGTTTTAGGCTAAGAGTATATACTTAAGATGAAAGGTTTAAGAAGAGGAATATATAGTGACGCATCAACGTAAGATAGCTGTGATAGGCTTAGGGTATGTTGGTTTGCCAGTTGCTGTGGCCTTTGGTAGCGTAAGCCCAGTGTTAGCTTTTGATATTAACCCTAAACGAATTGCAGAGCTTAAAAGGGGGATCGATGTAACACAGGAAATCTCAGCACAAGCCCTGCAAGGGAAAATAAATTTTACTTGTGAAAAAGAAGCGCTCAATCATGCAGATTTTTATATAATTTGTGTACCCACCCCTTCAGATGACACCCATAAACCAGATTTAAATGCCCTCTATAAAGCCTGTGAAATTGTTGGCCCTTATTTAAAGGCAAATGATATCGTTGTATTTGAGTCAACAGTTTATCCTGGAGCTACCCAAGAAGAATGTATTCCGGTTTTGGAAAGATATTCCAAATTAAAGGCGGGGGTCGATTTTTCGATAGGTTACTCACCAGAAAGAATTAATCCGGGAGATAAGGTTCATACACTTTCTCAAATTGTTAAAGTCGTTTCTGCGCTAGATCATGAAACCTTAGAAATAGTAGCGCAAGTGTATGGCAGCATAATCAAAGCGGGTGTTTATCGTGCACCGAATATTAAAGTTGCAGAAGCATGCAAAGTGATAGAAAACACCCAGCGCGATCTGAACATCGCTTTAATGAATGAACTGGCTTTAATATGCGATAAACTCAATATTGACACTCAAGAAGTCATTAAAGCTGCCAAGACTAAATGGAATTTCATGCCTTTTCAACCCGGGCTTGTTGGAGGCCATTGTATCGGGGTAGATCCTTACTATCTTGCCTATAAAGCAAAACAATTAGGTTATAGGCCAGAAGTGATTTTGGCAGGCAGAAGAATTAATGACAATATGGGAAAATACATCGCTGATCAAACGGTTAAACAAATGATCCATTTAGGCAGCCGTGTTAAAGATGCAAAAGTGGCGGTTTTTGGACTCACTTTTAAGGAAAATTGTCGCGATATTCGTAATACCAAAGTAATCGATGTCATTGACGAATTACAATCTTTTGGGATAAACGTTTTGCTGCATGATCCCATAGCAGATAAAGAAGAGGCTCTCAAAGAATATGATCTTGAGCTTCTAGAGTGGGACGAAGTTATCGATGTGGATGCTGTGGTTTTATGTGTTGCCCATCAGCAGTATTGTGCATTGACTGCAGAAGCTTTTGCTGAAAAGTTTGATAATACCCGACTGATAATTGATGTGAAGGCAATTTTAAATAAAGAAGATTTTGCTGCGGTGGATATTCAAGTGTGGCAGTTATAGTTCGATAGGCAGGATATTTGGTGCCGGAGGAGAGAATCGAACTCACACGATGTTGCCATCACCAGATTTTGAGTCTGGCGCGTCTGCCAGTTCCGCCACTCCGGCGTTAGTTGCAGGAGACTACACTAACTTGGAAGTAAACACAATGTGCATTATATGTTTATTTTAAATCTTTCAACTAACTAAAAATAATAAATAAAATCCTAAACTCAACAGAATTTGCGTTTGAAACCATGTCAAGATACGCTACTAGGCCAAAGACTTCGTAAGGAAGTGCGATTCGTTTTAACGATGTAAACATAAAGAGTTATTAAACTTAATTATCAAGGTGTGCGGATGAATAGATTGTTTTTTGTTGTTGTTTTGAGTTGTGTATCCACTTTAGTATATGCGGATCCAGCAGCGCAAGCGCAGGGGCCAAGCATGATCAGCAATATCATTATGGTGGCTGGATTTTTGCTGATTTTTTACTTTATGTTGATAAGACCGCAAACCAAACGCGCCAAAGAGCATCGAGATCTCATCACTAAAATTGCCAAAGACGATGAAGTCATTACTTCTGGCGGTATATTGGGTAAAGTTTTGCGCGTATCAGAACAATTCATTGTGATTAGTATCGCTGAAGGTATTGAAGTTAAAGTACAAAAGCAGGCAATATCTTCTACAGTCCCTAAAGGAACAATGAAAACGATTTAAAACATCTCACTTTAATTTTAACTCAGACAAACACGACAAGGCTTTAGTAAAAATGCTGAATAAATACCCTAAATGGAAGTATTATTTACTACTAGGCATTTTAATAATAGGACTGATTTATTCAGCACCAAATTTATTTGGCGAGGATGCGGCGCTTCAAGTCCTTCCTGTTCCTGGCCATACTTTGTCCACAGATATTCAAGACAATATCAAGCAAACCTTGCTGGATGCAGACTTGAAATTTAAATCAGTGCAAAAAGAGGATCATGGTTTATTAATTCGTTTTGCCGATCAAGCTTCCCAAATGAAAGCCAAAGAACTCATTAGCGAAAAGCTTGGAGATAACTATATCGTTGCGCTAAATCTGGCGCCAAAAACACCACAATGGCTAGTGATGTTGGGTGCTAAGCCGATGCGACTTGGCCTTGATTTAAGAGGGGGTGTGCATTTCCTAATGGAAGTGGATGTGGCTGGTGCCTTAGATAGGCGTGTTGACGGTGAAATAAGTGATTTGCGTAATGAATTGCGTGAAAATAAAATTCGTTACAGTCAAATAGCCAAAACAGATGAAACTGGGGTTGTTATCACTTTTGATAATGAAGACACCTTAGAAAAAGCGCAATCTCTTTTGAACAAGTGGCTTAGAGATTTCGATGTGACTCAAAGAGTAGTTGATGATAAACCACAATTGCTATTGCAAATGAAGCCAAGCGTTGTTCTAGAAACGCGCAATTACACGCTGGAACAAACTATGAGCACATTAAGAAATCGTGTAAATGAATTAGGAGTTGCAGAAGCGATTGTGCAACGTCAGGGGTTAAATCATATTGTGGTTGAATTGCCTGGTATCCAAGATACGGCGCGTGCTAAGGATATTCTTGGAAAAACAGCAACTTTAGAATTTCATTTACATGCTAAAGAAGAGGGCGAAAACGCAAAGCCGGGACATGCTGCCCCCCCTGGTACAAAATGGTATTTTGATAAAGATGGGCGCCCCTTTTTACTTAAAAAACGAGTTATTTTAACTGGAGAATCGATTACAGGCGCCATGGTCGGCACAGACGATCAAACAGGCAAACCTGCTGTGGTGGTGCGTGTGGGCGGCGGCGGGCTTGCCCTCTTTAAGAAAACCACCATTGAAAATGTGGGTCATTTGTTAGCGGTGATTTATATAGAAACAAAGCCTGAAAAAGTTGCTGGTGAAGATAAAGTGTATAAAAATAAAACCAACGAAACACTTATCAGTATTGCAACCATTCAAACAGCGTTGGGCAGTAACTTTCAAATTACCGGCCTTTCGTTAACAGAAGCACAAGATCTTGCCCTATTGTTGCGTGCTGGTGCTTTACCTGCTGCAGTATCTATTGTCGAAGAGCGCACAGTCGGGCCAAGCCTTGGTCAAGAGAATATACGCTTGGGGATAATATCCATTGAAGTTGGTTTTGCTTTAGTGGTTATAGCAATGTTACTTTACTATAGCGTGTTTGGGATAATTGCAAATTTAGCCTTATTCATCAATGTTGTGTTATTAGTTGCTATCCTGTCTTTAGTTGGTGCTACGCTGACTTTGCCTGGCATGGCAGGTATTGTCTTAACGGTAGGGATGGCGGTTGATGCCAACGTGCTTATCTTTGAAAGAATAAGAGAAGAATTGCGAAATGGCATGTCACCGCAGTCAGCTATTCACGCTGGTTTTGACCATGCTTTAGCAACAATTATTGACGCTAACCTCACGACACTAATTGTCGGTATTATTTTGTTTAGTATTGGAACAGGCCCTGTAAGAGGTTTTGCTGTGACTTTGTGTATTGGTATTTTAACGTCACTATTAACGGCTACCACAGGTACTCGGGCCATTGTGAATCTAGTTTATGGCGGGCGCAAAGTTCAACGTTTGCGCATAGGTATATAAATGGAACTCTTTCATCATAAGACAAATATCGATTTTATGGGCATTCGTCGCATTACGGCGACCTTTTCTATTCTGATCTCAGTTTTGGCTTTAATATGTTTATTTATAAAAGGTCTTAACTTTGGTCTAGATTTTACTGGTGGGACGCAACTTGAGATCCGTTACGATACGCCAGTCAGCATAGAAGAAGTGCGACAGCACTTGGAAGGTGCTAACTTTCATGGTGTTAAGGTTGCTCAATTTGGTTCAAGTCGCGATATATTGGTGAAATTGGCCAATAAAGAAGGCATCAGTGAGCGAGAATTAGGAACGCAAGTGGTGCAAGCACTTAAAGCTTATAACCCCAACATTGAACTACGACAAGTTGAATTTGTTGGTTCAGAAGTGGGAGAACGTCTTGCTGAGCAGGGTGGTCTTGCTGTTTTGGTCGCCTTGTTTGCAACGATGATTTACATTGCCTTTCGCTTTGAATATCGATTTGGTGTGAGTGCTGCGGTAGCACTTTTGCACGATCCTATTATTATCTTAGGTATTTTTTCTTTTTTTCAAATTGAATTTGATTTAGCAACACTTGCTGGTGTATTAGCCGTAATTGGGTATTCCTTAAATGATACTATCGTGGTTTATGATAGAGTCAGAGAAAACTTTCGCAAAGTGCGAAAGGGCAATACCGAAGAAATTATGAATTTATCAATTAACCAAACATTGTCACGGACTATCATGACATCCTGCTTGACGTTATTAGTCGTTGTGGCACTTTATTTCTTTGGTGGTGAATCTTTGAACGGATTTTCACTCGCCTTGATTATTGGTATCGTGATAGGGACATATTCTTCCATTTTTGTTGCTGGAGCTCTTGCCTTGGTAATGGGATTAAGCAGGCAAGATTTAATGCCTGCTGCCAAAAAAGTGGTGGATGATTCGCCTTAAAATATCCAAAATAGTTATTGCTAAAGGATGGTTTCAGTATAAAAGATTTCATCATAGATCTATCTTAATTTATCCTGCTTTGGTTCTTTGACTGTGTCCTGTTCATCCGTTTGCTCGTTTTTTGACGTGGGCGAAGGGGATTGTGTTATTGGTGGCTGTGTGGTTGGTGTCATTGCCTGAGTTGTAGTCATTGTTGTCGTAGTTGTTTGCGTTGTCATGGTTGTTTGCGTTGCCGTGGTTGTTGGTGGCATTGGCTGTATGTCTTGTTGCTTTTTAATAAAAGCAGATTTTTGGAAGGTTATATGTTGGCGTTTTTGGGAGGCTTGTTTTTTCTGAGTATTTTCTTTGAGTAAAGCCGAAATTTTGGAGTTAACCTCAGTTGCAGGAGGCTTTGTCGTAAGTGCGTTATTTTTCAAAAGAAATGCGACCACATCAACATCATTTTTTTCAATGGCTAAATCAAGCGCTGTTTTATTGGCTTCATTTTTAAAATTAATATCAAATCCTAATTGAATTAATTTAGAAATATAAGGTAATCTGTCGCCCTTAATGAAGGGTGAACTTATTAAATAATGTAAAATAGGTTCGCTTGTTTTGCTAGGAGGATTATAAGCATTGAAATAATAACTTGGCAAGGGAGTTTCTTTAATTTGATTAAAAAACTTATCTAAATTATGAAAAAAATAAGCACTTTTATGCTTTGCGTCGAGATTTGAAAATTTCTTAAATAGATTTTCAAGTTTAGCAGTCTCTTCATGATATACAGCTAATATGCTAGGGTTATTAGCAAATGTGATTGATACACTCTCTTCAAGTTTTTCAGAGAACTCGTTAAATTGTTTTTTTGAAAACCCACACCAAGCATACAATTGTTTAAATACTTCGATTTGGTTATGTTTTAGAGCAAACAGGAGGAGGTTTTTGTCTGGGTTTGCACTATTAAATAGTTTCTCTCGAGCATATTTTATAAAATAAGGCAAGACTTTCAATGCCGCATCGGGATCTTTGCAATACAAATCTAAAATATAATCAAGAGTATCGTTACCATTGATATCGGTTAAATTAAAATCAATATTGTGTTGAAGGATAAAGGCTATATTCTCAAAGTTCATATCAACAAGTGCTGTTTGTAATGGGGTTCTCCCTTCTTTTGTTAAATAATTAAAATCAAACCAACCAACGCCATAGGACTTGAAAACGTTATCTATGGTCTCATTATTCATTAAATGTTTATCAATATTTTCTTTAAATTTATCTTGAAAATCATTAAATGAAGTTGTCTGCAGCGTTTCAAAAAGATGATAAGCCCATTGCTCTTCTTTAGAATCAAGATTATCTCGGTGGGGTAAAGAACTGAGAGGTAATGGTTTAGCGCCATTTTTAAGTAAATAAACTATTTGATTTAAATTCGTTTGAGAGAGATTATTAAATGCAATGGAAAGCGGTGATAATTTTAAGTGAGTAAAATTGATATCAGCGCCATGTGAAATTAATAATGCTGTTAATCTGGATTGATTATATTTAATACTTTGCATTAATGGGGACGTGCCATCGCTAAATGTCAGATTAGGATCTAACCCTTTTTGTAGAAGTGGTGTTAATAAAGCAATGATTTCATCTTCACTCGTGTCGCAGTTAAGCAAAACTTCGATAAATGACATATTATCGTTGGAACGATAAAAATTAAGATCCGCCATACGTATTGTTGTTAAATCATGAATGTATTTTAGATCTATCCTTTTGCTATTTTTCATGAAATTCATGCATGAACACAATAAACGAAGTTCATTATCTAAATTTAAATCCTTAATAGAGGAAGCCAATTCGTTGTTTTGTGCAGTAAAATCCTGGCCTGATAGACGCAATAAGTTTAACAAACGTTTGGCTATGTCATTTTGATGATGGTTAATAAAATAGCTAATAATTGCTTCTTTTTCTTGATGGCTTAGCGCATTTTGTCGACAATATTTAACTATTACCTTTAATAATTCATCACCTTGAAGGCTATCTTTTTGATAAGCAATTATGATGGCATCCAGGGCATTTTTACCTGACTTATCTTGATAAAAAAGAGAAAAGTCATGTTGTAATATAAATTCAAAATCATGAACTTGATAATGATAAATTGAGTCATTAGCTAAAGTTCCACCTGATGGGAGGTGAAATTTAAAGGTGATGTTGGTATTGTCACTGCAGAGCTCTTGCAGCATTCTTCCTTTGCCAAGACCCTCAATTATGCTTTGTTTAAACTTTACTTCGTTTAATCCATATTTGATTTGTGGAGTTATTTCAGGTGGGAAGCCTTGTAACCAATAAGCATCAGGATTAAAATCCAATTTGTTCATTTGATAATACGCAGCTGCAAATTGTTGTATAAGGTTAATTTCTTTATCAGATAATTTGCTAAACCCTGGAAATTCAAGCTCCCAACGTCTATGACGATAATCTTCTCCTGGATTTTCCATAATACGTCTTATAATTTTATTAATAATAGAAACACGGGTTTTAAGCTTGGCAAAACTGGTAAATTGATCTGGATGGATAGGGATAATATGGGATTCTAAGAAATTTAATTTATCTTGATCAAGCCAATCAAAAGCCATTTTTTGATTAGCAAGGAGTTTACAATCACCATTGAGATAACGGATCTGTTCTAATAAGGAGCTATAGTCTTTAGGTAGATTGGGAGGAGGTGTGCCACCTAGGATGGTCCCAGCCGGATTGATAAACCAGACATAATTTAATTCATTAGATAAATCTTTATACAATTCATAATCTGCTTCATTATTATTTAATATAACAGCTTGTGTGAGAAAGGGCGGTTTTTTCTTTGAAATCATCATGATTGTTTGAGTGTTTTTAGTAAAAATATCAAAAAATGAAGCTTGGGATTTGATAGTTTGACTGAATGCTTTGGAAAAATGTAATTGATCTGAAAATACAATAGGTAAATTTGGCACATACTTCATTAATTGCTCGTTAACAGAACGGGTATGTGATTGGATATCAAAAAGAATAGCGCTTGGTGAGGTCGATGATATTACTGGGTTTGGTGCTTGAGTAGGTATGATCTCTAAAGTGTTAAGATTAAGTGCAATAGAAGTATTGCTTTCAATTTTTGTCGCAACATTGGTTTTATTTTCGACTTCTACCGCGGCGCCTATTCCCAATTTAGCTGAGCTACTTTTAATAAAGTGATCACAAATTACAAAGGCCGTTTCTGTAGCGCTTTTTAATTGATTTTTTATATAAGTGCTTTCTTGAGTTGTTATAGGCAACATTGCCGCTTGCAACATGCTTTGCCAGCTATGATAAAATTCATTTTCAAGCTGCGTAAAGTATTTTTGTGCTTCAATTAAAGCAGTAATACTTCCTGCTTGCATAAAATGTCTTGGTCTGAATTCATTGACAAAAAACGGTTTAAAATGTTTAAGCAATCTTGATTTTATTTGTGGATCTGGACTTTGATATATTTTAGACAATAGATTTTCACGAATGATATCATGAAAATTAAATTGGCTACCCATCAAGTGAAGCTCAAGCATTTCATTAATTTCATTTTGTTTTGTATAATCAACAATTTGGTTGCTATCCATCGCAGCAAAAGCCTTTTTATCTTTTAAAGCATTAGGAAAAGCTAAAGAAAAAGTTTGTGCTTCATCAACTTGCCTAAGGCGCCTTATTCCTTGATATAATTTAGAGCGAGTTGTTTTATCACTCACTGTGACAATGGCTCTTGTTGATTTCCCTTGAACAATATCAATACCAGTTGCATTAGCTTGATCATAATAGGTAAATCTTTCTTCAGGTGAACATTTGAGTATTTTAGCAATCGTCTTTTCATCAGTTGAATTAAGTAGTATGGGAGTGCCATTTTTAATATTTAATGCATGCAATCTTTTTTTGACAGTATCAAAATATAGAATATATTTAAGTTTAGGATCGTTTTTATAAAACTGTGCAAGTTCTTGGGCTACCTGTTCGTTAGTAATCCCTTTAAAAAGCGCGCCAACATCCACAATAACGCGTAGATTTTCGTCGCGCTGACATTGAGACAAGAAGGTTTCAACGCTTGTAAAATCTTTTAAGGGAATAACGCCAGGTTTCTTTCTCTTGATAAGCGCAGTTGTTTGCCCATCAATGCCTAAACCAGATTTTTCAAAGAATTTGAGCCAACGATGCATTGCTCTAACATTATTAGGTGTGCCAGTCATCCCTTGCGTTGTTTTTGTCATAGATACGGCATTAACTGCATTACTTTCAATTACTTGAGGGTTAATTAATATTTTGCCAAGCACTTGGTTAGCTAGGGCATATTGCATAAATTGTTTATTTTGCTTTAATTGAGAAATTGCCATTTGTCTATATTGATTGTCTTTTATGATCTTATATAAATCAACCCCCTTAAATTGATCGTTGAAGTAAATAGCCGTTAAGGTTTTATCAAATGGCAAAGTAGGCGTTTCAATTAATTCAAGGGCAGCTTTATCTAAAAATTGTGTTATAACATCATTCACTAACTCATCAGAAAACCCGCGTTGATAGGCCATTTGAGTAGCGTAGTTCATGCTTTCTATATAATGTCCAAATTGAGAGCTTTCATTTGGTGAATTATTGTCAGCATAAGGAATAGGCAAATGTTTTTCAACAACACCTTTGCTTGGATTAAATGAAGGACCATAATGTTCAAATAAATTTCTACTCAATGTATGAGGTAATATTGAAGATAATTGTAACTTTATAAACGCAAGATCATCTTTTTCTCTGTCGCTTAAAGGCTTAAATTCAGGCATAATGTTATCTTTTTTATCTAGCAGATATTGAGCCAGCATTTCTTGTTTGGATGGGTCTAATTTTAATTTTTGTATAATAAAATAAATAGGACTTAAGGGCGACGTGGTCAAAGCATTAGCAATTTCTTGAATATAAACGTGTAATTTTGCGTGGTCGCTAATGTTCTTTTTCCCAGATAAAATATCATGAAATAATATTTTATCGTTCATTTTAAGGGTGGCAATAAACTCAAAGAGCTTAACTTGAAGTTGAATATCTTCGCTAACAACTGATTCTGGTTTGCCAAGTGTATAATTTAAGCGTTTTTTAGGATCTAATTCATCATGAATTTCATCTATGAGACGAACGCCTCTTGATTTTAAAAGCTGCAATGATTTATCAAGCCATTTTATTTGTTTTTGCCATTCATGATAAAAGACTTTATCTGTGATAGAGGGGGGCGCCAGTAGTAGTTCAATGTATTTTAGTTCTAAGGCTTGCAGACTTTCTCCTGTCGTTATGAGATAATTTTTATCTGTAATGATCAGTTTAAAATTTTTATAGATACTTTTAAATACGGTTGCATTGCATATTACATTTCTATCAAACTCAAATGGTACGGCTTCTTGATTAAATAATTTCAAAGAGGTTGCGTTTGCATCTTGATAATTCGTTTCAAATAAACTCTTTTTAACTTGGTAAATTACCAAATTAGATCCATCAGCCTTACAAACATTGACTAAGGGAGAAATGACTTTAGTTTTTCCACCACCCATTTTGGGTTGTACAACAATATTTTGTTGCTCTGGTTTGAGCAGTTCTTGAATAAACTCTTTTCTAGATGGGTAAATTAACATTCCTTGTGCCATTTGAAAAAATTGCATTTGTGGTTCGGTTGCAAAATCACAAATATTAGTTTCAACTAAGGCATTGCCTAATTCAACAAGGGCATTGTCATCAATGATTTCTTGGGTGGCCGCTAAATTCTGTAAGATCTTTGTTCTGTTGGTATATTGCTGTTCTAATATAGAAAGCTCGACAAAGTCACTGATTTTCTGATGTAGTTCCTTTGCTTTGGCTTCATCTAAGCCAGTTATCTTTTGATATTCATTAAGATCGGAAAGGACATAGAGTCTTTGCAAGTCATTTATTTCTAAGGTTTTTCTAGTTTTGCCAAGTAACTGCAGATTAAAAAGCAACGCTTCTTTATCATTGGCAGGCCCTCTTCTTGCAAGCTCAAGCATTTCTTGGCTTACCTTTTTTTTAGTATTTTGCACGGCAATGCGTTTTTGTTCAGCGATAGTTAATATTTGCTTTCTTTCATTTAAATTTCTAAGAAATTTATTAAAAATACCTTTAAGCTTGTCTCTATTTTCATGAATAAGACTGCCTATTTCATAGTCAAGTGTTGATAATGCTTTTTCTCGATCAAGATAATAATCTTGTTGTGGGTACTTTTTGGCAATTAACGCATCGATTGTTTGTTGCATTTCTTGGTTTAATTTTTCAACTTCAAGCACAAAAGATTGTAGTTGTGCTTCTTTTCTGAAAACACTATCTTGATACATAGGATAGTTAAAATTAGAAGCAATTACGCTAATTGGTTTTGTTTTAATAGCAAGACTGGTTGGTTTATGTGTGATGGTTGCTGTATGCGTCGATTCACTAAAATTTCTACGATTCATAACAAAAGGTGCTAGATTTGCTTTGTAAAAGAGGGTCTCTAGCTGAGCAAGACCAAGTTTGTTAAATTCTGCTCTATTTTTCATTATAACTAATAAAAGGCATGAAAAAACAAATTGAAGTGAATCCTGTTTTTCTACTGGTAGTGCAGAATGGGCAAGAATTGTATTTTCGCAAAACTCTGTCAGTTTGAAGCTGTCGATGCTTTCTTTATTAACGGCTAATGTAAAATAATGAGCCATATTTTCTGCAAATATACGATCGCTTATGCCCGGGTATGGTAAGGTCATTTGTTGCGCTGGTGAGGCAAAAGCGTTTTTCAACTGCGCCAAAGTAATGGATTTAGAAGTGTGCTCATAAGCCTCTGGCACAGCAACACGAAAAAACTCATTGTTTTTAATGGTGTCAAACATAACGAGTTTTTCTTTTTTAGGTTGCCAAGTGATATTATCACTTTGTTGCCAAAAACGTTCATGATATTGCGCTTTGAGTTGATGTACTCTTACACCAAGAACACCAGTGGGTGGCGTCTCTTTAAATATATATTGTAGCAACTCATATTCTTGCTTTGTGGAAATTTGCATTATTTGAGGAATATTGTTTCTAAAAGAGTGATATTCTTGCAAAATATGAAGAGCTTGTTTGGCTAATGTCGCTTGAAAATTAATAAGACGCTCAGATTGAGCCGCTTTTGCACGCTCTGTTTTGGTAGCTGCATTTTCTATATTCTTAACAGATATTGATGGGTTGTATGCTAAATAATGAACAAGTAAAGATAATGCACAAGTTTGCACAGCAATAGAGAAAGGGTTTTTAATAAGCGCTTGCTCAGGGAATCTGGGTGTTGCATGAACTATTTTTTCAATTAAAGAAAGTTCAGCTTCAGTGCCTTTTAAACCCCCACCTTTGATGATGTCTTGTAAATATTGAAAAGCACGTTGTCCTTGATGTTGCGCTAAATTGATATAAGCAAGCATAAGCGCCTCTTGAGATGTGCTTGCTTTAAAATCACCTGTTTTTTTATCATAAGTTATTGGAATAATGGCTTCACTTTTCGTATATTTCCAGGGAGATTTAGGATTTAAGATCTTTTTTCTGTTCTGATTATTAGGCTCGATGATTTCATCTATCAGTCTTGCTTTTGCTTGATTATTTATATCTGGTGATAAATGATAATACACTGTTGCAAAGGAGCTTTCCTCACCTCCTTGTTCAAATCTGGCCTTTTTCTTAGAAAGAGGGCCGTGTAATTCATTAGATGTTTGATTTTGCTTTTTATGTTGTTTTACATAAAAATCTTGATTGGGGACATAGGCAATCGTGTCATTTGTTTCAATGTCAGTAAAAAATAAAGGGGCGTCATAGCCAACAATGGGGCATGTTTGATCTTGACATAAGATACGTGTAGGCTGCGCTTCATCCTTTATAACCCATTGCTGACTATGTTTATCTTTTTGAGCTATCAAGTTTAAACCATAGCGTGGAAAGGATATTTTGACTTGATTGTCACTTTCAGTAGCTTTTTTGGCAAATATTTCAATCATATGAACATCTTCAAATTCTTGAAATATTTTATATAAATTCAGCAAAGGATCCTGCGCTGATAATGATTTTAAATTAATTAATTCAAAACCGCTTTTATCACCTTGAGCATCAAGTTCATATAGTATTTTATCGTTATCTAATAAGTAACGGTTATTTTGTCGTTCAATTAAAATAGATTGATTGGTTAATTCATTCCACGCCCGGCTTGTTTCGCAAAAAAAAGTCTTAGGCAAATTGAGCATTATTTTTTTTGCTCCGATATTACTATTTGCCACATTAGCATCATCCTTGCTGACAATGTTAATTAATTCAAAATTTCTTTCTTTATTTTGAATTATCTTGGTTGTGTGTAACACAAAAGGCTTTTTTAAGTGAGGCGTTTCAAAATAGGTTGCTTTTTCTTTATTATTGATTGTAAATTTGCGATAGGTGCCTGATTCATTGGGATATGAAACCAGAGTTGAGGTAATTTTTGGATCTTTGTTTGAAAAAAATTGCGTGTAAATGGGATTGGTTGACAAATTGGAGGGCAATGCACATTTTTGTTGGCCATTTTCCCATATTGTGCCAGATTTAAGATCCAAACAGATCATGGTGGTATTAATGACATTATGTAATACGAAAATTGGGAACTTATCTTCAAAAATTAATGAATTATCGGGGTATTGCTGGGTAAGCCAAGTGTAGCAAACATCTTTAATAACATCTTTATGCTTTGCTGCTAGCATCAGAAATTCATTTTGTATTTTTTCATGTTCTTTCATTTTAAGCGGATTGGGCTTGGCATTATAATAAGTAGTATATGCAAGATAATCTGATAAAAGCATGGTAAGGGTTTGTGTTAGTTTATCTTGATCTTTTTCTTTTTGAAAATTGTTAATAGTCAGCGCTATTTCAAGATTAAGTCTGAGATGATGTTCATTTTTTTGTTTATTCAAAGTCTCTTTTAATTTAGTTAAGGATGAAGCAGCATTAAGCTGATTTTTTTGAATAGTGCTATTTAAGACATATTGATTAAATAAAAAACTTAACTGATACATTTCAGTTAGTAGGTTGGGGGATGGGTCGTTTTTGAAAAAATCAACAAGATAATCTAATGTCCCATTTGCTGTTGTATAAAAATCATTAATGTGAGTTAGCCCTTCATCAATAAGCGACGTTTGAAAGAGATTTAGCAATAAATATTGTTGGTAATCTTTATTACTAAGCAATTGAGGATTTTGTTTAAAATATTCTAAAGTGTTAAGGATTTGACTTTTAGGACTTGAACGCAAATGCCACAGCATTCTTTGTTGTTGACAGTTTACAATGGCTTGTTCACTTATATTTTCTTTTAAAGCAGTCATAGATGCAAGATTGCAGTAAATATAATTTGGATGTAATAATATACTTACTTGATCTTTAGTTTTATTGCCAAAATGTAAACTTAACACGTTGTAAATTTTTTGATCTTCAAACAAGTCTTGACCAAATTTATCATCTAACGAGATTGAAAAATCTAACAATGAGTTATATTGAATGAGATCTTTTTTAGTGTCAAACTTAATCAGTGGTTCGTTACTTTTATCCTCATTGATAAGATATTCATAACAAGAAGTGTTTAAGGTTGAAAATATTTTTTGACATACCTTTTCTATTTGCCTTTCTAGTAATAGTTTTTGATGTAAAAGTGAGATGTTTAAATCTTTTGCTTGTTGTGCAAGAGATGCAGGTAGTGCATCAAGGATAGTTTTATCCAGTAAGCATAACATAGCAACCTCAGCGATTTTGTCTTTATTTTTAATAGACAAAATTTCATCTTTTTTGAATTTTTGATCTGCTGCGTGTTTGAAAAGTTCGTAGAGGAATTCTTTTAATTGGTTGGCGTTGGGGTAGCTAAGCATTAATTCAGTATAATAGCGAAGTTTATCTAGATTGTTTGTTAGTTTAGCTGTTATTATTTTGTTTCTTTCATATATTTTATATAATCTTGCATCCATGGCACTATCTTTGTTTGAGATAAAAGGGTTTTGGATCAGATTTTGTATAAGGTTACTAAAATCATCTCCCAAGAGTGGAGTAAGGCCAGGAAGGGCTGTGCAATTTTGTAAATTGGTAATTTCATTGATAATGCCAATTGTACTCAATAAAGTATTAATTATTTTTGGACTAGCCTTTTGGGCAGGATCTAAGTTTTCACAACACATCCCATAAAAGCGAATAGCTTTTGTTAATGAACTGATGAATTGCGCAGCTTTTTGTGGATTATCCAGGCTCGAAAAATAATCTTTTGTTAGTGGAATGTGTAAAAAAATGTTTTCTAAATTTTGTTTGGCATAGGTATAGTCATTTCCTTCGATTTTACCAATATTACCTAGAAATTGATTAAAAATATCTTGGCTGAATTTATTTTCTATTAAAGGTTGAATGTTGATGGGTGCTTTAAAAGGAAGCACTATTTCATTTTCTGAATCTTTAACGGATAATAAGCTGCCTTGTTCTGAAATTTGAATGGGTTGGGAGTTGGATATCTTTTGAATAGTGAAATTAATTTCTTTTTGTTTTGGTTTGGGAGTATTAGTTGAAATAGCCTCTTTAATATCATGCATCTTGTTGAAAGTGTCTTTAATAGTATCATTTGAAAAAAGAGCTGGGTTTTTTTCTATAATTCTGGCAAGATTTTCGATTGCCAAATTAATTTGTTCTGCTTTCTTGTTATCCATGGTTAGTTTATTTTCTTTATAAAACTTTTCAATGGAATTTTTTTTATAGAAAAATAACAATTGTTGTGCTTTGCCGTCATTAGGCATGGCTGTTTTGATTAATTCATGCAAACATTTTTCGGCACAAGTCCCGGCGCGTTGCCCAATGGTTATTATTTCTTGTAGTCGTTTATCTAGTTTATTGAGGTCTATTTCTTGCGCATTCAGGTATGCAATTTTGGGAAAAATTTCAAAATAAAGTCTGTCTGCATCATATCTTCGATTTTTAGTGAAAGTCGTATCTGGTAATGAATATTCGGTTTTTGGTTTAGTTAATTCAGCAATGAAATAAGCCATGTTTTCTTGAGAAAGATCCGCTTTAGGGATCTGATAAGCTTTAATTACATGAAATCGTTCTTTACCTGTGGTTTTTGCTCGTTGATGATGTTCTAAACCACTGCCTGAATTGTAAACTAAAAATAGCAGATCGCCAGCTTCGTTTTTTTTAAATTCATAAACCATGGCATGGCCAGGTTTACCACGCCAACCACCTGGAAATAACACACTGTTAACACCTGCTTGCAAGGCTAAAATGTTTTTGGCAATGGGAGTTGCTGTCTCTAAATAAGCATTGTCTCTTTCCTCTTCTGAAAGCGGTATTAATTTTTGATTAAGCGCTTTAATTTCTTTTTCGAGGGTGAGCATGTTATTGAGTTTTGTTATCAAAGCCTCCTCATTGATAATTTTTAAAAGTTCTTGTGGTAATTGAGTTTTGTTTTCGATGGAATCATGAATGAATTCATTCAAGCTAGAAATAGTACCTTCATAATCATAACCTTCAAGATTTCTAGCACCAGTCAGATGAGCATCGTTGTTAATGAGTGAAAATAATTTCAGTGATAAAGTCATGTATCGCAACCCAGGAGGCTAGTAGAGATATTAATAATAAACAGACTGGTTTGCTTTTTGATTTGTTCAGTTTAGAGAATAATAGTGTATGCGCGCGTATATACTCGATCCAGTGGAAAATTGCTTAAATCTACCCCATGCCTTGGACGAGCTCGATCCCGGCTCTTGGCACACTTTGTGTGTTTGAGCGGGATAACAGAAAGTCATTTATTTAAGCGTCGAAATTCCTGTTTTACTGTGGCTTAATAAAAAAACGGTTACATAGTTCAGTCATTTCTTGGTAGATTTTAGGTGGGGCAGCCAAAATACTTGTGCCATGGAGAATATCGTTATCCCCATGAATTGTGGTAACAAAACCGCCGGCTTCTTGAATAAAAAGTGCACCCGCTGCAATATCCCATGGCTTTAAACCGAATTCCCAAAAACCATCGAGCCTACCAGCTGCGACATAGGCTAAGTCAAGCGCCGCAGCACCAGCGCGCCTGATTCCAGCGCAATGAGGAATAATTGCTTTTAAAAAAGTGAGGTAATCGTCAAGGTGGCTAAAATCTTTAAAAGGAAAGCCGGTGCCCAGTAAAGCTTTTTGCAATTTATCAGCGTTGCTTACTCTTAAGCGTTTACCATTCATACGAGCACCATCCCCACGGCTTGCGCTAAAGAGTTCATCTCGAATTGGATCGTAAACAACCCCATGTAGAATTTTATCTTGTTGGACTACACCAATTGAAATACAAAATTGCGGAAAGCCATGAATGAAATTGGTGGTGCCATCTAAAGGATCGATAATCCAAGTGACATCCGCCCCTTGTTTACCAGGTATTAAACCTGATTCCTCTCCTAAAATAGCATGGTTGGGGTAAGCTTTTTTAATCGTATCAATTATGATTTCTTCAACGGCCTTATCGACATGGGTGGCAAAATCATTGCGTCCTTTTTCAATGACTTGAATATTTTCCATTTGATCTTGTGCTCTGAGGATCACTTTTCCAGCTTGTCTTGCAGCAGTAACAGCGATATTGACGATAGGGTGCATATTGTTAGCCAACTAATTTTGTAATTTTATCCTGGCGCCATTATATCAGGGTCAGTGAGGTTTCACATGATATACTTACTAATCTTAATAATTTAAATAATGAACTTATATGCTTGAAAATATTCGCATCATACTGTGCCAACCTACTCATCCTGGAAATATTGGTTCAACTGCGCGTGCTATGAAAAACATGGGGTTGAGTCAATTAACGCTTATTTCACCGGCAAATTATCCTGATGCCCAAGCGACCAGTCTTGCCTCTGGTGCAGATGATATCTTAGCCAAAGCAATAATTGTCGATACATTTGAAGAAGCTATTCAAGATTGTCATTGGTTATTTGGCACTAGTGCGCGGCTGCGTGAGTTTCCTTGGCCGCAGCTAACGCCAAATTTAGCAGCTCAAAAAGCAATCACATTTTCTGGGCAACAGCAATCCGTGGGGATTGCATTTGGAACAGAACGTTCAGGGTTAACCAACGAAGCATTACAACGTTGTGATTTTCACTTAAGTATTCCAACCCATCCTGCTTATCCTTCCTTAAATCTTGCCCAAGCAGTTCAAGTAGTGACATATGAGATTTATCAAGCATATCTTAATTTGCAACCTTTAATGGGTTCACAAGTTTTATCAACTTTTCCCAAAGCGACCACCAGTGACGTGGCAGGGTTACTCAACCATTTTCTTCAAGTTGCTATCAAAATTGGTTTTATGGATCCAAGCCATCCTAAAAAATTGCTGCCGAGGCTTAAAAGACTTTTCTCCAAAGCACAATTGGAAGTAGAAGAAATTAATATTCTAAGAGGATTTTTGAAAAAGGTAGCCTCTTAACTTGCGGCAATTAACGCTCTTATTTGCCGCGTAAAATGCGGTAAATATCTTGTTTATGCGGAAAAAAAGTTATAATCAATGCAAATGATGCGGTAATTAATTATGTGGATATACAAGCATCAGGGGTGTCGTCGCAGTCGAGCTTCAGCTTTTATTTTTCTTTTCTGAAACAATTTGTCACCACCCACACAACTTCCCACTAGAACTTCAAATCACCTAAAAATGGAACAGCTCCAAATCTGCCTTGTAAATATCCTTTCTCAATATTTTCAGATACACGAGGACTATAATGAGAAAATCTGCCGGATATATTTTGTTATGAAAATTTTGCGTGCTTAACCTGCCCCTGAAGGAAGCAGGATTGCGCACGCATTTTGTTCAAACAACTTTGTATTACAAAGAGCAAAAATCACAGCGGTCATAAATTAACACCAATATTAAATGCTTGCTCAATTTCAACCCGAAAAGTTCGAAAATCGTCCCGCTCGGGGAGCCAGCTTACTAATCTCTAGCGCACATTTTTTACTTCTCTTTCTCATTCAAGCTTTTAACATCCCGATGTGGCTTTTGTTAAACACAATTTAAATAATTTATCAAAAGTATCAACCAGGCCTTTAACAAAGGATTGGGCATTCTCATATTTTTCAAGAGGTTCACCAATGACAACATCACAATTAAATGGCACTAATAACACCTCACCTTTAGGTAAGGATTTACCAAGTCCGTGCATTACAACAGGAAAGATTGGAATATTTTGCTTATCTTTAAGTAGATAAAACACCCCTTTTTTTAATCTGCTCAATTTTTCAGGATGACCACGACTTCCTTCAGGAAAAATAATTAAAATCTCATTATTATCTAGTGCAGTATAACAATCGTTAAATATATGTTCTTTATTAGTGCCACCTTGTCTATCTAAAGGGATGATCCCCAAACAATAAACAGAAAACCATGCAATTAATTTGTTTTTAAAAAAATAATCAACAGCTGCGACCGGTCTAACTTTATTGATAACAGATAAGGGAAACAGGCTGAGAAGTACTAATGTATCCAAGTGGCTGTTGTGATTAGCCAACACAACAGCAGGACCTTTAGTAGGCATATTTTTTCGACCAACAACATTTAAACCTAACATAATTAAGATTATTGGCCGAGTAATAAAATAAATGAATAATATTTTAATTAGGTTTTTCATAAACTTAGTAGTAAAAATAATAAATATAATGAAAAAATATGGGTGCAGTATAAGTCAAACTATCTAATCTATCTAAAATACCTCCATGACCTGGTATCAATTTTCCACTATCTTTTATCTGCAAATCCCGCTTAACTGCTGAAATAACTGTATCGCCAATAAATCCAGAGAAAGCTATAATTATGCCTAAGATAAGGCTATGCTTAAGGGATAATGGCGTCAGCAATGGTGCGCAATAACCAGAAAAAATTGTTACCAAAATAAGCCCTCCTAAAAATCCTTCCACCGTTTTATTGGGGCTTACTTTAGGAATAATTTTGACTCTTCCAAATAATTTGCCAAATATATATTGGCCCACATCATTAAATTGGGTTAAAAACAATAAAAATAATACAAGACCGACATTGCCAGCTTGAGGGTTAAGTACGGGTAAAGCAAGAATATATGCAAGATGACTTAAACAAAATACAGTTAACATAACTGCCCAATGAATTATACCGAGTGAACGAATAAAACCGTGCGTTTCACCTATCAATACCATCCGCATCGGTAATAATAAAAACATATATACTGGAATAAAAATAAGATACATTCCATACCAATGAATGCTTATCCAATAATATTGGAACGGAATAGAGAGATAGGCTAAGAAAATAACACGCCTGTCAGCTTGTCGTAGCGGAACTATTGATAAACATTCCTTCAAAGCAATAAAGCTGATAAATCCAAAGAATATGATTGCTACTTGATTACCAATAGATAAAATCACAAATAATAAACCTACCATTAACCACCAAGAGTTAATACGCAGTCGCAACTCATTATAATCTTTTTCTGGATTTAGCCTTTGTAATATCATTTTTGTTAAATTAGCTATAATTAACAAACCTATTACCGCCAACATGGCGCAAATAGCATGTGATGGAATATTATTCATGATTAAATTCCAAATAGTAATAAGCGTTCAAGATTCGCCTAACAATGGTTATAAGGCATCCAATACTGATTAAGATCAATGCAACGACTAATACATAACGATGTGCAGCAAAATATGATTCTATAGCTGCTAATAAAAATGATAATGTCAATACTGCCATGCGATGTTGTTTAGCCATTGGTCCTTGATAATCAACGGATGAGCCTAAAAATGCATGAAGATTTCTTACATAAGCAGTCATTACAGCCAGCGTTCCTGCTAGCCAACCCAAAGTGATTCCCATTCCACCCAAATTAATCATAAAGCCTATTGGTACAATAATGAGCAAATCTGAGAAGCGATCAGGTATGTCATTGAATAACTCACCTGATTTTGTTTTTTTCCCGCCTTCAATTGCAACCATGCCATCTAATAAATTGCATAATAACCTAGCTTGGATAAAAATTGATGATAGAATAAAGGCAAGCCATGAATGTTTCCCAGATGACATTACTATGCTGATAGTACAAAGTAATGCAAAAAAAACACTGCAGAGTGATATTTGGTTGGGGGTAACATTTTTTTTGCTTAGCCAAGCGGCCATGGAGTACATCATCTTGTTATTTCTGATAGTTAATGGCCTTCTTATATTCATAATTTATCTTCGTCCAAAATGATTCGTAGTAAAGAGACAAAATAGAAAAGCGATAATTAAAGGCGGTAAAACAGTCAAAACAATATATTTTGTTCCAACAATATAGTGAATGCTCACTAAGCAACATCCAGTGACGCTAATAGTAAGCAGCGCTGGCAAAATTAAACGAAACTTGCCATTTGCAAACTTTTTATAAAAATAACTGACTGCTCTTACCATGAGAAAAGTAATAATGAGGCTAGCAATTCCTTGGGAGAAAGCAGAGCTGATTCTTGTTGTTCCATCATTTATGTAATAAGTCCAAGTCCCCCATAAAATAAATGCAAGACTCGCTGAAATAAGTTTATATTTTAATTCAATAGATGGGCTCATACGATTAAATACCTACTGATACCATACCATGGCAAGCTTTTAAGTGTTCGAAATTGTTCCAGTAAAAGGAAAAAATTAAGCATAAACACAACAAACTTTGCAAGCGTGGAGTGAAATTCAGAAACACTTCATGTAAAAAGCTCTCATGCTAGAAATATTCTGTGGCTGAAAAGAACCACGCTTATCGCCATTTGATGTTTCAACAATGTAATTTATTGATCTTGCGGACTGTATTAATTTAAACTGCTGATTTGTTAGCATGTATGGTAAGTCTATCTTAAAAGACTTATCATAATGCGTTTGTAATTCATTTATGTATAGATAACTTAAATCCATTGCCCTTTCCAATACAATCGATGAGTGTTCACCTCTTGAAGTGATAATTTCAAATTTTATTCGACTGTTAGGTTTAAGTTGATATTTTACACTTGCAGCTTGAATTAATAGCAAAACGTCACTTTCTCTTTTAATAAAATTCATTTCAAGCGTAGTGAACATAGAGTTACCAGACACTACATTACCTTTCAAAATACAGGTAGGAGCTCGCAATTCGCTCTCTTGATTCTTAATGATACGTGGTGCGGCATAGCAAGTTGAAGAAGAAAAAAATAATACAACTACAAATGATAATAATTTTAACTTCATATTGACACCTTAATTATTTATTTTTTAGAAACTTTCGTTTCTTGATGTGGATTCAATTCCTTAATACGCTTTCTTTCTAAGTCCTTCCATTTTATCTCAGGCACAAAAAGATCAGCTTTAGAAATTTTGTTCTGTTTTAGGTTGGCGGAAATAGCTTGCATGCCCATATTCGCTAAATAATAGGGATATTTTTGTGAATTTGGCGTTTCATAGTGCAACTTTAGGCCTTGATCCCAAGCTCTATTTATCCATACAAGATAATGTTTCGCAAAGGTTTCAGGATTTTTATTAGAAGCCCCAATATCCATATCCTGCAATAACACTTGCTTTAAAGTATTAGCTGATCCTATTACAGTTCGATCTTTACATTTAAGAACATCGAAATCTAATCTTAAACTTCCAAACACATACCAGACGCCACTTTTTTGATATTGCTTTTGCTGGGATAAATATACAGCATTGAGCAAATAAAATGGCGAACTCAAATTTTCAACATGATGTTCTATCCATTTGCTCTTTTCTTCAACAGTCAATAACTGGCTGTCTTTAAAGCGCTTAAATATCTCACTTTGAATACTATTTTCAGGGCGTGCTTTATCTTCTAACAACAACCTTTCTAAATTTTTTAATTCCTGTTGTTTATTAGATGCATAGGCATTACTAACATTTAGGATAATTAAAAGAATACAACAGCATACTACGCTAATTCTTTTCATATCTTTCTCACTTCAAATTGTTTAATTATTAACCATTGAGTCTTTTATAACATTTAAAATATTTTCATAATCCTCCATCATTTTTTTGTCACTTCTCTTATATTTCCTCGAAATAAGAGATTGAACAATGATCCCCAAAAATATAGTGGCACAAAAAGTAGCATCTTGTATTTTGCATGATTTCTCATCAATGCTTTGTTGAAAAAATTCTTTAACAACTATAAATGGCGTCTTTGCGTCGGCAGGTACCAAAGTCAAAAGGTTATGTTGCGTGACAAGTAAGTATTGAAACAAGACGGGATCATTATCGATGCTTTCACATAAAAATTTTATTAGAGTTGATAATTTTTTTTCAAAAGAATGATTTTTTCTCAGTATGGCAGTGATTTTTCCTGACAAATCCAAATAGGACTTTAGGAATAAATTTTTGATCAGCTCATCTTTAGATTTATAATGACGATAAAAAGCACCTTCCGTTAATCCAATACCAAATACAATATCGCGGATAGAAGTTCCTTCAATGCCTTTGTTAATAAACAAAGACATGGCCATTGAATCGAGCTTTTCTTTTGTTGATTTGGTTTTTATTTCCATTTTAGCAATCATTCCAACAAATTATGGAAAGCAAATAGTAAGTAAACGTTTACTTTCTGTCAAGCATTTGGAATGTCCTTGCAGCAAATTATTTAATTTGCTGGCTTACATTTTAAAAAAGCATCGATCGTGAATAGAAAATAGCTTTGCTGATAGTGGTTGGTTTAAGCAATTAACTTCCCAGGTATGTTTTTAACCGTTTCAAGTATCTCAACCCGAAAAGTTCGAAAATCGTCCCACTCGGGGAACCAAATTCTAGCTTATTATTTAGCATCAAGTTTGGCGGCAAAGTATTTTTTTGCGGAAATTCCTTGTTTGCTTCAATTAAGAACCCATTTATCAACTGCCCCCTAATATCTTTAGTGAATATATTTTGAAGCAACTTGACTTGAGTTTCTGTTAGTTCTGCCTTGTAAGATCACAATCAGCTAACGCCTTTTGTGGATCATCAAGAAATTTAATTCGAAAAGCAGCATCTATGTAGAGGCGTGCCAGCGTTATTTCAAAAACTTGTGCACTCAAGCAAAGTCCCCTTAGCGACAGACGATTTATTTTTTGCGTTGTATAAAATCATTTTTGCACGCTGGACCTCGTCTAAAAGCCTTAAAAATGACTCACTTCACTTAATCTTGACTATTTTAGTCGGGTATGGCAACCTGCTAGCGATTAAACAATACGAGTTTGTCATGAGGCTAACAACAAAAGGTCGATACGCTGTCACTGCATTGCTGGATTTAGCGATCCATCAAAAAGAAGGCCCGATAACCATCTCAACCTTGGCGTTACGTCATGGCATTTCACCTACTTATTTAGAACGCCTGGCAGGCATTATGCGGTCTAAAGGATTGCTAAAAAGTGTGCGTGGTCCACGAGGTGGTTATATTTTGGCGCGCCCTCCAGAGGCAATTACTTTAGCAGATATAATCGACGCTGTTGATGAACGTATAGATGCGACTCGTTGCCAAGGTAAAGCCAATTGTCACGAGGGCGGTGTTTGTTTGACACATCATCTTTGGGATGAACTGAATCACAAAATTGCTCATTTTTTTCAAGGGATAACGCTGCGTGCGCTTGCAGAAAAGCCCCAAGTCATGGCAGTTGCCAGGCGTAAACAAACCCCCATACATTTTATTAAGGTAGAACATGCCTAACGTCAAGCAGTTATATTTTGACTATGCCGCAACAACACCGATGGATCCTCGTGTTATTGAAAAAATGCTAAGTTGTATGAAAATGGATTTTGGTAATCCTGCCTCACGTTCTCATACTTATGGATGGCAAGCAGAAGAATTGATTGAAGCGGCGCGTTGTGATGTGGCCTCCTTGATTAACGCCGATCCGCGTGAAATTATTTGGACAAGCGGTGCCACAGAATCTGACAATTTAGCAATTAAAGGTGCGGCACAGTTTTATCAACGAAAAGGCAAACATATTATAACAAGCAAAATTGAGCATAAAGCGGTCTTAGATAGCTGTCGGCAATTAGAAAGAGAAGGGTATGAAGTCACTTATCTTGAGCCAGACTCTCAAGGTCTAATTAACTTGGACAATCTTCAAGCCGCTATCCGTGAAGATACGATCCTGATATCCATTATGCATGCTAATAATGAAATTGGGACTGTGCAACCTATTGAGGCCATCGGTAAACTTACGCGTCAAAAAGGCATTATTTTTCATGTGGATGCAGCGCAATCGGTAGCAAAAATACCCTTAGATATGCAAAGTAACGAAATAGATTTACTTTCGATTTCTGGTCATAAGTTGTATGGGCCAAAAGGTATCGGTGCCCTGTTTGTACGACGCAAACCCAGGATCAGATTAACTCCTCAAATGCATGGCGGAGGTCATGAAAGAGGGTTGCGATCAGGTACTTTGGCAACTCACCAGATTATTGGCATGGGTGAGGCTTGCAAAATAGCAAAACAGGAAATGCTTATAGAAGCAAACCGGATCAGCGCTTTGCGAGATAGATTATGGGATGGTTTAAAAGATATCGAAGAAATTTATTTAAATGGCCACCCTTCACTGCGCTTACCGGGGATCTTGAATATCAGTATTAATTATGTTGAAGGTGAATCGCTTATCATGGGGTTAAAGGATTTAGCACTTTCTTCGGGCTCTGCTTGCACTTCGGCTAGCCTTGAGCCTTCCTATGTGCTGCGTTCCCTTGGTTTGAATGACGAATTAGCACATAGTAGCTTACGATTTTCCATAGGACGTTTTACCACAGCACAGGAAGTCGACGTTGCGATAAAATCTGTGCGCAATATTATTACGCGTCTTCGTGACATGTCGCCTTTGTGGGATATGTATAAAGAAGGCATCGATTTAAACACGATTGAATGGGCAGCCCATTAATATTTGAGGGTTAACATGGCTTACAACGAAAAAGTGATAGATCATTATGAAAATCCACGTAATGTGGGTAATTTGGATAAAAACAGTCCTCATGTTGGAACAGGCATGGTCGGCGCACCGGCTTGTGGTGATGTGATGAAATTGCAAATTGAGGTTGATGAAGAAACCGGCACAATTAAAAAAGCCGTCTTTAAAACCTTTGGTTGTGGCTCTGCCATTGCTTCTAGTTCATTGGCAACAGAATGGTTAAAAGGGCGAACTTTAGCGCAAGCGGATGAAATCAAGAACACGCAAATTGCAGCAGAATTAAAACTGCCTCCAGTTAAAATTCATTGTTCATTATTAGCAGAAGATGCCATCAAAGCCGCCATTAAAGATTATCGAGCAAAACATGAATCAGTTGAAAATGCAAAAGCCAGTTGATCTGCCAAGTAAAGATCCTGGTTTGCAAATGACTCAAAATGCCTTAGATCATATTCGACGTTCACTGGCAAAATCAGCGAGTAAACCTATAGGGATCCGTGTCGGAGTGAAAAAAGCAGGTTGTTCGGGATATGAATATGTTTTGGAATATGCGTATCCTCAAAGTAAAAAGGAAGTCGATTACGCCTTTATCACAGAAGATGTCACCGTATTGATAGATAAAGAGATTTACCTTAAGTTTTTTCAAGGAGGTACAGTGATGGATTTGAAAAAAGAAGGTATCAACGAAGGTTTACATTTTGATAATCCTAATGTTGGCCATCAATGTGGCTGTGGTGAAAGTTTTACGCTTGTTGATGAAGAATGATTAATTTAAATCAAGATTTTTTCACCTTATTTGGCTTATCACCGATATTTACGCAAAATAAAGCCACCATTAAATCACGTTACTATCAGCTGCAAAAGCAAGTGCATCCAGATAATTTTGTTGATGCAACTTTGATAGAAAAAAGGCAAGCAGCCATTTTGAGCGCGATGGTCAATGAAGCCTATTCAGTACTGTGTTCTCCTTTAAAAAGGGCAATATATTTGCTTAAATTACATGGTGTTGACATTCAAGCTGAAACAGACACGCAAATGCCAATGGATTTTTTAAGCCATCAAATGGAGCTAAGAGAGCACTTGGCAAATAAAGAAGCGCACATTGTTAAAGTTCAAGTTGAACAAGCGCTTTTAGACTGTGAAAAGAGATTAAGTGAAATATTGGATATACCAGTGTCAAGTCACACTTTAATGGAAGCACGCTTATTGACTCGACAAATGCTATTTTATGTTAAGCTTGTGCAAGAATTAAATGAACCTAGATAAGTAAGTAAAGCGAAATGCCGTTGTTACAAATTCAAGAACCAAAACCAGCAAAATCACGTGCCATTGGTATCGATCTGGGTACTACCCATTCACTGGTAGCATTACATCATGAGAGTGAAATTAAGGTATTGTTGGATGAATTCAATGAGGCATTGCTGCCCTCGGTTGTGCGCTATTTGCCAGAAAAAATAGAAGTAGGGCATGCTGCTAAAAACGCTTTTACGACAGATCCGCAAAATACTTTTATGTCTATCAAGCGCCTCATAGGCAAGAGCCAAAGTCAGTTTCATACTGTTGCAGGCAAGGTCGATGCCGTGCAAATTTCGGCTGAAATCTTGCAAGCGCTTTTAAAAAGAGCACGCCAATTAGACGAAAATATCCATGAAGCGGTTATTACCGTGCCTGCCTATTTTGACGATGCACAACGTCAAGCAACCAAAGCGGCAGCGAAACTTGCCGGTGTGAAAGTGCTGCGATTATTAAATGAGCCAACCGCCGCCGCACTTGCATATGGTTTGGACAAGGGCACCCAAGGGACATGTTTGGTATATGATCTAGGCGGTGGCACCTTTGATGTATCTTTGCTTCAATTATCTCAAGGCGTTTTTGAGGTATTAGCAACCGCAGGTGATACTGAGCTAGGCGGGGATGATATTGATGATTTGATTGTAAACTGGGTTTTAGAAAGATTGCCGACAAGCGCAGTTAATAAAGCCGATCTGCGCTTACTTGCTCGAAAAGCAAAGGAAGATCTAAGTATTTATCCTTCTACTGTGATTGAATTTCAAGGTTGGCAGGGTGAGTTAACCTTAACTGCTTTTAATCAGCTGATCCATCCCTTAATTGAACGCACTTTAAACATTTGTCAACGTGTTTTAAAAGATGCTGCCATTGCAAAAGAAGCTATCGAACATGTTGTATTAGTGGGTGGCATGACAAGAGCACTTTATCTTCGACAACAAGTTGAAGCTTTTTTTGGGCAAGCCCCTCTAACGGATCTTGATCCTGACAAGGTAGTTGCCATAGGGGCTGCAATTCAAGCCAGTATTTTATCGGGCGATCCAACATTTAAAAATGCATTACTTTTAGATGTTATTCCATTGTCATTAGGCATTGAAATGATGGGAGGCATGGCCGAAAAGATTTTAATGCGAAATACCCCAATTCCAGCACAAGCAAGTCAAAGTTTTACCACTTATCAAGATAATCAAACCGGGTTATCTTTGCATGTGTTGCAAGGAGAAAGAGAATTAGCCAAAGATTGCCAATCTTTGGCACACTTTGAGCTAAGTGGTTTTCCTGCCATGCCTGCCGGTAAGGCTAGAATTGAAGTTACTTTTCGTATCGATTGTGATGGCCTGTTAAATGTGAGTGCCATTGAAAAATTATCTGGTATAGAAAGCACAATTGACATCAAAGCAACTGCAGATTTAAATGATGAGAGTATTCATCATAGCATTGAAGATGCAATTGAAAATGCCAAATATGATCTGCTAGCTCGAAAATTGAGTGAAAAATTGTTGGAGGCAGAACAATTGCACCAGAGTATTGAGAAAGTCTTGATACAAGAAGGGCATTTATTAACTAAAGATAGGCAAGCATTGGTTAATGCAAAATTAATGCTTTCCAAAGCGATGCAAAGCCAAGTATTAAATAACATTACCCAAGCAATCAAACAAGTGGATGTGTTGGTTCAAGAATTTGCGACAAAGCATTTAAATGAAGTGCTTGCAAAGACCTTGGTTGGTAAAGCTATTGTGGACGTTGAGGCGGATTTTTCATGACCAAAGTCACTTTTTTACCACATAGTAAAATATGTCCTGAAGGCTTAACGATAGAAGCCGAGGTGGGTGAATCCATTTTGGATGCAGCATTGCGAAATGGAATTGAGATTGAACACGCATGTGAAAAATCTTGCGCTTGCACGACTTGTCATGTGATTGTGCGAGAAGGATATGATTCACTTGTAGCACCATCTGAACGTGAAGAAGACTTGCTTGATAAAGCCTGGGGGCTTGAAGCCCAGTCGCGTTTGAGTTGCCAAGCAAGAGTTGAAAAACAAGATCTCGTTGTTGAAGTTCCAAAATATAGTCTTAATCAAGTAGCGGAGAAACGCTCATGAAGTATTTATGGACCGATGTACAAGAAATTGCTCAAGAACTGGCGCAGCAACACCAAGAGGAGGATCCTCAATATGTTCGCTTCACTGATCTACATCGCTGGGTATGCGCTTTAGCGCACTTTGGTGATGATCCTAAAAAATGTAACGAAAAAATCCTCGAAGCAATCCAGATGGCCTGGATTGCTGAGGTGGAATAGTTAATTTTTCTCTTTTTTGCCTAATTTTCTGGGTTTGACTTTAATTTCATTGCTGTCTTCAAGTATATGACGGTCAAGTGTTTGACTTTCAGTCGTTTGAGATGGCAATGTTGTTAAAGAACTTGCTAAGGGAGAACGGAGCTCTTTGTTCGTCGGCATTGTTTGTGTTGTTGATGTGGTAGAGCTTGAAAGAGATGTAGATACCTCTTGAGTCGCTCTTGCATTGCTTGTTGATCGTGCACCTAAGCTTCTTTTCAAGCTTTTATAACCTGGCATGTATTCGGGATGAGGTTCAGATAAGCGCTTTTTAGCTCTTTCACTGCTGTGTTTTGTGGATTTTGTTTTTTCCTTATCCTGATTATCTTTTTTAATCTTATTATCTTTAACAGAAGAGCTTTCACGCTTACTTACGACAAAAGGCTGATCTTGTTTTTCAGTTTTTGATCTAGGCAAAGTCTTAGTCGCAGTAGTGAGGGGTGCGCTCGCACTGATGGGGGGGGTGATAGTAAGAGTCGACATATTATTCGTGACATCATTCACACTGATGCGTTGCCAAAGTGTGGCGCATAATGCTTTTTGTGCTGCATCTAGATCGTCTTGAGATTGTTGAAAGTCTTTATAGAAAGCAATATCAAAGGGGGCTTTAAAAAGTTTGTTTTCACTTAAGATGGCCATTACTTTTGCAAAAAGATGGTATTCTGCCATCATTGAGCCTGTATTGATGAGTCCGTTACTACTTTGTTTGCATAGACAGCTATCTAATTCCATGGCATCTAACATCGACGAGCCGAGGATGGTGCCGATTTGATTAGCATCCATCTTATTAGTTTCATCTTGGCTAATAATATATCCAAGATGTAGGAAGTTATGAAAAGCTTGCACAGAGGCACTGTGCCCTTTTTGGCAAAGTTGTCCAAAAAATTGGTTAAATTGCGTAATAATTTTTGCTTTGGTAGCACTTAACGCTAAGTATTCAGAATTATTATAGCTAGGTGAATTCTTTTTGGTTAAATCTGCGTTAAAAGCGACGAGTTGATCAATTAAGATATTTCTGGCAGCGAGAACATCAATACTGTCATGAGGTAAGATAGCACTGTGTTGCATAATATTGACAACAAGGTGGGCGACGGTGTTACCGTTAATGACGGGGAGAGATCCTTGAAATTGTGTTTTTTTTTCAGAGGATGAATTAGATAAAGCAGAAGAAGTAGATTTTTCTTTTTCTTCTATAGTAATTTTTGCATTGTACGCGTTTATCTTGGCTTTAAGGGTAAGAGCAATGTTTTCAGGACTATCCTGCCAATTTATTTCCTTGAGCATCGTTGCAAGTTCTTTATTGCCACTGGAAGGAATTTTTAACATAAATGGGACACTTGAGTCGAAAATATCGAACTTTTTATCAATGCAAAGGGTTAATAAATTATTGATTTTAAAGATTGAATGTTCACGTGTATTTCTACCTACTAGCATAGCTACTCCACAAAAAATGTTAGTCATGTTTCTTGATTTGTTTGAATTGGCACTATACAGAAAATACAAACGCAGAGCAAGTTTTGCTGCTCAGATAAGTTATAAAAATATTGATTTTTTCAGCAATTTTGCTTTTTTTAATGACGTCGCAGAACAAGTTAGCGAAGAAGGGCTTGCTCTAGTATAATATTGTACTGCAACGTTTTTTAGTTGGAACAATGACCACGGAGTTATCTATGGCTGTAGAGCGCACTTTATCGATTGTAAAACCCGACGCAGTGGCGAAAAACCACATTGGCGAAATATTAGCCCGTTTTGAAAAAGCAAATCTTCGGATTGTTGCTGCCAAAATGATGCAATTGACGCGTGAGCAAGCAGAAGGATTTTATGAAGTTCATAAAGAACGTCCTTTCTTTAAAGATTTGGTTACTTTTATGATAAGTGGACCAGTGCTTGTTCAAGTGCTTGAGGGCGAAAATGCCATTGCCGTCAATAGAGAAGTCATGGGCGCAACCGATCCTAAACAAGCAGCAAAAGGAACCATTCGTGCTGATTTTGCTCGTTCTATTGATGAGAATGCCGTGCATGGTTCGGATGCATCTGAAACAGCCCAAAAAGAAATCCGTTTTTTCTTTAATGCTAATGAAATTTGTGAGCGGATAAGATAGTGAGTAAAACTAACTTGTTGGGGCTAGATCAAAAAGCGCTTACTCAAACGCTAATGGATTTGGGCGAAAAGCCATTTCGTGCGCAACAGCTCATAAAATGGATCCATTCCCAAATGTGTGATGATTTTGCTCAAATGACCAATTTGAGCAAAACATTACGAGAAAAATTAGCAGCACAATGTGTTATTGAGGCTCCTCAAGTTATAAGCGAACATCTTGCTAAAGATGGTACACGCAAGTGGTTGTTTAAAGTCGAAGGTGGGAGTGCCATTGAAACAGTTTATATCCCAGAACCGGAACGAGCAACCTTATGTATTTCATCTCAGGTGGGTTGCACGCTAAATTGTCGCTTTTGTCATACGGCACAGCAAGGGTTTCAGCGCAATTTAACTGCAGCAGAAATTATTGGTCAATTGTGGGTGGTCGTTAAAACTTTAAAAAAAGAAGGTATATTTAAAGCCATTGACCGGCCTGTGACCAATGTGGTGATGATGGGCATGGGTGAACCTTTGTTAAATTTTGATAATGTGGTAATGGCATTGAATTTGATGTTAGATGATCTTGCTTATGGTTTATCTAAACGTCGAGTTACTTTAAGTACTTCCGGGGTTGTTCCTGGGATCGATCGTTTAGCGCAAGCCTGCGATGTTGCATTAGCAGTATCATTACATGCCCCCAACGATACTTTGCGCTCAGAGCTTGTCCCTTTAAACAAAAAATATCCAATAGCACAACTGTTAGCAGCATGTAAGCGATATCTTGGAGAGGATAAGAGACGCCGCATCACCATGGAATACGTTATGCTTAAGGGGGTCAATGATAAGCCAGAGCATGCCTATGAACTTATTAAGCTGCTAAAAGAAGTTCCTTCCAAAGTAAATTTAATCCCCTTTAATCCTTTTATAGGCACAAAGTATGAGCGCTCCGACGAAAAAACCATTCAACGTTTTCAGGATATTTTAATGACGGGTGGGTTGGTGACCTTAAAGCGTAAAACCCGAGGAGATGAAATTGATGCAGCTTGCGGTCAGCTTGCAGGCAAAGTGAATGACAAAACACAACGCAACTTGAAATTTAAACAAACGCTTATTCTAAATACCCAAAAAGATACTCAAGAAGAAAAACAAGCGACTTCATTTGCTTAGGAGCAACATTATGAGAAAAAGGACTTTTTTCATTCTTATCTGCATCGCTTCATTGTTTGCTTGTTCTAAACCAAAACTTAAAGAACCCCAAAGTAGTATGAATTCATGGATGAACTTTGATCTTCCACCTGCAGATAAAACAAAAGCAGCTAAATTAAATCTTGAATTGGGTTTAAGTTATTTAACGCAAGATCAAGTAAGTCGTGCTAAATCAAAATTTATCAAAGCCAAAGAATTAGCCCCCGATTTGCCCGAGGTTCATTATACTTATGGTTATTTTCTTGAAAGGGTTGGTGAAAATACAGAAGCTCAAAAGGCATATGAAAAAGCGATTAGTCTAAACCCTACTGGGGGCAATGAACATAATATGTATGCGGCTTTTTTGTGCCGTCAACATCAATACAAGCATTCTGAAAAAGAATTCCTAAAAGCACTCGAAGATCCTAACTTTAACTCAACCTCACAAGCTTATGAAAATGCCGGTCTTTGTGTATTGCAAATACCAGATGTTGCCAAAGCCACTGAATATTTTGAAAAAGCGCTGCGTTATGATTCGGCTCGTTCAGATTCATTATTAGAGCTGGGTATTATCAAATATCAGTTAGGTCAATTTAATGAAGCAAAGGAATTTCATGAGCGCTTTGCTAAACTTTCAAAACCAACGGCACGATCGTTGTTGTTGGCTATTGAGATAGCCAGGCATTTTGGCGATAAGAATAAGGAACAAAGTAATAAAATTTTGCTAAACGCCCAATATCCTAATGCTAAGGTAACCGATATTCTTACTAAAAGTAGATCATAGTAATATACTCTTCCCAATTTAAATTTATGCTTTGTTGCCTGCGCT
>JAFECR010000002.1:27298-36063 GCA_018242045.1 Pseudomonadota bacterium | reverse complement strand
ACGCCTGTTAATAACGAAACTCTTGTATTCATGCTTTCTTACTTGAAATCTACTCTTTACACTTTGACACTAGGAGTTTCAAGTCCGTCATTGCGAGTAGTCTGCGACGAAGCAATCCAGATTAAATCTTGATATTTTCTGGATTGCTTCGCTAAAAGCTCGCAATGACGGAACTCCTAAATTCAAAGTGGAAGCAGTATATATTCCCAGTTTAAATTTATGCTTTGTTGCTTGCGTAACATGAAGATTAAGCTTTTTCTTATATTGCTTTTAGTGTGCCAATCGATGACAATGTCTTTATTTGCTAACGAGCCTATGTTAATAACTTTGGAACAAATACTTGCTGAGTATCAAGCAAAATTTCAATTAAATGCAGTTATTTTAATTACAAGGCAAAACCAAAGAATTTTTGAAAAACACGTAGGCTACGCCAATATTGCACAAAAAAGTTCTTTTACGCCAACAACAGTTTTTCCCATTGCTTCTATTTCAAAACAATTTACTGCGGTTGCCATTTTATTATTAGAAGAAGAAGGTAAAATCAAGCTTCACCAACCCATTGTAGATTACTTACCCAAGCATCACCCTGTTTGGCAAGGCCATATGCCTGCTTGGGCCAATCAGGTTACTGTACATCATATGCTTACGCATTCTAGCGGTTTGGTGAATTATACGGATAAAACCTTTTTGCAAAACATCACTCATAAAGAAAATATGGCGCATTTGTTTGCAAGTATCACTCGCACTGCTCTCAAATTTGAACCAGGTACGAAATTTGAATATAGTAATACCGGTTTTTTATTACTTGGTGTCATTATTGAAACAATAAGTAAACAGACTTTAAGTGAATTTTTTAAAAAGCGTCTTTTTGACGTAGCACAGATGGATAACACTTTTTTGCCAACCGTTGTCGAGGAAGGGCAGTTAATTCAACAAGGTAGAATATCAGATTTGATTTATTACTGTGCAAAATTGTCGGATAAAACTGCGCCATTGACTGTTGTAACACATCCATTTGAGGTGGTATTACAAGGAGGGGCTAGCATATTTTCAACCCAACAAGATTTGTTAAAATGGACAAAGGCGTTATATCAACACAAAATCCTTTTACCAAAAACACTTGCTTTAATGTTAAAACCTCATATAGCGGTGCATGATCCTTGGTTTGGGAGATCTCAGTATGGTTATGGCATATTTATTGATAAGCATCATGATCAGTTGCTTTATCATCATGGCGGATGGATTGAAGGCGTGAGAACGATGCTAAGTTACTGTCCTAAAAATCAAACAACGGTGATGTTATTAAGTAATTTATCACCAGATGAAACACAGCCTGAATCAGAGCAAATAAGTCAGGGACTTGCGTTTAATCAATTGGCAATTAGAATGCACCATTTACTGAATGATTAATACTTAAATTCAAAATCGAAAGCATATATTTCCACTTCGATAGTCTGGGCCAGTGCTTGAATTTAGTGGGCCTATCTTATACACTTCGCAACTCTCCTATTATCAAATAGGAGTCCCTTAACTAACACTCCTTGCACTACTACCGTTTGGTAAGGTAGGGTGCTTATTAACCGTGAGGAGCAATCATGCGGCATTATGAAATTGTAGTTTTAATTCATCCTGATCAAAGTGAGCAAGTCGGTGCCATGGTAGAAAGATACCGTGCAATGGCTGAGAAAAATGGTGGACAAGTTCATCGTTACGAAGATTGGGGTAGAAGACAGCTTGCTTATCCCATCAAGAAATTGCACAAAGCGCATTATGTTTTACTTAACATTGAATGCGACAACGAAGCGCTTGACAATTTAAAACATGCTTTTCGCTATAACGATGCAATTTTGCGTCATTTAATTTTACAACGTGACGCTGCAATTACCGAAGTTTCTCCAATGCTACGTTCTGAAGAAGAAAAGGAACGAATGGAGCGCGGTATTGATCGCATCATTATGGAAGAAGAAGAATTAGAAATTTAAATTGCGAGGAGAAATTTATGTCAACATGGCGAGCGCGTGGAAATAAAAAGAAATATTGTCCATTTTCATCTAAGAAAATTCCCGTTGAATTTATCGATTTTAAAAATTTTCGCTTTTTGCGCAAATATATAACTGAAACCGGGAAAATAGTTCCCAGCCGTATCACGGGTGTTAAAAATATCTATCAGCACATGTTAGCACGGGAAATTAAGTATGCGCGTTACTTAGCATTGATCCCGTTTTGCGATAGGCATTAAGAATATAGGCTTAAAAGCCATAAGAGGTTTAATATGGAAGTCATATTACTTGAAAATGTTAGAAATTTAGGAAAATTTGGTAGCAAGGTCAATGTGGCAAAAGGCTTTGGAAGAAACTTTTTAATTCCCCAAGGGAAAGCTGTTCCTGCTACAAAAGAAAATATTGCACAGTTCGAAGCACAAAGAGCAAAATTGGAAAAAGCTGCGCAAGATCGTTTAAGCAAGGCTCAGGAACGGGCTGCAGAAATCGCTGCTGTACGCCTTATCATCAAGGCGCGTTCTGCTGAGGAAGGTAAGCTCTTTGGATCCATTGGTACCATTGAAATTGCACGTGCTTTTAAAGAAAAGGGCATTGAAGTTTCAAGACAAGAGATCCGATTACCTAATGGCCCGCTACGCGAACTTGGTGAATATGTTATTGATCTTCAATTGCATGCTGAAGCGATTGCACAAGCAAAGGTTTCTGTTGTTCCTGAAGACGAGAAATAAGCCTGCTATCATTAAGGGAAATAGTAACTATTTCCCTTAATTTCGTTTCGTTTATCTTTATTTAATTGATAAGGGTTCTATCGTGATTAGAGAAAGCGAAGCATTGCGAACGCCCGATCCTGTTACGACTAAACTAAAACTTCCCCCACACTCCTTAGATGCTGAGCAAGCAGTTTTAGGAGGGTTAATGTTAGATAACCGAGCGTGGGATCAAATCGCCGATAAAATCATGGAAAAGCATTTTTATCGTAAAGATCACCAATTGATTTTTCGCGCGATGGCAAAATTAATGGAAGAAAACAAGCCGCTCGACGTGATAACCGTTTCAGAGTGCTTGCAAAAAATGGAGGTTCATGAAGAAGTCGGTGGATTATCCTACTTAGGAGAATTAGCAAAAAATACCCCAAGCGCTGCCAATATAGCAGCCTATGCGGATATTGTTTATGAGCGCTCGATATTAAGAGAGTTGATTGCCGTTGGCAGCGCTATCACAGAATCTGCTTTTGAACCTCAAGGCAGGGCTAGCGCAGAAATCTTAGATGAAGCAGAAAAGAAAGTTTTTGATATTGCAGAAAAAGGGCTCAGAGGCGCAGGGCCTGAAACCATCCGGTCAATCGTTGCCAAGACATTGGACAATATTGAAAAACGTTTTCAGAATAATACCCCCGTCACAGGTATTGCATCGGGTTTTACGGATTTGGATAAAATGACTACCGGATTACAACCTGGCGATCTTGTGATTGTCGCAGGTCGACCCTCCATGGGTAAAACCATTCTGGGGATGAATATTGCTGAGTATGCTGCTATCCGAAGTCAAAAGTCGGTATTAGTATTTAGCATGGAAATGCCTGCAGAAGCCTTGGCTCTTAGAATGCTATCTTCTTTAGGACGTATCGATCAAAATAAATTACGTACCGGTAAATTAGTGGAAGAAGATTGGACGCGTTTAACATCTGCAGTGGGTCTTTTAAGCAGTGCTAAACTTTTTATAGATGAAACTCCATCCTTAACGCCAATAGAAATGCGCGCACGCGCGAGACGCATTGCAAGAGAAAAGGATAAATTGGGGCTTATTGTTGTCGATTATTTGCAGCTCATGAGAGGACAGACAAATTCTGAAAATAGAACCGCAGAAATTTCTGAAATTTCGCGCGGCCTAAAAACATTGGCTAAAGAACTCAATGTGCCTATTATTGCCTTATCACAGCTTAATCGAAGTTTGGAACAGCGACCTAACAAAAGACCAGTGATGTCAGATCTGCGTGAATCGGGTGCGATTGAACAAGATGCTGATTTAATTGCTTTTATTTATCGAGATGAAGTCTATAATGAAGATAGTCCTGATAAAGGCACAGCAGAAATTATCATTGGTAAGCAACGTAATGGTCCCATCGGTACTTTACGTTTAACTTTTATGGGACAGTACACCCGCTTTGATAATTTTATGACAGAACACTTTGTTCCTACATAGGTTAAGACATGGCAAGACATGTTCTGGCTCAAGTTTCATTAAATGCGCTGCAGCATAATTTAAAACAAGTTCGTCATTTGGCCCCCCAGTCTAAAATTATTGCAATGGTAAAAGCAAATGCATATGGTCATGGTTTAACTCGGGTTGCTAAAGCCTTGTCAGAATGTGACGCCCTAGGCGTGGCTTGTATAGATGAAGCTATTAAAATTCGCCAGACTGGCGTGCAAACCGATATAGTGTTAATGGAGGGGATTTTTCGCCCTGATGAACTGGCCCAAGTGCAACAATATCATTTTACTTTAGTTGTTCATCATTGGCAGCAAATTCAAGCGATACAACAATATGGAAGTTCCCAAGAAAAATTTAAGGTATGGCTTAAAGTGAACACGGGGATGAATCGTTTAGGATTTTCCCAAAATGAATTTGATGAAGCTTGGCAGTTATTGCAGTCTTTGCCCAATGTTCAGTTGATAGGCTTTATGACACATTTTGTGCAAGCAGAAGAAAAAGATAATCCCCTAACACTGGAACAATACAATCGATTTAAAGAGATCATCGGTGAGCGACAAGGCGCACAATGTTTAGCAAATTCGGCTGCAATAATAGCTTGGAAAAAAACGCATGCTGATTGGGTGAGACCGGGATTGATGTTATATGGTGTTTCGCCCTTCCCAGATTCAGTGGGTAAGGATTTCAATCTCATTCCTGCGATGTCGTTATACTCTGAAATTATCGCGGTGAGAAACGTTGGTCCTGGTGAAAAGGTTGGATATGGTGGGCTTTGGGAAAGTAAGAAGAAAATCAGTAAAGTTGGTATTGTTGCCATTGGCTATGGTGATGGCTATCCTTGGCACGCTAAAAATGGCACGCCCGTATTAATCAATGATCAAATAGCCTCAACCGTGGGGCGTGTTTCTATGGACATGTTAGCGGTTGATTTAACCGCAGTGGAACATGTGGACGTTGGTGCTCAAGTAATGCTATGGGGCAAAGCATTGCCCATAGAAATTGTTGCAAGACATGCTGGCACAATTCCTTATGAACTTTTATGCCGCTTCACCGAACGCGTAACAGTTCAATTTTTGTAATTAATTTAATTTGAGCTTCACGTTCTCATTTACTGGCACGGTATTATTACTAGAGCGTCTAGTTAGGCTATTCCAAATAAAGCGTAAACCATTTCCAACATCAGAGCTGATTTCTTGCGTGGATTTGCAAGCCAAAGATCCCTGATACTTTTGCGCTGTCACGTCGCTTTCTTGTCCATGCAGGATATCAAAAAAATCGCTGGCAGCTTCAATGGTTTGGGGATGTGTTGCTAAAGCTCCTAACTCTTTGACAGGCTCAGTTGCATTTTTTAAAAGAAAGTTACAAGGCATTGAAGCAAAAATAAGAGCGGGGAAAGTTACGAAAAAGCCAAGATTGGTAATTGATGCCGGTAGCATATACCGTATTTGACTTGTTATTGATTGACCGGTGAATAATAGGCCAAAGCTAGCTATCCTATCTGCTAATTCTGAGTATAATCCTAATTGAGGTTTCAGTAATGCTGTCATCGCTTCTTTGGCGGTGTATAAAGCGAAAAGTTCAGGAGTACAATATATAGCCGAAAGACACAAACTGATTTGCAATCCAAGCTTAGCCGTGGGATGTAATTTTTTGTGATGTAGTGTAACTAATATTCCTTCAATATCATTAATAACACGGTCACGAATTTTAAGCATCACTGCAAGTTGTATATCGGTCAATTCAAGAGAGGGGTCCATTGCGCCTCGAAGATAAGCGATTTGTTTTGGTAAGGTATCCATTTCTTGCAATGTTTTATCATTTAAAGCCCAGACAATAAATTCCTTAATTTTGGCGCGCTTGGTTTGATCTGGACCTATGTAGACATTCGCGTTAGGATGAATATAGGTCGTCATAAACTTGTTAATTGTTTTTTTCTGTTCTTCATCCGGGCCTTTATAAAGTAGATTTAGCATAATTCACCTTTAACTTTTATTTCAATTTAACATTCATGGAAGAGGGAGGTTCTTTTTCAGATATGGTATCTATGTTTTCATCTTGTTTTGCGGATTCATCTTTTAAGCAATTTTCTATTGCATTTTCATTTGGTTTTGCGGATTCATCTTTTAAGCATTTTTGTTTTGTAGTTTCATCAAGAGGTTCATTTTTAATTTGCGTATCGCTAGTTTCTTGTTTGTTTTGAAGCCTTGATTTTGCCGGTAATTTGCTCCAAATTAAATTTGCCCCTTGAGCAACTTGATTTGTTGCGGCAGATACTAATTGGTGCACTGGCTCAGCCGCTTGCTGTAAATACAGAGAAATTGCGACAAGCGCAGGAAGACGATAAAGTAGATTTAAATTTGCAATCGATTCTGGCAACACATTGTTTAAATGGTATAAAAGCGAATATTGAGGACAAATTTGCTGGGCAGCAATCGTGGCACAAAAATCAATGCGATCGGCAGCTTTTTTTCCTATTTTAGGCTGTAGTATCTTCTTTAAGATTTCTTTGCTGGTGTAAAGCGCAAATAGTTCGGGGGTCCAATAAATTGCTGCTAAACATAAACTGCTTTGCAGGGCCAATTTAACATTAGGATTTAATTTTTTACCTTGCAGCCTTAACACTTGTGTTTCGATGTCTGCTGCAACTTGTGTACTTGCGTTAAGCATGGTTTTGATTTGAGCATCGCTCAAACTAAGCGATATGTTTTCCAGTTTTTCTTTAAGGTAATCAATGCGTTCTTTTTCAGACTCAAGTTGCAGCACTTCTTCGTCATTTAAAAAATCAAGGATGAAAGCGTGTATTTGTGCTTTATCGGCTTCGCTTGGCTCAACATAAAGGGTATTTAACATGGATTGTCCTGCATATATCTATGGTGAATAACTTATACTATTTTGATGTGGTGTTCACGATGCAGGTGATAAGAGAAATGATTGGTAAGACAGGCGGTGTTAATCACCGCCTTTATACTCTTTCCATTTTGAATTTATGCTTCGTTGCCTGCGCTTATTCACCCCAGTCATGTACCAAAGCGTACACTCCTGGGGATTCATGCGCTTGGCGCCTCGCCTAAAATCAAAATGGCGTGAGTGTATCTGAGAAGCGTTGTAAGCTTTGGCTTATTTCTTCTTTTGCTGCATCTGCATCTAACCACCCATCTAATTTTACCCATTTTCCTTCTTCTAAGTCCTTATAGTGAGTAAAAAAATGAGCGATTTGTTGTAGCAAGGAAGGTGGAAGATCGTTTAAGTTTTGTACATGTTGATAGAGGCTTGTAAGCTTATCCGTAGGGACAGCAATGATTTTGCGATCTTTGCCGGCCTCGTCTGTCATGGCTAACATTCCTATTGGGCGACAGTTAATGACACAGCCATGGTTTACCGGAAAAGGAGTGATAACAAGGACATCAACAGGATCCCCGTCATCAGAAAGTGTTTCGGGGATATACCCGTAATCGCAAGGATAATGCATGCTGGTTGACAAGAAACGATCGACAAATAAGGTGCCTGTTTTTTTATCGACTTCATATTTAATTGGATCACTGTGCGCAGGGATTTCAATAATGACGTGGATTTCTTGCGGAGCCTGTTTTCCTGCACTAATGCGTCCTAAACCCATTTCTAAAGTTCCTATGTTATTTATCGTGCTTTAATTTTAAAAAGTATAGCGCTTTTTTGCGCTAAGAAAGCGTGCCACACTAACATAGTAGGGTAATAAAATATAGTTAATTAATTGGCTCGAAACGTTGGAGATAGTATTAAATGGCAAAAACAATTTTAATCACGGGAAGCAATCGGGGGCTTGGGCTTGAATTTACACGCCAGTATGCAATAGAAGGCTGGCGTGTCATCGCTTGCTGCAGAAATGTTAATGATGCAGCAGATTTGCAAATGTTAAAAACGCAGTATAGCAATATTGAAATTTTATCTTTAGATGTTACCGATGAAGAACAATTGAAAAGCCTCCAACAAAAAATTAACTTTCCAATTGATATTTTGATAAATAATGCAGGGTTTTTAGAGGTAGATCCGCCGTTAGGAGATATTTCGAGCCAAACCATGATCAAGTCATTTTTAATCAATGCGCTTGGACCCTTAAAGCTAATAGAGGCTTTAAAAGAACAAGTTGCTAAAAGTGAACGTAAATTAATCGTCGTGCTTTCAAGCAGCATGGGTAGCATTAGCGAAAATAGCAGTGGCGGATATTATAGCTATCGTGCCAGCAAAGCTGCCTTAAATATGATCATGAAAAGTTTATCCATAGATTTAGCACCAAGCCATATTGATGTGTTGGTTTTGCACCCAGGGTGGGTAAAAACCAGGATGGGAGGTGCTTCGGCACAATTGCAAACACAGGATTCTGTTAAAGGCATGCGACAAGTTATTGAAAATTATCCATCATCCCCAGGTACAGTGAAATTCATGCGATATAATGGTGAAATTATTCCTTGGTAATGGGCGCCAAGCGAACGGATCCCCAGGCGTGTAACTTTAGGTTGTACATGACTGGGGTGAGAGAGTGCAGGCAACAATGTCTGAAATTAGGAGTTCCGTCATTGC
>JAFECR010000002.1:18131-27233 GCA_018242045.1 Pseudomonadota bacterium | reverse complement strand
ACTCCTCGCAATGACGGACTTGAAACTCCTAGTTTCAAAGTGGCGCGAGTATACATAAAGGGCAGGATTTGCCGGGTATATAATGTTCTGAAAGTTGATCTTGACAGCTAACAGGTTGGCGGCAATGGTGACATTGTACCGTATGCGTTTCATTTAATTGTGTATCAACAGCAATACGCTTATCAAAGACAAAGCATTCACCTTCAAAATGACCGTTTGGATATTTTTCAAGGTACTTTAAGATCCCGCCTTCTAAGAGCATCACGTTTTTAAAGCCTGCCGACAAAAGAAAAGGAACCGCTTTTTCACAGCGGATCCCACCTGTACAACAAGTTATAATGATTTTGTCTTTATAGGATTCAGGTAAAGATTCCGTAGCTTGAGGAAAAGAGCGAAAATTTTTAATCGGCAAATGCTCGGTGTTTTTGAATTTACCTAAACGAACTTCGTATTCATTGCGAGTATCGAGTAAAATAAAGTCTTTACCTTCTTCTAGCCACTGATGAAACGCTTCAGGGCTAATGGCTTGTCCAGGTTGGTTGACGACCTCTAAATCAGGCATTCCCATTGTCACTATTTCAGCTTTAATTTTTACCAACATTTGGTTAAAAGGCGTTTTATTGGAATGGCTTTCTTTAAAATCAATAAAAGGGATCCCTGTTGTTGGCAGAAATTCATAAAATTTATCTATCTGCGTTCGAGAACCACTTAAAAAGGCGTTGATCCCACCTTCGCTCAATAAAATAGTGCCTTTAAGTTCAAGTTCCAAGCATTTTTGCGTTAAGTCTTGTTTTAATAAAGATAAGGCATTCAGCTTTATGAATTTATAGCCAGATATATTGATATAAGCCATGATTACATTAATTAAAAAACATTTGGGTATGAATTTACCACAGGTCATCGTAAGAGCGCTACTTTTGCTTAAAAAGGAAGTTGTGGTTTTCTCAATCCGCTCTCGTTACAATCAGGAGGGGAATATGGTTTAAAGGAGGCGGTAATGAAATGGAATAGAAGCGTTTTTTTGAATAAGGCAATGTTATTAGGGGTGATCTTATTTGGACAACAAGCCTTTGCTGAAGGTGCAGATAAAAAAGTAGTCACCATACATTTACTCAATAATAATGCTGCTACTAAAGGAATTGGTGAAAAAATTGGTGAAATCACTTTCTCTGATTCTGCACAAGGACTAAAAATTAAAACAGATCTTAAAGGGTTATCCCCTGGTGAGCATGGATTCCATATTCATGAGCATCCAAGCTGCAATGCAAGTGAAAAAGATAGCAAATTGGAAGCAGGACTTGCTGCGGGTGGGCATTATGATCCAGAGCATAGTAATCATCATTTAGGGCCTGATGGCAAAGGGCATTTGGGTGATCTTTCTGTGTTAAAGGTTGATAAGGATGGGCAGGCTAAAGAAACCCTTTATGCAAAACGTCTAAAATTAGCTGAGCTTAGCGGGCGTTCGATCATGATTCATGAGGGCGGTGACAATTATTCTGACGTCCCTCCTATGGGTGGTGGTGGCGCAAGAATCGCTTGTGGTGTGATTGAGAAATAAAAAACAACGTCATTGTAAGGAATAGCGGTGAGGCGATCCAGTCTTTTTCTGGATTGCTTCCCTTTAATTAAAGTTTACGTATTAGTAGCATACCATCGCGCACGCTGAGCATCACCGTTTCTACGGTTTCATCTTGTCGAGCTTTTTTATTTAAAGCATCTATCGCCTGAGTACGTTTATCTTGAGGATTTATTACTTCACCTTTCCATAGGGCATTGTCTATGACCATTAAGCCGTGGGTGCGTAATTTTGGTAGCAACATCTCATAATAATGAGGATAATTTGCTTTGTCTGCATCAATAAAAATGAAATCAAAGGTGATGTTCAATGTTGGAATAATAGTTATGCTGTTGCCTTGTTTGATTTCAATTTTTTGACCATGGGGGCTTTTATTAAAGTAAGATTGGGCAAATTTAGCATAAGTGGCATCGATTTCGCAGGTAATCAATTTGCCATCCATAGGTAAGGCTTTAGCAATATTAAGCGCAGAATAACCTGTAAAGGTACCAAGTTCTAAACAGTTTTTAGCCCCAGACAAAGCAACTAAAAATTGCAAAAATTTACCGGCCACTGGGCCAGTTATCATATTTTCCATCCCAAATGTTGTTTTTGTTTCTTGGCGTAAATGGCTAAGCAATGGTTCTTCTGGGCTGGTGACTTCAATAAGATAATTTTGTAAATCAGGGCTGAAAAGATTATCCATGGTATATTCTCGCTTTTGGGCCACTATCATTATTGGGTGGCGATGGTATTATACCTTCCTAAGTTGCTCTCTCATACCGTAAATGGTGATTCTGCACAATGAGGTACTTCCCTACATGATTAGGGCTTTCCTAGAAAAAGTTGGATTACTTGCAAAAAGTGGTGTTTTACCACAGTCAAAAGAATTCCAAAACCCAGTGATTATCCCACGCAGTGAGCATGGGATCTCAAGAAAAGAGATCAGTGAAAATGCTTTAAAGGTGCTTTATCGTCTGAGAAAGCATGGTTATGGCGCTTATTTGGTAGGTGGTGGTGTACGTGATCTACTATTGGGGCTGCATCCTAAAGACTTTGATGTTGCAACTGATGCAACACCCGAGCAAGTGCAGCGTGTATTTCGAAATTGCCGGTTAATTGGCAAGCGGTTTCGATTAGCCCACGTCTACTTTGGCTATGATATTGTGGAGGTAGCTACTTTTCGTGGCGCAGAACAATCTGAGGAGCTCTCTCACTCAGAAACAGGTATGATTTTGCGTGATAATGTTTATGGCACTTTGGCGCAAGATGTATGGCGCCGAGATTTTACCATGAATGCCCTTTATTACAATATTGCCGATTTTTCTTTAGTGGATTACACGGGTGGTTATGCAGACATAAAAGCGAAACGCTTGAGAATGATAGGTAATCCAAGTGATCGCTTTCGTGAGGATCCTGTTAGAATGTTAAGAGCGATACGTTTTGCTTGTAAAGTCAATTTTAGTATCCCCAAAGAACTTGCCCAACCTATCGTTGAATTAAAAGCACTGATTAGTCAAGTTTCTGCTGCCAGATTATTTGAAGAAGTCATGAAAATGTTTCATTCAGGCGCAGCAAGTGCTATCTATAAAATGTTAACGAAATATGGCTTGTTTGCAGAGCTTTTTCCCTTAACTGCGCAGCACCTTAAACAAACTTCGGATCCAACAGAGGCTTTGCTAAGTATCGTATTTGAAAATACGGATAAACGTATTAAAGAACAAAAAACAGTGACGCCCGCATTTATAATTAGTGCATTGCTTTGGCATCCCATTTGTTTAAAGGCAAAAACCTATGTAAACGAAGGAACGGGACCTTATCCTGCACAAATGACAGCTATCGAGGATATGCTTTATCAACAAGCAAAATATATCAGCATTCCAAAGAGAATTGTACAAGGGGCGCGGGAAATTTGGTTATTACAAATGCGCTTTGCTAAACGTCACGGAAAACGAGTTACTCAAATGATGAGTGAACCCCGTTTTAGAGCAGCGTATGATTTTTTATTAGTACGTGCGCAAAGCGGCGAAAATGTCCATGAACTTGCAAATTGGTGGCAATCCTATGTGGAAGGGGATAGCACAAAACGCCGTGCCTTAATGAAAGCATTGGGTGGTCAAAAAAAGCGTAGAAAAAAACGACAACCACCATCACAAGATGTGTGAGTAATATGATAGAAGTATATATTGCCCTTGGTAGTAATTTAGGAAACTCAAAACAACATATTTTAAATGCATTTAAGGAACTTGATGCCATTGCAAGCACTCAAGTATTGAAGACTTCATCGCTCTATGTAACCAAAGCTTGGGGAGGCATAGCGCAACGTGATTTTATCAATGCGGTGGTAAAATGTAGCACAAACCTCAGTGCATTAGCGCTATTATCAGAATTGTTAGCAATTGAAAATCTTCATGAGCGAAAACGTCAGCAAATAAATGGGCCACGCACGTTAGATTGTGATCTTTTGCTTTATGGACAAAAAGAAATTTATTCGGAAAGTTTAATCGTCCCTCATCCTAGAATGCTAACAAGAGGGTTTGTGCTTATCCCACTTTATGAAATTGCACCAGATTTAATATTACCTGATGGTAAATCTTTAGTGTCTTATCTATTTTCTTTGGAACCATGGCCAGTGACTCAATTAGAGGAAGTAAAATTTTTATGAATCATGCACGAGAAAAATATTGGCAAATGTTAGAAAAAGCGGCTCATCTTATGCAGACTTGTCGATTAAGTGATTTATTTACGCATGATTCGCAAAGAGTCAATAAATATTCAATTTGCGTTGACAAAATCTATTTAGATTATTCTAAGAATTTCCTCAATGATGACATTTTGGCATTGCTCATTAATTTAGCCGATAGTTGCGATTTATCGCTTGCGATTAAGCAATTGCTTTCAGGTGCTTGCGTGAATTCAACAGAATCAAAACCTGCATTGCATGCTGCTTTAAGACAAGATCTTGATTCGTCATTACAAGTAAATGATGTTGATATTTTGCCATTAGTTAAAGCGCAAAAAGAAAAGATGTTTCATTTAGTTTCTCAATTACATCAAGGAACTTATCTTGGCACAACCAAAAGTAAAATTACAGATGTCGTTAATATTGGTATAGGCGGTTCGGATCTTGGCCCTGTCATGGCGGTTGAAGCTTTAAAAGAGTATCGTCAAACATCGATTAAATTACATTTTGTTTCTAACATTGATCCAGAAATGATTACCAGTGTTTTACAAGAATGTACGCCTTCTTCAACGCTTTTCATTTTATCTTCAAAATCATTTACAACCCCAGAAACTTTAGCGAATGCACAAGTTGCTAAAAAATGGCTTGAAGATAAATTAAGCCCAACAGATATAAATAAACATTTTATAGCAGTGACAGCCAATCCAGAAAAAGCGCAAACTTTTGGTATTTTACCTGAAAATATATTGCAATTTTGGGATTGGGTTGGAGGACGCTATTCCATTTGGTCAACGATTGGATTGCCATTAGCGATTAGTATTGGAACAAGCCATTTTGAATCATTTTTGCTCGGAGCTAGAAAAATGGACGAGCATTTCGCAAATGCGCCATTACGGCAAAATATGCCGGTCTTATTAGCATTAATTGGCATTTGGTATATTAACTTTTGGCAAGCAAAGACTTTAGCTGTGTTACCATATTCAACAAGATTGCGTCATTTTGCCGATTATCTACAGCAACTCGATATGGAAAGTAACGGTAAAACGCCACGCGTTGGCACTGCCACAGGTCCTATTGTATGGGGTCAGGTTGGCACAAATGGCCAACATGCTTTTTTCCAATTGCTTCATCAAGGTACCCATTTTATTCCTGTTGATTTTATTGCGGCCAAATTGAGTCATACCCCTTTTAAAGATCAGCATTTGCATTTACTGGCAAATTGTTTGGCACAAGCCAGGGCATTGATGCAAGGTAGTGAAGAAAAAAGAGAGCTTCATGAATACATGCCAGGCAATAAACCAAGCAATATGCTTTTGCTTGAACAGTTAACGCCAACAGCCTTAGGTCAATTGTTAGCACTCTATGAGCACAAAGTGTTTGTTCAAGGAATCATTTGGGGGATAAACTCCTTTGATCAACCGGGAGTTGAACTTGGCAAAAAATTGGCTCATACCCTGATTGCAGGTTTAGAAAGTGGTGCTATCGACTCTAAGATGGATCCCTCGACACAATCTTTGATTGAAAAAATTCGCGCTTAGTTTAATGCTTACGGGAAAAAGGAAATGTCGCAACTTAAACAAATGGATATTGTTAACTTCAAGTTGAATCAAGAGACTTATTCTCGGCTATATCAACAATCGATAAACGAACCTAACACGTTTTGGGCTGAGCAAGGGGCAAACTTTGTTACTTGGTTTGTACCTTGGCAAGTGGTAAATGACAGTGATTTTTCCAAGGCCACAATAAGTTGGTTTAAAGGTGCTAAATTAAACGTATGCTTCAATTGTCTTGATCGTCATTTAGCTAAAAAAGCAAATCAGGTCGCCATTTTTTGGGAAGGGGATAATGCACATCGGCGACAAGTAATCACTTATCAACGATTGTATGAACGCGTGTGCCGGTTTGCAAATTCTTTAAAAACAGTTGGGGTTAGCAAAGGTGATAAGGTTTGCATCTATTTACCCATGATCCCAGAAGCTATGATTGCGATGCTTGCTTGCGCACGTATTGGGGCTGTGCATACTGTGGTATTTGGTGGGTTTTCACCGCGTGCTTTAAGAGAGCGTATTCAAAATGCTGGTTGTAAAGTTATTATTACCGCCGATGAAGGCATAAGAAACGCTACCACGATCCCTTTAAAGAAAAATGTCGATGCAGCCTTGTCTGATATTACAGTACGAAAAGTGATTGTGATAAAAAATAGCGGTACAAAAGTAGCTATGCATTCCCCTAGAGATATTTGGTATCACGAACTTGCCTATCAGCAGTCTGAAGCGTGCGAAGTGCAATGGATGGATGCAGAAGATCCTTTATTTATCCTTTATACTTCAGGATCTACCGGAAAACCTAAAGGAATTATTCATACCTCGGGAGGTTATTTACTCTACGCAGCGATGACCTTTCGATATGTTTTTGATTATCAAGCACAAGATATTTTTTGGTGTACTGCTGATATGGGGTGGATAACTGGGCACAGTTATGGTGTGTATGGGCCTTTGGCAAACGGTGCAACCTTGGTAATGTATGAAGGTCTTATAGCAGGCGCTTCTCCTTATCTTGTATGGGAAATTGTAGACAGATATCAAGTGTCAATATTTTATACTGCACCAACCGCGATTAGAACTTTAATGGCATCTGGCGATGCGCCGTTAGCGAATAGTAAACGAGACAGTTTAAGGATCTTAGGCACAGTAGGTGAGCCGATAAATCCAGAAGCATGGCGATGGTATCATCAAAAAGTTGGAAAGGGAAAATGTTGGATTGTTGACACCTGGTGGCAAACTGAAACGGGTGGCATCATGATTGCCCCTTTGCCAGGTCCAGGTAAAGAGCAGCAAAAACCAGGAGCCGCCTGTCAACCTTTTTTAGGTATCAAACCTTTGATTGTCGACGAAAATGGAAAAGCTGTCGTTAAGGAAACACAAGGATTTTTGACAATTGCTCAAAGTTGGCCAGGACAAGCACGTGGTATTTATGCCAACCCAGCACGCTTTGATCAGAGCTATTTTAGCCAATATAAAGGATTGTATTTTACTGGCGATGGCGCTTTTCAAGACAAAGACGGAGATTATTGGATAACAGGACGCGTGGATGATGTGATTAATGTTGCAGGACATCGTTTAGGCACGGCGGAAATTGAAAGTGCTTTAGTTCGTCATCCTTTGGTGGCAGAAGCAGCTGTGATTGGAGTGCCACATCCTGTTAAAGGGGAGAGCGTTTTCGCGTTTGTCACTTTAATTTCCAGTAACCCTTGGCAGGATAGTTTGATACCAGAACTACAGCAGGAAGTTATTGTTGCTATTGGGAAGCTTGCGAAACCCGATAAAATTGTTTATGCCCCTAAGCTACCTAAGACACGCTCTGGAAAAATCATGCGTCGACTTTTGCGTTGCATTGCTGCCGATGAATTAGATAAATTAGGAGATATTTCTACGCTGGCTGAACCGGAAGTGATTGAGCAATTAAAAGCCGCTCTTGCAGCAGAAAAAAATAAATTAGAGTGAGCAACTAAGCAAAACTATAAGCTTAACGTAGTGCAGTGTAATGTTTTTTGATAGGCTAAGGTTCAACGTGCTCAAAGAAAGGAATGTGCGATGCAAGAGGTATACATTGTAGGTGCAGCCAGAAGTCCAATAGGAAGTTTTGGTGGAACACTTGCTAAATTGCCTGCCAGTGCCATTTGCACTCAAGTCATTCAGGGGCTGTTACAAAAGCTTTCCCTTCCCGTTGAAAAAATCGATGAGGTTATTTTAGGTCAAGTATTAACAGCTGGTGTTGGTCAAAATCCCGCCAGACAAGCAAGCATTCATGCAGGGATCCCAAACCATGTGCCAGCGATGACAATTAACAAGGTTTGCGGTTCAGGCTTAAAAGCCGTTCAACTTGCTTTTCAGTCTATCATGCTAGGAGATGCTTCTTTAGTTTTAGCAGGTGGGCAGGAGAATATGTCCATAGCGCCTCATTGTTTAAATAATTCACGAACTGGTCAACGCATGGGAGATTGGTCGCTTAAAGATTCCATGATTGTTGATGGTTTATGGGATGCTTTTAATAATTATCATATGGGACAGACTGCTGAAAATATTGCAATAAAGTTTAATATAAGCCGTGAAGAACAAGATGCATTTGCTGCTTTGTCACAACAAAAATGCGAAAGCGCTTTAAAAGAAAATCGTTTTGTCCCAGAGATTATTCCAATCCGTGTTCCTAAAGGCAAAGAAAGTATTTTATTTGAAGTAGATGAATATCCGCGCTCAGGCGTGACCCAAGCAGGGTTAAGCCAATTAAAACCAGCATTTGTGACCACCGGCTCAGTCACTGCTGGTAATGCCTCAGGCATCAATGATGGTGCTGCGGTGGTAATTTTAGCTAGCAAAGAGGCAGTGCAAAAATTTGGTTTAAAACCAATGGCAAAGATTGTTGCAATAGCAACCGCTGGTGTTGATCCTGCCATCATGGGGACAGGTCCCATTCCAGCGAGTCGTCGTTGCTTGGAAAAAGCAAAATGGCAAGTATCTTCACTTGATCTCATTGAAGCCAATGAAGCATTTGCAGCCCAAGCTATCTGTGTTAATCGTGAAATGGGATGGGATGCGAATAAAGTGAATGTTAACGGTGGTGCCATTGCGTTGGGGCATCCGATTGGCGCATCTGGTGCCAGGATTTTGGTGACATTGCTGCATGAAATGAATCGTAAAAAGCACAAAAGAGGACTGGCGACGCTTTGTATTGGGGGCGGACAAGGAATTGCTTTAGCAGTGGAAAGTATAGACTGAACTAAATTGTAGTGGTGCGCTATACTGGTTCCCTAATTTCAAAATGGAAAGAGTATATGCTGATTCCACTTTGAATTTAGGAGTTCCGT
>JAFECR010000002.1:10711-18068 GCA_018242045.1 Pseudomonadota bacterium | reverse complement strand
TGAAACTCCTAGTTTCAAAGTGGAAAGAGTATATTTCAAGGAAGAAATCATGAATACAAGAGTTGCGTTAGTAACAGGCGGAACGGGCGGCATTGGCACTGCGATATGTCGCCACCTTTATCAAGCGGGCGTTCGCGTTGTTGCAGGCTTTAGTCGTGGTGGCGACGATTCTTTCGCTAAAGATTGGCAATCTCTACAAGCTAAGGAAGATTACCAATTTGAGATCATCTATGGAGATGTTGCTGATTTTGATTCATGTGCTGGCATGGTAGAAACTGTGCGAGCAAAAGTGGGTCCTATTGATATTTTGGTCAATAATGCGGGCATCACGCGTGATGCTACCTTAAAAAATATGCAAAAGGATCAATGGAATGATGTGATGCATGTCAATTTAGATAGCGTCTTTAATGTGACACGACATGTGATTACAGGCATGATTGAACGTAATTTTGGTCGAATCATTAATATTTCTTCCATCAATGGACAAAAAGGGCAATTTGGTCAAACCAATTACTCAGCAGCTAAAGCAGGGATGCATGGTTTTACTAAAGCGCTAGCACAAGAAGTTGCTAGTAAGCATATTACCGTTAATACGATATCGCCGGGTTATGTCGCAACCGACATGGTGAAAAAAGTAGCACCTAATATATTAGAAAAAATCATTGCCCAGATACCAGTGGGTAGATTAGCAGAGCCAATTGAAATTGCGCGAGTGGTATCCTTTCTTGCTTCGGATGAGTCAGGTTATATTACTGGTGCAAATATCGCCATAAATGGTGGGCAACATATGTCTTAGTTTTCCCCAATTGAGGGTTTAGCTGATGAGTGAATCACGCATAATCAAGAAATATCCTAATCGTCGTTTATATGATACTGCTATTAGCAGCTATATCACCCTCGATGATGTGAGACAATTAGTGATGGAGCAAATTCCGATTAAAGTTATTGATGCACGGTCACAAAATGACATTACGCATAGTACTTTATTACAAATTATCGTTGAACAAGAAGAAACTGGCCCTTCTTTATTTTCCATTGAAAGTCTGCAAAATATGATCCGCTCCTATGGTGGAACAATGCAAGAAATACTCAGTAAAATGTTTGAGCAGGGCATGACACTCTTTTTTAACCAGCAAATGCTATTTAAAGATAATTTGAGTATTAACGTAGAGCCTCAAGTAAAAGATCCGTTACGTCTTATGACAGATATTGCCCAAAAAAATATGGCCCATTGGCAGCAATTGCAAAAACAATGGATGAATAATTTTTCCCCAACTGACAGCCAATCCCAAAACCCAGTAGATGCAAGTATCAACCCTGTAGAAATGCCAATGGGCGAAGATCCACTTAACGAAACCTAGTGAAATTAATCATAAACATAGTTTGACAGAAAAAAATTCAAAGCCTATCTTTTTGATAATGATCTGTTGCGTTGCAGAATTTTTTCGAGGGGGAATATTATGTCAGTATCTATGTTTGATCAGTTTTTCAAAGCAAACCAGGCATTTAACTTTTTTGAGCCGATTTTTGAATTAAATAAAATCACGATGCGTTTATATGGTGATGCTGCTAAAGAACAAACCAAAGCGATTAATGAACTTTTACGTTGTCATGCTGAGCAGCTACAACAATTAAGTCATGCAAAACGGTGGGAAGAGATAATGGAAATTCAAGCAAATTGGGCAGCTAATGCCGCTTCTCCTTTAAATGAGTTAACGCAAGCAATGATAGAATCTTGCATGAATATGAATTCACATTATGCTAAATGGCTTGAAAAGGGCTTTCAAAAAGCAAGCGACATTAACGAAGAAAAAGAAAGCAATTTATCTGAAAAAACAGCACATCAAACGCACCATAAACGATAGTTATAATTTACTAAAAAGGGTGTTTAATACATGAAAAAACCCTTCTTTAGCTAAATGTGGATTGATGTTTCCGCTTAGTAAAAGTACCAATTGTATCCAACCAAGAATGGTGGCTAGGATAACAATGGGTAATCCAATGCCAATGCCGAGCAAAAGATAACACCCCAGCATATTAATGCACTGAGAAAATAATAAACCAGAGAAAGCATAATGATGACCAAGAGTAAAGGTGGTATAACTTAAAAGCACAACTGCAAAACATAATAATACAATAGCAAAAACAAATTTAATCATATTGCACCGTAAATGAGGAAACAGGTTCCCGATGAGTACGATATTGGTTAACAGGATGTGTCCAATCAGCGTAACCGATTGCCATACCACACACAATATGCATGGATTGTGGCAAGTTTAAATGTTTTCGCACGATATCTGGATATTCAGCAAGTGCTGCTTGAGGACAAGTTTCTAGATGATAAAAGCGGGCGGCTAGCATCACATTTTGAATGAACATACCCATATCCATCCATGATCCTTTACATAAGCGTGCATCTAAATAAAAAATCAAGGCAATGGGCGCATAAAAAAAATAGTAATTTCGATACCACTGCACTTTTCGTTTTTCGGTTTCATCTTTTTTAATGTTCAGCGCGCTATATAACGCAAGACCACAGGCTTTGCGTCTATTTTTAAAGGGTTCCACCCATTCTTCAGGGTAATAGTGATAATCTGGATTTTCTTCGATGCCGTTATTTTTCGCATCGATGATTGCAGTAGAAATTTTTTCTCGATGCAAAGGACCGACAATGGCAACTTGCCAGGGCTGGGTGTTGACACCAGATGGTGCAAAACGTGCGGCCTCTAAAATTTTGTCGATAGTATCCAGTGGCACTGGCTTATCAAGAAATGCACGGACGGATTGCCTTTCTCGCATTGCTGCAATGACATCAAGTGAACAATGTGAACTATTAGCGTCCTTGTTTTTCACGAACTTCAGCAAGTGTTTTGCAATCAATACACAAGGTAGCGGTCGGTCTTGCTTCTAAACGGCGAATGCCAATTTCAACGCCGCATTCTTCGCAATAACCATAATCGCCGCTATCAATAGATTTGATGGATTCATCGATTTTATTAATCAATTTATGCTCACGATCTCTTGCGCGTAACCGTAACGCAAAAGTTTCTTCTAGGGTGGCTTGATCACTAACGTCAGCTGGTACCTCTGCTAGTTCCTTCAGATCATGTATTGTCTCATCTCCACCTTGAAGTAAGGCGGTCTTCCAAATGTTAAGGAGTTTTCTAAAATGCTCCAATTGGGCCTTGCTCATATATTCTTCACCCTTTTTGGGCTCATAAGGTTTTACGCCGTAAGAGAGCAAGGTTTGCGATGTGCTAGGGTTGGCGCTTCCTTGCGTTTTAACATTGGCTCTTTTCTTAGCGTTACTGCTATTGGTTTCAGCTGACATGGCTTCTCCTCCTGACGCAGATCCAGGCAAGATTCAAATCTATCTCATTTCTGGTTGGAACATCAATGATTCTAAAAAGTTCCAAAACTATTTAAGTCAGGGATCCAGAAGTTGTGCTTCCTTACACTGAGGGTTGCGAATATACACGTAAAGTTTCGCTTTGGCTAGGCACTATATCGCTATCAAAAAGTAGGAAATGTCTTAATTTTCTTTTAATGCCGCTTTTCTCATAAAATGACTCAACTTTATATGTTAATTGGCCGACTATTTAAACAAGTACGACTTAAAAAGTGATGGTCTGGTGCAAACATGGAATTTGTAAGTCCATTAACACAAGCAATTTTACTCAAAAGATACAAACGCTTTCTGGTTGAAATTGTTGTTAATAATCAAGATCATAGGGTGATTTACTGTCCTAATATGGGCGCCATGACAGGGTGTGACATTCTAGGTAGTCGTATTTGGTTTTCACAATCTTGCAATAATCGACGAAAATTTCCGCATACTTGGGAATTGGTGGAAGTAGACGCTGGCCACTTAGTTTATGTTAACACACAAAACTCAACCGATTTAATTAAGGAAGGAATTGAAAAAGGCATTATTAGCCAATTACAAGGCTATCAGCATCTTAGCATCTCTCCACCTTTACTTGATAATTTTGCATTTGATATCTCGCTTAGCGATAATTTAAAATCACTGGATAAAAGTGTTTGTTTTGTACATATTAATCAAGTCACCTTAGGGGATGAAATTCACCGAGGGTTTTTTCCAGATGCGCCCACTGAGAAAGGTGCTCAACAACTCAAAGCGTTGATTCATGCAAAAGCTGCAGGCTATCGCGCAGTTCTTCTTTATTGTGTACAGCATACTGGGATAAATCGACTTTTTCCTGCGGATCATATCGACTCGAAATATGGTAGTTTGTTACGTCAAGCGATGATAGCAGGTGTTGAAATCTACGCTTATCGACTTGATATTACTTTATCTTCCATCTCAATCATGAGTCCGGTTGAAGTTTGCATTCCTGCTCGGATGATTTGTTCCTCTAGGTTGTAAAAGTCTTACTGCCAGTCATGGCGACACTTCGCGATTTCTTGAGCCGATATTATTGTTGCATAGGATGCTTCTGTTTTAGATAAAGGTTCAAGTGCAGCCAATTGTAATTCTAGCACCTGTTCGTCTGCATCAGATGGTTCATTGCTCCTGGTTCTTGATTGAATTCTTTGCTTAAGCACAGCAAAAGACTCTGAAAAAACAAGAATTTTAAAGGGAACTTGGCATGTTTTGGCAACTTCGAAAAATAGCTGGCGTTGCCACTTTGTCAGGCAAGTGGCATCTATAATGACAGGCCATTTGGCAAGTAGTAGTTCGCGGGCCATGGATTGCAAAGCAAGGTATAACGTTTTTGTCGTTTCATTGGCATAAAGCAGCGGTTTTTTATCATCGGGTGTTGGTGCAAAAGGAGAAAGGTTGTTTAAATGCTTGCGAATGACATCGCTTCTTAGCCGGATGGCATTTTGTTGCATCATTAGATTTTCAGTATATAGACTTTTACCACTACCAGATAAACCATAGGTGATGGTTAATGATAAGTCAGGAGGCCTTGTTAAGCTAAAAGCGAATTGCAAAAAATTTGAAAGATCTTGTTTGAGTTTTGGTGCAAGCCCTTCTTGTGCTTGTAACTGTTTTAATTGCAAAAATGATATTTTGGCACGTACCATCGCACGATAACATTCATAAAATCGAAGTAATTGAATCCCTAAATAATCGTTAGTATATTCTAAATATTTATTTATAAACAAATTGGCCAAAGGGGCTTTTTTAGCACAAGTAAGATCCATCGCTAAAAAGCTAATGTCATTGATGACATCAATCCAGCGAAAATGCTCATTGAATTCAATGCAATCAAAAATACAGAGCTTATTGTTAAATAAAACCATGTTTCCTAAATGAATATCCCCATGACAAGCACGAATGAAACCTTGCGCTTTTCTTGCAATGAGTAAAGGTTTTAATAAGTGATATTGTGATATCGTCCAAGCTTCAATGGTTTCAATGGGTTGTTTATCCGTTTGATACGATTTAAGTACCGTAAAATTATCTTGCATTGGGGCAAATACCCTATCAGGATCTGCAAAATTATTCTCATGACAAATGCTTGTTTTAAGATGAAAATGCGCTATTTTATTACTAACCTCATAGATGATTTGTTTGTTTAATAATTTTGTTTTTAATAAATGACTGAGCAATTGTTTTTGAGGAAATTGATGCATTTTAATAGCATACTCAATGATATTACCTTTTTCATTTAAACTCGGATTTTGCATTGTTCCGGTGATAGGGATGACAGCTTGGTATAGGTCGGGTGCAAGAGATTGATTTAAAGTTAATTCTAGTTCGCAATAGTATTTTCTTTTTGCTAAGGTTGTAAAATCCTGAAACCCAAGATTAAGTGGTTTTTTTATTTTATAAGCAAATTTTCCAGTTAAAATCACCCAAGAAAGATGAGTTTGAATCACTTCAAATTTTTCAATAACGTGAGGATAAAGAGAGGGGTTTTGCAGTGCTTGTATTAATGCCTCATTCATGGCTTTACAATGAGGCAAACACTTTATCTGCAGCATCAATGGTTGCGTCGATGCATGCTTGATCATGAGCTATAGAGACAAAGGCACTTTCAAAAGCAGAGGGGGCAAAGTAAAAACCATGCGCTAGCATGCCGTGAAAAAAGCGCTTAAACATGTCAATATCCGATTGCATCACCTCACCAAAGCAATTGACTTTTTGATCATTAAAGAAAATAGTAAACATGCCTGTTGCCCAATTAATTTGTACGGGTATACGATGTTTGGCTGCGACTTTTTGTAAAGCCATGACTAAGGTATGTGTTTTTTGTTGTAAATTTTCGTAGAATAGCGGCGTTTTTAATTTATTCAAGGTTGCAAGCCCTGCTGCCATAGCGATGGGGTTACCAGAAAGCGTACCTGCCTGATAAACTGGCCCAAGGGGCGCAAGATGATCCATGATTGATGCTTTGGCACCTAAGGCACCCACCGGCAAGCCACCACCAATGATTTTACCGAAAGTCGTGATATCAGGTTTGATTTGATAGAGATGTTGGGCACCGCCAAATGCAACTCTAAAACCAGTAATGACTTCATCAAATATTAACAAGGCACCAAAGCTGTCGCAGACTTGACGTAACGTTTGTAAAAAAGTGGCATTGGGTAAAACACAACCCATATTGCCTGCAATGGGCTCAACAATCACGGCCGCTATATTGTCGCCATGCTCCGCAAAAGCAGCATAAACACTGTCACTGTTGTTAAACTCGAGGTTAAGCGTGTGTTTTGCGATATCGGTTGGTACGCCTTTGGAACTGGGTTGGCCTAATGTTAAGGCACCAGAGCCTGCTTTCACTAAAAGACTATCACTGTGACCGTGATAACACCCTTCAAATTTAACAATGAGATCTTTTTCTGTAAAGCCCCTTGCCAAACGTAAAGCGGTCATAGTGGCTTCAGTCCCTGAATTGACCATTCTTACTTTTTCAATGCTAGGAATGTGTTCGCAGATAAATTCGGCAAGCGTAACTTCAGCTTTAGTCGGCGCACCAAAGGAGATCCCTTTTTCTAAGGCATTTTGAATGCTTTGCAATACGGTTTCATCTTGGTGTCCTAAAATCATGGGGCCCCAAGATCCAACATAGTCGATATATCTTTGGTTATCTTCATCAAAAAGGTACGGGCCTTTTGCGCTTGCAAAAAATAGAGGCTCTTTGCCAACCCCATTGAATGCTCTGACGGGGGAATTGACCCCCCCTGGGATATAGCGCTTGGCTTGTTCAAATAAGGCTTTAGACTTCAGCATGGACCTTCCTTACCAATGACAGTGCAAACATTTATACCATAAATCGTATTTCCTCATCATACAAAATCATGAGAAAATCGCCCTTCAATTTTTTCAAAGGTTAAAGTGTGATGAAACGATTTATGTGTTTGCTATGTGGCTATATTTATGATGAAG
>JAFECR010000002.1:0-10631 GCA_018242045.1 Pseudomonadota bacterium | reverse complement strand
GAAAGATGATTTTGAAATGGTTGAGATTTAAAAGGTGGGCTTTATAACAACAAGTAAAACGGCGCCAATAAGCGCTAAAGTTGGAATTTCATTTAGCACTCGATAGAAAAAAGCAGAATGCTGGTTTTTATAGTATTTGAACTTATTGAGCATAACGCCACAATAAACATGATAAAACACCAGCAAGCTTACAATGACCAATTTCAAAGCAAGCCAAAGTGGTGGCTCAGTAAAGGTATATCCCATTGCATGGATAAGGCCTACCCCTAGTAATAAGGTAATGATGGCACTGGGGGTCATGATGCCCCAAAATAAACGACGTTCCATGGTACAAAAGCGTTTATAGCCATCCGTATCAGATGATTTTATGTCAGCATGATAAACAAATATTCTAGGCAGATAGAATAAACCTGCAAACCAACAAATCACGGCGATAATATGAAATGCTTTTATCCACAGCATGATTAAGACTCTTAAGAAAAATGATATTGTAAGACAAGAAATTAAAGAAACAAAACAGGAAGCAGGATGGATTTATCAAATTTTGCCGCCAAAAAGGGTTTTTTACGCAGACCACCACGTCGAGTGACAATGGGGACCTTATTTGGAGCAATTACTTTAGCTTTGTTTATTAGTTACAATGCTGGCTTTTTAAGTGGTAAGCAATCTGGGATTCCTTTGGATGAAACGCTGATAGAAAAAGAGAAAATCACAACCTTGGAAAAGGAAAAAGATGTTTTACAAAAGGAGTTGATTGTTGCCAAGCAAAATTATCAAATACAAGTTGAAGCGCAAAAAAGTTTAAGTAATTTGCTAAAGGAGTTAGAAGAAAAAAATACGGAACTGATGAAAGACATGGCATTATATCAGTCATTAAACAAAGGCAGTGCTACGCGAGGCCTTGAAATTAAATCATTTCAAATTTTTGCAACCGAACAACCCAACAGTTATCGTTATCTATTGATTCTTTCAAAACAAGCAGATCCACAAAAATTTGTTCAAGGAACAATCAGTATGACCATACTCGGAAAAATCAATGATAAATCAATTGATTTACCAGTAAAATACATTGATTCAGCCCAAGATCATGGTTTGAGTTTTAGATTTCGTCACTTACAGGAGTTGGCGGGAGAGATTACATTGCCTGAGAAATTTGTACCACAAGGGGTACAATGCCAAGTAATACCAAATAATGAGTGGCCACAATTTCAGCGTCATTTTAGCTGGGTTACCGACAACCCAGATGTGGGTTAAGCTGGAAAAAGTATATACTCGAATCCCCAGGCATGTGGCTTTAGGTTGTACATGATTGGAGTGAGTACGAGTAGGCAACAAAGCCTAAATTTAAACTGGGAAGAGTATATGAGCAAAAGTGTGGTTATTAAAATAGGCAGTCAAGCAATCCTCAATCAACAAGGAGAGCTAGATATTGATCAGCTTGAGACCTTGGTAGGACAGATCCTCGCTTTAAAAAAGGAAGGCTACCAAGTCATTTTAGTGAGCTCTGGTGCGGTGGCAACCGGGCGAAGTGCTTCTCATGCTTTGGGTTTAAAATTTCAAAATATTGTGGAGGAAAGGCAAATATTAGCCAGTATCGGCCAAGCACGATTGATTGAAATATATAACAATATTCTAAAGAAAAGTGGGGTGATAGCAGCCCAGATCCTGCTCACCAAAGAAGACTTTAGGCTGCGTCATCATTACTTAAACACCTATAATCTATTGCATGGCGTCTTTAAAAACGTAAATGTGTTGCCAGTTGTCAATGAAAATGACGTTACTTCTATCCATGAGTTGATGTTTACAGATAATGATGAATTAAGTGCACTCATTGCCATACAAATGCATGTTAATCATTTGATCATCTTAACCAGCATTGATGGTGTTTATGATAAAAACCCCAATTTAAGTGATGCTAAAATTATTTCTATGTTAGATCTAAATCACAAAGATGCCTGGCCAAAAGTTTCGACCGATAAATCGCATCACGGGCGTGGTGGGATGTTAAGCAAATTGGCAAGTGCTAGAAAAGCGGCTCACTTTGGCGTAAAAATCCACATTGCTAATGCGCGTGCGCCAAATGTTTTACAAAGGATCTTAAACGGTGAACAACTTGGCACATATATTCTTCCTTATAAACAAGATAAAGGTATTAAACGTTGGCTGGCACATACCTATTCATCGTCATTACCTGTGGTTATTTTGCATGAAGGGATAAGTACCATTTTTACTAAAAGAGAAAGAGCTGTTAGTTTGTTACCAGTGGGCGTGAGCGCTATTCAGGGGGAATTTGAAAAGGGAGATCTTGTTTCACTTAAAGATGAAAAGGGGCGTAACTTAGGATTAGGTTTGGCTGGTTATAGTTCTGAAGTCTTAAGTGAATTGATGGGTAAGAAGGGGCAAAAAGCTTTTATCCACTATAATAAAATATCATTATTCGAGCAATAAAGGAGTCTTATCATGGAATTAACCCTGAATGATGTGAAGAATGCATCTTATGAATTGCCATGGATAAGCCACGAGTTAAAACACAACTTGATGATGATGCTTGCTAAGATGCTGATTGAAAATATTGAGCAAATTATCCAAGAGAATAAAAAAGATTTAAGCCAACTGCATCAGGATGATCCAAAATATGACAGACTATTCTTAAACCGTGAGCGGATCGAAGGTATAGCTGATGGTTTAAAAAATATTGCTAAACTGGATTCTCCTATCTGGAAAACACAAGAATCTTACACTTTACCCAATGGATTGAAACTTCAAAAAAAAACCGTGCCACTAGGGGTCATTGGTATTATTTATGAGTCAAGACCCAACGTCACGTTAGAAGCTTTTGCGCTATGTTTTATGTCCTCTAATGCTTGCATACTCAAAGGTGGCAAGGAGGCAGCAAAGACCAATGCTTTTTTTGCTCAAATCATCCATGATGCGTTAAAAACAAGCGCTTTGCCAATAGCAGCGATGTTCATGTTACCCCCGACTCGTCAAGCTGTAAAAACATTATTAGAGGCAAAAGGCGTGGTGGATGTTATCATTCCAAGAGGGAGTCAGGCTTTAATTGATTATGTTAAACAGCATGCCACGATTCCTATCATAGAAACAGGCGCTGGTGTTGTGCATACCTATATTGATGAATCGGCTAATATTATCATGGCAAGAAAGATCATTACGAATGCCAAAATGAGGCGCCTGAGTGTGTGCAATGCGCTAGATTGCTTAATCATTCATCAGGCAAAATTGCGGGATTTACCATTTTTGGTTTCTGATTTAATTGATAAAGAAGTGATGCTTTATGCAGATGAGCCAGCGTTTAGTGCTTTAAAAGAAAATTATCCCGAAAAGTGGTTGGCTAAAGTGACGCCACTTGAATATGGGACAGAGTTTCTATCTGCAAAACTAGCTATTAAAACTGTCGATAGTTTAACACAAGCCCTTTTGCATATTAGACAATATTCATCTGGTCATAGTGAGGCTATTATTGCCGATAACCAAGAGATTGTTTCTCAATTTTTTCAACAAGTTGATGCTGCGGTTGTCTATGCTAATACTTCTACGGCTTTCACCGATGGAGGGGAGTTTGGTATGGGAGGAGAAATAGGCATCAGCACCCAAAAATTGCATGTGAGAGGGCCATTTAGCTTACAACATTTAGTAAGTACGAAATGGTTAGTTGAAGGCCAAGGTCAAATTAGACCTTAGCCCATTGGTTTTTTTGGCGTCTTTTTTTCTGTGTTGTCGGAATTTGGTTCTGACATCGTTTTCTGTGTGTCTTTTTCTTTCATTCGTTCTGTTTCAGGCGCATACTGATTTGCAATAGGTTTTGATCTCTTAGTCTCGGGTGTTGATGGTTTTCTTTTGCCAGCAATAATGCTTTCATCACGAAGCAGTATTAACATTTCTTCAAAAAACATAGAGCTTTCTTTTAGCTTAATCAGCTTATCATAAGCTTCTGCCAGTTTAGGATTGGTTTTTTTAAGTGTATCGATATTTTCTTTAGTTTTTTTAATCATAGCAAAATTGGTTTTATCTACTACATTAAGTTGCGTTGCAATTTGATCAAAAAGCTTATCGCATTTTATTTTGGCTTGGACAATAAGTTGAATATTTTCTTCAGTAAAAGTTGTGATTTTATTTATAAATCCCACAACGCGATCTGCTTCTTCTCGTTCGGCGTTTAAAATTTTAGCATTTTTTAATTCTTCACGCATGTTGCCAAGATTGACATAAAGAAAAGCTTCTAGATCATGGTGTTCTCCATGAGTTTCTTTCATTAAGCGTAAAAGTACTTGATGCCAAACATCAATCATGTTTTCTTTGTTTTCAATTTGGGTTTGAAATGATTGTAAAGGAACTGCACTTGCCTTGGCTTTTTCTGCAGGATACATCTCAAAAAAAGACTTATCAGAAGCGATACCTTTTGCATTTAGAAATCGTTTACCTGCTTCATAACCATGAAGTAAAAGATAGGTTACTTTTTGATCATGTGTTCTTGGGGTAGGATCGTTCTTTTGAGCCTCGCCCTGTGTTTCTAATTCAAAATCAGCAGGGCTAATATCATCAATATCAAAAGATAGCAGATTTCCTTTTTGTAACAAAGCTAGCATATGATAAGGAGGGATTCGAGATTCGTGTACTCGATTTTGAATGTGATAATATACTTTATCATTCCAGCTAGGATTTAATACCACGTCGGCAAAATAGTTTTCAAGCTCAGGGGTAATGTCAATATCACGCGTGTGCTTTTTTTGATGTGTGATTTCTAATACAGACTTTAAAAGCATCGGGTCTTTTAATCTTGCTTGTAAATTATCTAGATTAATATTGTCCAAGCTGCCAGTATGTACTTCGGTGATATTATCATAATCGCGAACAAAATAATTTCCAGCCGTATCAAGATAAATTTTGCCTGGCTCGACATTATTTTTGTCAATACTGTCTGGTATGGCAGCATATTCTTTATCATACTTCGCCAAATTAGATATTAAATCAAGCTGAAAACCTTGATATAAGCGGCTATTATATTTTCGGATATTCCTTTTCCAGGGTTCCTCAAAATCAAAAGCGATGGTGTTGTTAAGGCCACCTACTTTGTCTGTGGCCAAATAAATAGGTAAATTATCTACCACGCCACCGTCAGTGCAAGTTAATTCACCATTGTTAAAAGAATTTTTGATGAGATCTTCTCTAATGTCATCAATCACTTTTTGTTTTTCTGCTTTATTGCATTGCTCGAACATTTTATTGCCATTAAACAGCGGAAATTTAGGGAAAGGAGCAGCAAGTGGGTTGGTTCTTTCAGGCGTGATGCGATTGTATTTAACTAATGGCTCTGTGGCGCCTTCTGTATAATGGTTAATTTCATCTGCCGTTAATCTAACCTTAGGGAACGCAAATGGCAAGCTTGCAGTCATTCTCATGGCCAGGGCAATTGGCATATTCGGTGTGGTTCTTGGGCTACAAACAATTTGGTAGGAACCTCTTGGATCTTCTACTGTGACAGTAAGCTCCAGATCTCTATACATACCGCCTGATGGGCTTTTAGTGCCAACTTTTTTTGCTAAATCAGCAAAAGTGATATTGGTGCTCCCCAAGGCATCTTTTAAAGTAGCTTGTGCAGAATGATAAAGCATATGCCCCTTGGCTGCAGCGCCTTGCCCTACAAGGCCGCTTACAAATGAGCCGGTTTGTGTTGAAAATACTTCAGGCGTACTTAGCAAATCCAAGAGGCCTTCACCTGCGGTCATCAGATATTTTTCAAGTTGATCGGCACTAAAACCAATGGCTAACATCGTGGCTGTTAAGCCACCCACAGAAGATCCGATGACAGTGAGTAAATTATTGTATAAACCAGCATCTTGAAGTTGTTTCAAGGCAGGACCAAATGCCAGCCCTTTAATGCCACCGCCAGAAAATACGGCAATTTGAGGTAAATTTTGTGGCCCATTGTTTGTCATGATTTGCTCCAAAATGCGAAATTATTAATAAACTTAGCATATTTAATTAGACTGTTGACTTAGGAACTTTTGATCAGCATAATTGGTCAAATCATCAGAAAAGCGACGAAAAGGTAGGTTTATGCAAGCGTCAGCACAACAACTTGCTCCCCCTGTATCTCTAACGCCTGCTGCAGCTCGGCGTATCCAGGAATTAATCATAGAAGAAGGTAATAATAACCTTAAGTTACGTGTTTATATTACAGGTGGTGGGTGCTCAGGCTTTCAGTATGGGTTTGCTTTTGATGAAGAAACAAGGCCAGATGATTGTGTGATAGAAAAAGAAGTTTCTATCATGCAAGATGAAGCGCCGCCAGAGGAAGAAGACGGTGCGGCAGGTTCTGGCATTATCAAAGTTAATTTGCTGATAGATGCATTAAGTATCATGTATTTAACTGGAGCAGAGATTGATTACATCGAAAATTTGCAAGGGGCACATTTCACCGTTAAAAATCCCAATGCCCAAACCACTTGCAGCTGTGGCGCTTCTTTTTCTCTTTAAGGAGCATAGATGGCACCCAAAATTGTTGGTTTGCTTGCACCAGTAATACAAGTTAAATCAATCGATTTATTCTCTAATCGCTGTTTTGCATACCAAGCAAAGCAGGTTGCTTCAATCCATTCAGGCGCTAGCCCATAACTTTCAGTTGATTTAACAATAAATGTTGGGCCCAAATGTCTTTGGACGGCGTTCATTAATATAGGATTGTAGCTGCCACCACCGCAAACCAGTATTTGAGCATGTGTATGATGTTGCAAGATGGCGAAGGCAATTGTGCTAGCGGTAAGTTCGAGTAAAGTTGCTTGAACGTCTTGACTGGAAATTGCAGGAAATGCGGTTAAATATTTTTTTAGCCAATCTAAATTAAAATAATCTTTGCCTGTGCTTTTGGGGGGAAGTTTTGCAAAATAAGGATCGCTTAAAAAAGCAGTTAATAAGGCTGCATGCACCTGTCCTTCATTGGCAAAAGCGCCCTGGTTATCATAAGCTTGCTGACGTTGTTTGAAAATCCAAGCATCCATTAAGCCATTGCCTGGTCCGGTATCAAATCCAAGACAAGTTGACTGATTGGGAAACAAGCTGATATTTGCAATACCGCCAATATTTAAAAAAACATATTGCGTATTTTTTTCTTTAAAGCCTTGTGTTAGCCATTGATGAAAAGGTGGCACAAAAGGAGCGCCTTGGCCTTGCAATGCTAAATCACCTCTTCTGAAATCTGCTACAGTTGTAATGCCTGTGCGCTTTGCTATTACATTAGGACAGCCTATTTGGACTGTATAAGGAAAAGGTGGATATGGATGATGCCAAAGTGTTTGACCGTGACTGCCAATGGCTGTCACATTTTCCTTTTTGATTTGTGCTTTTTGTAGAATGAATGCCACACTTTGAGCAAAAAGTTGTCCAAATTGTATATCGAGTGCTGCCACCTTTTTAAAATTCGCATCACTTTCACCGAGCGTAATATCTAAGGTTTCTTGTTTTAAAGTTTGGGGGATCTCTTGTAGGTGTGATGCGATTAACCTTACTTGATGATTTGAATTATCAAATGCAACCAAGACAGCATCAATGCCATCCATGCTTGTGCCAGACATAAGACCAATATAAAGAGAAAGCACGTTATTCATTGGTCGCAACTAAGACCTTTCCATGCTTATCCATCAAGTGCAAAAGAGATTGAGAATAAGTCAAAAATTCTTTTTTGGCTGCGCCAATTAACCCTTCCGCTTGAGGAAGCGCAACTTTGAGTGGATCATGATGTACACCGTTCACTCTAAATTCAAAATGTAAATGAGGCCCAGAGGCAAGACCTGTGCTACCAACATAGCCAATAATTTGCCCTTGACGAACAGCACTCCCGTTTTTAATTTTGCCAAAACGAGATAGATGGCCATAGAGCGTTGTGTATTTTGAGCCATGCTGCAAGATGATAGCGTTGCCATAGCCCCCTTTTTTACCGACAAAAACGACTTTGCCAGCACCAGCTGCCTTGACTGGGGTACCTGTGGGGGCGGCATAATCTACCCCTTTGTGCGCACGAATTTTGTGTAACACTGGGTGGCGGCGATGTAAATTAAAATGTGAACTGATACGGGTATATTGAACCGGTGTGCGGATAAACGCTTTTTTGAGACTTTCACCTGTTGGTGAATAATAGCTGGTTTCTCCTTGAGTATCGGTATAACGAATCGCACGGTATTGTTTGCCATTGTTAATAAACTCAGCAGCAACAATTGGCCCATTGCCCACCTTAACGCCGTTCACAAAATATTCTTCAAACAAAACCTTAAAGTAGTCATGAGGCTGAATGTCATTTGCAAAATCGATATCATAAGCAAAAACATTAGCAAGTTCCATGATTAGGGCATCATCTAATTTTGCGTGCTTACCGGCAACAAAAAAAGAGTCAAATATTTGACCGCCACCAAAAGCAACGCGCTTTTCTATTGGTTTATCTTCAATGTGGCTGGCTAGCTTGTCATTAGTTTGCCGTTCAATAATTAATGTAGATAAAGGATCAATATCGAATTGTAGAACCTGTAATTTTCCATCTTCTCTTGAAAGCAATCTTAAGGTTTGGCCAGGATAGATTCTTTTTAATTGATTAACCTCTTTACCAAGAGAGAGAACTTCTTGTACCGCTTTAGAGTCAAGTCCTGCTTCTTGAAAATAGTAAGCAAGGTTATCACCAGCCTTGATTGTGAAAGTTTTCCATTCTTGAGATTTTGTTGCTTCAGCTAAAGTTGTCGCTTGGATTAAAGAGGTCGCCTCTTTATTTTCGGGTAGTGCAACATCGAGTGTAACTTGATTCGGATCCCAAGTAGCGTCTGTTTGTTCATATTGCGACGCAGCATAAAATTGAGACCATTCTGCCCATTTCCACATAAGCGCAAAAGCAAGTAATGTAATTGCTAAAGGCAATTTCCATTTGCTTGCAAGATTTAATACAAAATAGGGTTGCTTAACCCTACTGTTTTTGTAGTCAGTTTTCACTTTAACAATGCGCTGCATCCTACTTGCGATTACCTTATAAATTAGTCGTCTATTTAATTAAAATCAATCTCTTAAACATTTGGTTGACAAACAACTATCGTTTCAGGGGGCATAATATTACCCTATATCAGCAACGAAGATAACAGTCGCATCGCATCGCTGAGCGTGATATATAGGCTTACTGGTACATTAAGGGTGTGGTAATAATGACGATTGATGATGCGCTAGAAATCATTGAGCGTGGTACAGAAGAAATCCTTGTTAAAGATGAGTTGGTTGATAAATTAAAACTGGACCGTCCCTTACGAATCAAAGCGGGCTTTGATCCCACAGCACCTGATTTACATCTTGGGCACACGGTTCTAATCAACAAGTTAAGAAGCTTTCAAGATTTAGGACATGAGATTTTATTCTTAATTGGTGATTTTACTGGCAGGATTGGAGATCCCACCGGGAAAAATATTACTCGCCAGCCATTGACATCAGAACAAGTTCTTGAAAATGCTCGTACCTATCAACATCAAATTTTTAAAATACTTGATACAACCCGAACGCAAGTTGTTTTTAATTCTACCTGGTTAGATAAGTTTTCTGCCAAAGACTTAGTTTCATTAGCAGCAAAACAAACAGTTGCAAGAATGTTAGAACGTGATGATTTTTCCAAACGCTATAAAGAAGGTCTTCCTATCGCTATTCATGAATTTTTATACCCACTGCTGCAAGGGTATGATTCTGTTGAGCTTAAAGCAGATATAGAGTTAGGAGGAACAGATCAAAAATTTAATCTGCTCATGGGACGGGAGTTACAAAAAATATATGGCCAAAGCCCTCAAACGGTAATTACTTTGCCGTTATTAGAAGGGTTAGATGGTTACAAAAAGATGTCCAAATCTTTAGATAACTATATCGGCATTACAGAGGCTGCCGATAATATGTTTGGCAAAATAATGTCAATATCGGACGTACTGATGTGGCGATACTATGAGCTATTGAGCTTTTTACCTTTAGCCCAGGTTAAGGATTTAAAAAGAAAAGTGCACGAAGGGATGAACCCAAGAGATGTTAAAATACAATTAGCAAAAGAAATCATTACCCGGTTTCATAGTGCGAAGGAAGCCGAGGATGCACAAATCAAATTCATGCAACAATTCAGTCAGGGGTTAATACCCGAAGATATTCCTCACTATCCTATTGAAACAGAACAAGCGGAGATTTCTTTGGTTCATGCATTAAAAGAATGCGGTTTAACTAAAAGTACGTCAGAAGCAATGCGCATGATTAAGCAAGGCGCTGTGAAGATAGAAGGTGAACGAATTAGTTCTTTGGATTCACAACTCAATACTGGAAAAACTTATGTTGTTCAAGTTGGTAAGCGTCGTTTTGCGAAAATCGAAGTGACAGTAATAAAGCCAACATAATTAAAAATTGGTGTATCGCAAGATAAAATTTTATTAGTGTGATTTCATGATTGACTCTAGGCAAAAAAAGCGTAGAATTCACCCTTCTTCGGCTGATAGCAAGTTAGTAAATTGTAAATGAGTTGTTGACAACCATCACTGACTCGATACAATAAGCCGCCTTGTATCAAACAAGAGTGTTCTTTAAAAAGTTGAAATCATGTTATTTGTGTGGGCGTTTTG
>JAFECR010000029.1:29370-87251 GCA_018242045.1 Pseudomonadota bacterium | reverse complement strand
TTTAAAGTGGATCGAGTATATATTCTGAGGGATCCCCACAAAATTGTCTCGTTCCCTACGAACCGCGCTTTATGCGCGGTTTTCATTTTAATAGGCTGTTTGCAAATAAGCGACTTCCTCAATAGCATTACGGATATCCTCTCCCTTTATTTTTCAATAGCATGTTTCAATACTTGCTTCCCCAAAGTTAAGTAAGATAAAGTTCTTTTTTTGGAAGTATTTGCTTGAAAATCTTTATGAAGAAATTTATTTTCAGCAGCTCTGCCTATCAACCACAAAACAAGGGCTGCTATATACGCAATCAGCAATAAAATTGAATATCTCTCATGATTTTTTGTTTTGCTGTATCGCCATTAATAAATCAAATGAACATCACATCAATATAATAAAGATTCCAAATAATATATTTGAAAACGGCTATGCTAATGCAAGAGTCTGACGGCTAACAAAACATTATCGCTGCGATAATGTTTATTTCAGCAAATGTGGAATACAACCTGGAATTAACAATAGGCTAGACTTTAGTTCGAAACTTTTGGACCGCATATGCATTTGATCCATTATGTAATGGTTGATATAATGTTAATCTTCTTAACTATATTTGTGCCGTAATTGCTTATGCTTAATTATTTAAGTAAAGATCCTATTAGTAAAATCTTCACTTTTCTCTCACAAGAAGAGGCTTTTGCATTGCGAGCCACCTGTAAGATATTCAATGAAGCGTCCACATCAAATACAATCGTTATACCCTACTTAAAACGCCTTAAAGCACTTGATAATACGGTTAGTGCAGTATCTCCTGAGAATTCAAGTGAGGATTGGTGCTTTGTGCAATTTAAAAGTGAATTTAAACGCATTGCAAAGGAGCAAGAAGAGGAGATAAAGCATTTTTTAGAAAAAGCGAACAAACTACCATCTAACCCAGACGTTCTTAAAGAAATAACCTATTTAGTAGAACAAAATAACGATGCTTGCAAACACAACATTAACCTTACAGCATTAGAAAACAGGCATCATGCCCTTGAGCGTTTAAATGAAGCATTGATTGTTAGTTGCATTAATGTTAACAGCACAAAGCTACATTGTTCCAAATACATAACACGATTTCCAGATAGGCTATTTATCAATGAAAAATATCAAAATTATTGGCAAACTGTAGAAAAGATATGGTGTGAAGCTTATATGCTCAAAACCCTGCCAAAACAACTTGGTATTTGCAAAGCATTACGATTGCTATATTGTTCACATACAGATTTAAAAAATCTGCCAGAGTCTATTGGTGATTGCAAGGCGTTAGAACAGATATATTGTTCTAGCAACAGGCTTCAAACATTGCCAAATTCTTTAGGTAATTGCCAGGAGTTACAAGAGCTCTGTTGTGATCGTAATCAACTGCGTAATTTACCTGAAACTCTTGGCAATTGTAAAAAACTACGCAGACTACGCTGTGGATTCAATGAGCTAAAAGGATTACCAGAATCAATTGGTAATTGCGAAGCATTAGGAGAACTAGATTGCAATTTCAACCATTTGCTGACTCTACCTGAATCACTTGGTAAGTGTCTGTCATTGTGGCTAAATTGCAGCAATAACCACCTATATACCTTGCCGAAATCTCTTGCAGGGCATCTAACTTGCGACTTCAACTTATTGCAGGCTTTACCTGAGTCTCTTGGTAATTGTCAGAATCTACGCTCTATACAATGTAAAGCAAATTTTCTTACCGATATTCCTAACAGCTTAAAAAGAAAATTTGGTGTGTCTTGGGTTACCGAAACACTTAATATGCAAGCGTTCCCAGCGCCTTTGCACCACTTCTTGAGGTTTAAATTAGCATTGTTGGGATGCTTTACCATTACAACTTTAATTGTTGCATTATGTGGCGGTTTTTCTTCTATCGCAGCTTTATTATTTAAGGTAGGCATTACTCTGTCTACGACAAAAACAGCTTTGATGGTGGTGTCAATACTAACAGGTTTAGCCGCAACGCTAATCTTAAATAAAATTGCCCATATATTTCGTCTCCTATACTGTGAACTCAGACTTTATCAATATAAAAAATCCTATGACAAATCATTTTATTCGGTAACAAAAAATTTTACCACTTCAACCGGTAAAGCTTTTATCCAAGATTTACAAGTTCATGAAAACAAGATATCTTCTCGTGGACAATTGATTCAATTTAAAATATTCAAACATAACACTTGTCAGAATATTGCATGGCTTAAAGGTGAGGCTCGCAGGAAGGCTAAAGAAGAAGTATTTGAGTCAATTAAAAAGAATTTTACTATAAGACCAAGGCACTAAAATTATAATAAAGTGTCCATGCTATTGTGAAGAAGGTTTATTTGCTCTGCTACTGAATTGCAAAAAAATGGCAAAACATTAAAAATATTCTACAAACCTCATCCCTATTTGTGAGAATGAGGTTTCGTAATTTTTTCTGGGCACATTCAGGAAATTAAAACTTAAACTTACTTGGAGATAGTAAATCTTTTCCCTTTTTCTACGAGGTGTTTACTCGCAGCATAAGTAGCGTACTCTGTGTAGCTTTGCTGTTTAAACCAAGCTTTAAAAAATCCTTTATTAGAAAGACCTGCCGCTATCTCAACTTGAAAGGCTTGCATTTCATTTTCTGTTAGGTTTTGGTAGTTTCTTTGTTCTAAGATATGAGCTCTTTTGCATGCCTGCGTCAATCCAAATATAACGTCCCATATGATCCATCGCGATCAAATATCTCCTATTCTAAAATTAAGTTGTCTTTATGCTCAGTTATCTTAAATTTGATCGTAAAAATGCACTATATTTAAATTATTTTGTAGAATTAATTGGAGAAAAATATGCCTAATCAAATAAGTAACGACGTCCGTAACTGTATTGATAACTGCTTTGAGTGCCATACCATATGCACAGAAACAATTAACCACTGTTTAAATATGGGTAATGAACATTCTGATCCAAACCATATTAATATCTTGCTAGATTGCGCACAAATTTGCCAAACTAGTGCAGATTTTATGTTGCGAACTTCAAATTTACATACCAAAACATGCGATATTTGCGCTCAAGCATGTGAAAATTGCGCCCAAGATTGCGAAAAAATTGGAAAAGATGATGATTTAATGAAGAAATGTGCAAAAATTTGTCGGGAATGTGCTGAATCCTGCAAAAAAATGGCAAAACATTAGAAATATTCTTCAAATCTCATTCATATTTGTATGAATGAGATTTTCGCTTTTGACATTAAAGGTATTGAATGTTGGAATGGATATTAAAATACCCCCTAAGATCATTGATATCATCCCAACCAACAAAATTACTCGATGACTAATAAAATGATTCCCCATGAATCTTGCTACAATTTTAATAACACCTACAAAGGACAAAAATACGGCAAATATCCCTATAGAAGAAATATCGTCCAATTTGAATTGGTGGCTGATATAAAGCAAGAGTATCGAATATGTGACAGAAAATGCAATAGCAAATAGGGTTTTAGTCAAGAATAAACCAAGAAATGTGTTTTCCTTAATAGTCCTAAAAAATAAAATTATTTGAAATTTAAGAATATTTTAGTATATTTTGTTGCTCTTTCTACATCCATAGTAGAGAGACAAAACAACAATTTTAACTGACGAGCATTAAACGTTAACCATCAATAGCCACATCTCTCACCCATTAAAAGGTTAAAGGAGCCAACATATCACTATAAATGGTTGTTTTATCTAATTAATTTGAATTAGTAACATTTCTGATATATATTGATGATTATTTAAAAGCCAAAAGTAATTTCAAGGCAATAGTATGAAACGTGGAACTACTCCTGATAATATAATTGACGATCAAAGAGAGCATAAATTTCGAAAGACTAATACCGAAATTCCTACTCATTGCGAAGAAACTAAAGAATCGGATGAGCATTCCCTGTCTATGCCAATGTTAAGTTTAATGCGGTTTTTAAGGCATAAGCATAATGCTATGGAAAATGGTTTAACTGGGACCCCACAAACAACCTCAAATCTTCGGCTGCCTACTGAATTGGCTAAACCAGAAAACATAAAAATTCGAGAGACGATCTTAAAAATTTGTGGTGATGAAAATGGCCCACTTGTTATCCCTCCTATTATTGATCATTGGACAACGAGTAGCAATTTTAAAAAAATTATTGAATCAGGCGCCTTTTATGGTAGTGCTCTTCTGACGACAAAAGGCATAGCGTATACTAAAAACGTTCTACATAATGCAGATATTAAGAATTTGGATGGCAATGTAATTTGTTTTTGTCCTGGTGGATTTGTAGATTCTAAAGCAACGCTTGGCTACGATAAAATGAGGATCAGGATAGATCTTCGCAAATTAAATAAGACAGGAAAATATAATTCATTTTTCAAGATAACAGATTTAGAATGCGAACCTTACTTTGTAAAAATGCAAGTTACTCCTTCATTAAGCATCTCTTTTGGGCATGACCTTGCATTTGCCTTTGGCATCCTTTTTGAATTTAATGAACATCAATTACTGATCCCTCTTAGTAAAAACGAACTTGTTTTTTATGGTGACTTAGCTGGGATTAATAGATTTTGCTTATTGCTGCCCTTTATTGCTCTAGACAAAGCAGATAAAAATATTACTTCTTTAATTTACGAGCATTTGAGAAATTTACCAGAAGATGAGTTGAAAAAAGTATTGATTTGTTTATCTCAAAATATGACGATGTATTCTGAATACAATTTTCACGCGAAATTACCATTAACGCCAAAATTAATTTATGATGTTCATCATGTATCAAGTAACACGACTTATTCGCTTCATTCTTTATCCACAGAAGATTATGATGCAAAATTAAAGGAATTAGCAAATTATCTACATTCGGATGATGAAAGTCGTGCTACAATTATTGCTCAAGTTTTTGGTAGTACTGATAAACAATTTCGCGCTAGTGACATTAAGAATGAGGTTCTCTTAAGCGCTTTAAAATTTCTTCCAGGAATGATTAATAGAACGCCTCTTGTGTTAGGAACGTCTTTACAAACTTTGCCAAAAGAAATATCCTTGATAAAAGAAAATAATAAACTTTATGATGTTAATAAATCAAATGTATATCACATCAACATAACAAAGATACCGAATAATATATTTGAAAACGGTTATGCTGATGTAAGAATAGGCAATAGATCCGTTCCTAAAGTTTCCTATAACGATTCAAATCATGCAAACGTTTCAACGATGATAGAAAAAGACACGGCTTTTAATTCTTTAAAAGAAAATTGGTGCGGCATTATTCCCACGTTTCTAAAACTATCTCAACCTGAATTAGCAGATTGTCCTCAAGCAGAGCTTGAATGGTTTTACAAAACGGGTGGTGGAAAAAAATTTCCATCACAATGATTAATTCTTATACTGCGATAAGAAGTCTTTTTTTATAAACTTGCTTTATTCATCGTAACTGGTTTAATTTCAGAAGCCATCAAATCTGGTTTCACTTCTAAAGCAGCTGTTTGTTGTTTAAATTGATTCAAAATTAAAGAAGATTGAATTAAAGAGGCAGATTGAAAATTGATGTTAGGTTCATCAGCTTGTCTATGCGATTGTAATTTTTCGAATAAGGTATTTAAATTCAGCTTTTCGTTTTCTTTAACATTATCAAAACTTAAATAAGGGGATAATACGTTATATAACAATTGGTATAAATCTGCATAAACACGCCCAAAGGTGGAACCGGCACTAGACCAGGCAAAAAGACTTGCAATACTGGTTGAAATAAAATTTGGAAGGTGTGTCATCCCGGCAATGCATCGAATCATTTGCCAAGCGCCATACCAGGTTAATAAGGTACTGCAACTTAAAATGCCAATAACCAATAAGTTTAAAAACAATGTCGCTGGTGAGAATTTTCCAAAGTTTAAATATATTTTGCTTACTTGTCTGTCTATCCAAAGACCTAAGGTTTGAAGACGACGTTCAGGACCACCTGCTATATCAGCATAGTTCATGAGAAATCTACTTATTCCAAATACACTAAGTAAAGGAATAGACCATCCCCATCCTAAAATGGTTACGAACGTAGTATAGGTTAAACCTAGCGTTAAAGTTAACGTAACGATATTACCAATAATTGGCAAATACTTGGCATAAAATGTTAATTTACTTCTAAGAAATTTTAACTTAAAATCATGTATTACGAAATTTTTAGAATCATTATTAAAATCTTTAATTCTAAATTTTAACTCTCTTTGCGACGTGTTCGCTGGTAAAGGCAAGCGATTATTTAGAATGTCATTATATAAATCTTCTATAAATTTTTTTGTTTGTGCCCCTTTTAAAGGAACAACTCCTAAGCCGTATCGTTGTTCAAACAGCTTTAAATTGCGAATTTTCTCTTGTAGTGAGGCATTAATTTTGTTTTCACTAAATGCGTTTGCACATACTTGAATGTTTACAAGTTCCGGGACAAAACAAAGGGTTGACTCTCTTTCGTTTGATAATTTAATTTTGCATAATATCATTGAGCGTTCAAAACTGAGCATGATTCATTCCAAAGAAGAGGTAGTTTTCATTTTGATTGACAAAATTGCGTTATCATCTTAACTAACGTAGATAAATATGTCAAACAGATAGCCAATTTTAATTTGATCAATCATTGCAATAGTTGCACATACATGTAATATGCAACAATGCTTAGGCTTGTTCCGTACTTGATGGATTCAACGTGGAAAGAGAATATCTGTGGCAATTTTAAAAAATATATTACTATAATATTTGTCTGTTTTCTAAACCGCTAAATCAATGAAAAAAAATATTAAAAAAAATGACAAGGCTCCTTTGCCTCTATTTGATTCAAGACAATTTCTTGCAAGTCAAACGTATCCAAGTGAATTATTTTCACCTGATGATATTAAGCACACGCATAATTTCTTAAAAAGCTATGATGGCAGTGAAGCGACTTTCAATGCCTACAGACGTGAAGTAGAAAGATTGCTTCATTGGTCTTGGTGTATTTCAAAAAAATCTATTATTGAATTACGAAGGACTGATATTGAAGCTTATCTTGGCTTTTGCCAAAATCCCCCACTTTCTTGGATTGGAACCAAGAAAGTGCCTCGGTTTATTGAAGCCGATGGAAAGCGCATTGCTAATTCACAATGGCGTCCCTTTGTTGTTACCGTTTCTAAAGCGGCAAGCCGAAAAGGTGTGACACCAGATCCTCATTGTTATGAATTATCCCAAGTTGCCTTAAAAGAAATTTTTGCGATATTAAGCAGCTTTTACAATTTCCTAATCCAAGAAGAATATACAGAAGTTAATCCAGTTCAACAGATCAGACAAAGAAGCAAATTTCTGCGTAAAAAGCAAGGCAAACAAAAAATAAGACGATTGACAGAATTGCAATGGGATTATGTTATCACCACAGCAGAAAAAATGGCTGAAAAAGAACCAGATAAACATGCTCGCACGCTTTTCATTATGACGGCGCTTTATGCCATGTATCTGCGGATCTCAGAGCTTGCCTCCAGTGAACGCTGGTCTCCTAAAATGAATGATTTTCACCGAGATCATGAAGGGTGTTGGTGGTTTACGACTGTCGGAAAAGGAAATAAAGAACGACAAATTGCTGTCAGCGATGCTATGCTGAACGCCTTAAAACGTTACCGACAACATTTAGGCCTACCTTTACTACCCTCTCCTTCTGACACTTCGCCTCTTTTACCTAAAATAAAAGGAAAAGGACCAATCACCAATATTTCGCACATTCGAGCAATTGTTCAATTTTGTTTTGATCAAGCCTGCACAGAGCTTAAAGCTGATTCTCATTTTGAAGAAGCTGAGGCGCTTGTACAGGCAACCGTACACTGGCTGCGCCATACTGGTATATCCGATGACGTAAAACATCGTCCACGTGAACATGTTAGGGATGATGCTGGCCATGCATCTAGTGCGATAACTGATAAATATATTGATATTGAGTTACGAGAAAGACACGGTAGCGCAAAGAAAAAACCCGTTTCTATTAATAATAATTAAAAATTAACGTATGATATAAGTTTTATTACTAAGAAGGTGTCAATATGAAATCTTTTTTTAAGCTATCAAACCCTACCGAGGAAGCTCAAAAAGCCGCGCATGATTTTGAAAAAAAATATTCTGAAGAATCGCAAAAACACTATAGAGCTCTCTATGAACTTGCTGAAGAAAACAATATCCTAGAAGAAGTACTGAAAATGATTCCTAATCTTAAGCAATGGGTATACGATGTTAATTATGTCGAAAAAAAATTCCATAGAGCATTTATTAACTCAAGCCCTGAAAAACTAGAACACGTTACAGGTATAAATAAGAAAAGAAAGAGTGAACCTAAACGTGAAATTAAAAGCGATAGTGAAAGTAAAAGTGATAAAGAAAGTATGAGTGATGGTGAAAGCACGAATGAGGAGATCGTCAAATATGGCCATGACTTACCCAAAGTGATATACCGAAATCGACGAAGGTAGTGGACGTCAAACTACTCATTTTAGAACAAAATATGCCCCATTCGCTGTTTAGCTAAGAAAAGGAGCTTATCTTGTGAGTATTTTTGATATATATACTCGCCAACTCGTGCGCCTAACATATCCAAGATATCTGAAAAATCTCTCACAGAATGCGTGATACTTTGAGATAAAAAGATCATAACACCCATTACTTTACCTTTGTAAGTTAGTGGGAAGCCTAACGCCGCTTCAAGATTGAATTGTTTGATTAAGTCTAAATTTTTAAAATCAGCATTTTGTGACACATTTTTTATATATATCGTTGTTGGGCTTTGCCAAAGCTTCCCAAGAAAGCCCTCCCCTTTTGAATAAGTTTCTCTAGAAAAGCTTGAGTTTAAATTCCTGATACCTTTACTGTGGCGTGTCATGACATTACGTAGCATATTTTCTTTTTCATCAATGAGCCAAATTTCTCCAACTTCCCATTGGAATAAATTACAAACAAATTGGATTAATTTTGGCGCGGCTTTAGCAAAGGTATTACTTCTATCAAAAATTCTACGTAAATTTTGCTCAAGCATAATATTTTGCTGATTATGAAGATATTCCGTAATGTCAGTAGCAATGCCGATATAATTAACAACGATTCCTTTTTCATTACGAAGACAAAATGTTTTATTATATATATGTCGAATTGTTCCATCTTTTTTCCGGATCCGATACTGGACTTGTCCGTTTGTTTGATTTTTTACAACACTTCGAATATGATTTTTAACCGCTACCCTATCTTCATCTACGATTAATTGTTGCCAAGAATATGGGTCTTGGATAATCAACTGATTAGATACGCCAAAAATTTCTTCATAAGCTGGGCTCACATATATTAAATCATTAATATTAGATGAAGTTCGCCAAAAAACATCTTTTATGCTTTCAGCAAATTGGCGAAACATTATTTCACTTTTGTGCAAACGTTCTTTTGCTATTTTAAGCTTTGCACCTTCAATCTGCAGCTTTCTGCTTTGATTTTGCAGCATCACCTTGGTAATTTTGTTCTCATATAGTAATGACAACGCTGCCGACAAACTGCTAATTACTTGAGAATCTTCTTGTGAAAATTTAGACTCCGTATTTTTATTGATAAAATAAGCAAATCCATAGGTTTTTCTGGTTGTTAAAAGACTAATACCAAGCATATTTTTGGGCGGACTAATATAGTAGGGTATTTCTAAGACATTGGTATCAATGCTGTTCATAAAAAAAGCAGAGCCGGTTTTTAAAATATAATCAATGAAAGGATGATCTTTGGTAATTTTTGTAGCATCAAGCTCCAGCAAAGTACTGTTTTGGCAAGACGAAGTTAAATACTTAATATTCCCTTGGTTGTCAAAAATACCCGCTATAGCTAATTCTGTATCGATGACTTTATTTGCTCCCAGACAGTATAGCTTTAACAAATTAACTGGAATTTGCTCCTCTATCATATCTAAAAAAAGTTCAATCAAAGTGAATAATCGTGTACTCACTTTTTGGTATAGCAAAAGACCTTCAGATAAAGCATCAGCTATAGTCATGATTTTATCACGCGATAAACCAGCAGATTGCTTGGCTTGGTTTAATTGACTGATCTGCTCACCAAGTTCAACACCAATATCAACCAGATTTTGAGGTGCACGATATATACTTGGGTTCAAATAACGTTGTTCCTGAGGATTTTCTTCTCGCTGTTTTGCGTTAAAAGATGCTGCCAATACTTGATTAACTGTATCTATGATCAATAGTGGATCGCATGGTTTTGTTAAAATACAATGAACATCAAGCGTCTTTTGCTGTTCATCTGCTTCCTCTTTTCGGTAAATAGCAGTATAAAAAATTACAGGGATGTTCTTGTAACGCACCTTTTGTTTTAATTGCCGTACGAATTCATACCCATCCATGATTGGCATGTAAATATCTGAAATAATAAGATCGGGTATGGTTTTTTCTAGAGAGGATAGGGCTTCAACGCCATTAGTAACCTCAATAGTCTCATGATTAAAATGCTGTAATAATGAGCAAAGATACTCTCTGTTAATTGCACGATCATCAACTATCAGTATTTTTGCCATACATATCCTTTTTATCTTAAACGGTACTTCCTTGTTTTTAAAAGAAAGAATTGTATCGATAATAGATATAAAAATAAAGGCCTACTTTATTTTGGCCTTTATTGTTAAATGAATAGCTAATTAAAGTAAAAAAAAGAGGTACATATTTTTATACAGTTTTAATTTGCCAAGCAGAACCCCAATTGTGCAATTTTTTCCTACGCAACCAGGGTTTTGAGGTTTACATCCTGCATACTTTATATTCTTTAATGGACGAATCAATAGTTTGTACTTTTTCATTTTGCTTAGAATTATACAATTGCTGCTTTGCTTTTGGCTGCATAAAGTGAAGATTTTTGCCAACATTGACAATTTCGACTTGAGCACAAGGTGCAGGCTCTTGCAATATTGTTTTAAGTTTTGTCATCATATCGTCTTGTACAGCAATATCATCATCTAGCGTTTCATCTGCCAAAAAGGATAGCTTTGAACAAAATTCAAACACATCATTACCACAAGATTGTACAAAATGATCATTGGTAATTCGTTTTAACAACTGTTTGTCTTCAAATACTTGTCGTATAAAGTGTGCTGATGCATGTGAAAGCATAAAACTTAGTATTTTATGGTTTTTTTCTTTAAAGGGAATTTTGTTGAGATGGCAAAATTGAATCAGTTTTTTATAAGCAGAAAAATCACCATTTTTAATAGTTTCTTGTAATGCATTTAAACCAGACAATTTATTTACTTGCAAAGGATTTAATCCATGTTTGTTGAAAATTTGTAGAAGTTCATCATTATCAACAGCAGCCACGCAAATAGATGGTTTAGCATGATTCAAGATTTTAATAAATTCCTCTTTTACATTTCCAACTCTGCCTTGAAAATGACACTGCTTTAATCTTTCAAGCATGAGTTCAAAAACATTTGCTATTAAATTAACATCCTTGCTTTGTGCTAATACACCTAATAAATTTCGACTTTGATGAACTTGCTGCATAAGAGGGAATATATTAGATAATTGACCAGACAACATTCTGCAAACCTCATCAGGAAAGTTCTGAATTTTTGAATGCAGCTCTTCAATCAACCCTACATTATATGTAAGATTATCACGCTTTTTTCGTTCTAAATTTATTTTTTGTTGACGTTGAACAAACTTATTAAAAGCAGACATTAACGTATTATTCACAGTTAATTCATCCAACTTTCCTTCTTTTATTAAATCATTTATCTTATAAGTTAAATACTGCAATTTAATATTAGATAATTTATCAATACCATTTAAACTTATTTTATTCTCTCTTTGTAGTTCACCAATAAAAGATAAAAAATGCTCTTCCAGTTTTGTTAGATAAAATTTAACAGGATCCACCACTCTTAAACGAAGTTCTTGTTTTGAGAGTCTATCATCAAAATACATTAAGTGTTGGTAAGCTTGTTTTGAATCCCTAAATTTATCTATCCATAACTGCATAGCAAGACGGCCATTTGTTTTAATACTATTTAATTTCTCTTTAGAGGCATCAAATTCTAATGTTTCAACATTTTCTGGCCAGATTTGCACAGTCTGATCATGATATGTTTCGTGTTTATCTCTTGGTTTAGATACTTGATTTTGGCCAACTTTTGTCCACCATAAAACATTCCATAAGTCTTGATAACCCCAAGATGAATTAGTATCCTTTAATGTTTGTTCTTCAGAAGAACGTTCTTTATTTTGAAGTTGAATGAGGCGTTGTGTCATCGGTGTTATATTATTATCTAAATGTTTAAGTGGTGTTAAACTAAATCCAAGTGCGCAAGGATTAATTTCTATTGGTTTACCATTATGATCTTTTCGCTCAACTGGTAAATATTGTCCATCATAATAGCTTTGCGAGTTAAATACATCAATTGGGTAATTATTTAGTATTCCGCCATCTGCAAATACACCAAAAGTTTCTAAACTGTAACTTTTATCATTTGCATTCTTATTAAACTCTTTTTGTTTTACTTTCCAAGGTTTAAAGGCAACAGGAAAAGCCATCGATGCTCTTAAGGCATCTGCAATACAAACCTCTGGCGTTTCTTCAAAGGAAAATGTTTGTTCAGCTTGGGCATGATTGGCTGCGTTATAACGCGTTGCTTTAAAAATAAGATCTTTAAGGGTTGGATCAGATTTTTTCTTTTCATGTAATTCACGAAAAGTAGCATTTTTGTCGCCAAGAATTTGTTCCACCATAAAACTTGCCCAATGGTGAAAGGCATTTCCATCAAAAGCAGCGCCATATCGTACAACATCCAATCCTTTTCCTAGAGTATTTCCATTAAAGAATTCTCCCCAACCATGATTTTTTAAATCTGTAAAATCGAGAAAATTCATATTTTCTTGAATATGTTTAAATTGCTTACTATCAAAGCCAAGGCCAACCACAAAAGCAGTTATTGCTCCTGCTGAAGCGCCGCAAACTTTATCAATACTTTCTAAATACCCTTGTTCATCTAAGGTTTCAATTGCGCCAATATAAGCAGTTCCTTTAGCACCACCGCCTTGGAAAGCAAGATATTTTATAGGCGGTAAAGGAACGCAATCCTCTTTAGTATTTTCAAAAGTTTTTCTAAACAGTTTGATGGTCTTTTCGGTATCGAGCAATTGTTGAACATTAACAAAATCATCATTACTTTTCTTTTCCAGAATATTTAAATTCTCAATTTTTTTGACAAGAACTTCATCTTCTACTTCAATAACATTTGTTTTTGCTTGATTTTTATGAGTGCCAGTTTTCATTTGCAATTCCTTTTGTGTGTTTTTAGATACGAGAGTTTACAAATTTACATTATCTGTCAAATTTGTCAATAACGCTAATACCTGTTCATTTATCCTGCATATCATTTTGAAATGACACTGATAAATCATTCACTTTTCACTGCTTGGCAATTAATCTAGACTTTAAGTATTTTTAACTGTTTTTTATTAGATAATTATTAATATGCTAAAAGATGAAGATACAAATACGACGAGTAATCTATTAACGGATATAGATTTCAAAACAATTTTTGAATCTACTCCAACGCCACATCTGGTTATTTGCGCAGATCCTCCGAAATTTACCATTATGGCGGCAACAGATAGCTATCTTCGCGTTGTAAATAGAACTAGATCAAATCTGATTGGGATTAGTATTTTTGACGCATTTCCTGAAAATCCAGCAGATGTTTCTACAACCGGTCTAGCAGACTTGCGTCTTTCTTTCGAACGCATATTAAAAACTGGCAAAACTGATGTCTTAGGATTACAAAGATATGACATTCCAACAGAAATAAATGGTAAAGCAGAATTTAAAATAAAATACTGGAGCCCAATTAACGTTCCTATCATTGATAAGAAGCACAAAGTTGCTTTTATATTACATCGTGTCGAAGACGTCACTGATTATGTATTGTTAAAACAGTTTTCTAACGCTCAACTGCAAAATCAGACTACTTTACAAGATCAAAACGATCAACGTGAGTCAGAAATTTTTGCTATGACAAGGAAAGTTAAAACCGCTAACCGAAATATTAAACAAGCCAATGAAGCACTGGCCTTAAGAGAAAAGGAACTTGCAAAATTAAATGAACGTCTTAAAGAATTAGATCAAGCAAAAACTACTTTTTTTTCAAATATTTCACATGAATTTAGAACACCATTAACACTGATGTTAAGTCCAGTTGAAGAGCTGCTTAATAGCGATCTACCCAATTCTATCAGAAATAATTTAACGATTGTTCATAGAAATACGTTACGATTACTTAAGCTTGTAAATAGTTTACTTGACTTTTCTAGAATAGAAGCAGGACGAATGCAAGTATCATTCCAAGCATGTGATTTAGCCACAATAACAAAAGAACTTGCCAGCCATTTTTATAGTGCCGTGGAAAAAGCTGGGCTTGAGTACGTTATTGATTGCCCTCCTTTGCCTGAAAAAGTGTATGTCGATCCTGATTTATGGGAAAAAATAGTTTTGAATCTTATATCTAATGCTTTTAAATATACCTTTCGTGGTAAAATTGCAGTTTCACTGCATTGGCATAAGGATAGTGTTGTATTAAAAGTACAGGATACAGGTATCGGGATTGCAAACAAAGATATTAAACATATTTTTGATCGATTTTATCGTGCGACCAATGTTAAAAGTCGTACACACGAAGGAAGCGGCATTGGGCTTGCTTTAGTTAAAGAACTTGTCAACATTCATGGTGGTTCTATCAAAGTGAAAAGTGTCGAAGGTAATGGCAGCACATTTACTGTCTTGATTCCAACAGGCTCAGCCCATTTACCCGATGTTACAGATAATATTGGGGCAAGCGATGCATCTTCAAGCACTATAAAAGATGCTTTTACTACGGAAGCTTTATCTTGGTTGCCTGAAGAGAATGCAGAATCAGCAACCGGACCAACAGTAGAATTTAGTAATGATGGATCTGAATTTTGGTTAGGCCTTAATCCAAGTGAATTCAAAAAGGCAGTGGTTTTGCTTGTGGATGATAACATAGATATGAGGAATTATATCAAGAAATTGCTACTTCCATTTTGTGAAGTACGCACAGCCTCCAATGGCAAGGAAGCTCTAGATGCTATTGAGCTAGCACAGCCTGATCTTGTTCTTTGTGATGTGATGATGCCGGTAATGAATGGCTTTGAACTATTAACTGCTGTACGTAGCAATAGTGATTTCCAATTTATTCCTTTTATATTACTTACCGCTCGAGCTGGAGAAGATGCCAAAGTTGAGGGTTTTAAATGGGGAGCTGATGATTACTTAACCAAACCATTTAGTGTTCGAGAATTATTAGTCAGAGTGAAAAGAAGCCTTCAACGTCATCGAGCTCGATTTTTAATTGAAACGGATCTGCGTAAAATTTCTTCTACTAAGAGCCAATTTATCTCAAATTTATCTCACGAATTAAGAACCCCTTTAAATGCCATTATCGGATACAGTGAATTAATGATAGATGGCATCGTTAAATCGCCCGACAAAACACAAACTTATCTCAAAAACATATCAGAAGCTGGTCACTACTTATTAAATCTTATCAATGACATACTTGATCATTCCAAAATCGATGCAGGAAAGTTCTCATTAAATATGGAACGAATAGAAATTGCTTCTTTTATCGCAGATATTCAAAATTTACTCAAAAATCTTGCCAATAAAAAACAAGTTACTTTAAATGTTAAAACAAGTATCGACTATGTTGAAGCTGATCGCATCCGCTTAAAGCAAATTTTAATCAATCTAATCAGCAATGCCATCAAATATAATCATCCTAATGGTAATGTTGATATCTTAATTAAAACATCTGATGACCATAAATGGGTGATTTTTGAAATAAAAGACTCTGGCATTGGTATTCCTGAGGATAAATTAAATAATCTATTTACGGAGTTTTATCAAACAAACATCGCTTCGCCAGATATTGAAGGCACTGGATTGGGGCTAGCTTTATGTAAGCGGTTGGTAGAACTACATGGTGGTTTAATTTCAATCACAAGCCAGATTGATCATGGCACTACCGTTATTTTTAAATTACCAACTTTTACCTCATCTTAAATAAGATGAGTCACCTACTATTCGAACCTATTTATATTTTCTTTTTTTATTATATTTGACAATCATAGCAAGATTTGTCAATATGCCCATAATCAAATAAGGTAGTTGGTTGTGGCTAATCATCGAAATGAATTGCGAAGAAAGCAAATTCTGCAAAGCGCCTTTGAGTGCTTTTCTAAGTTTGGCTACTCAAAAACCAGCTTAGATCAAATTGCTCAAAAGGCTGGAATTTCAAGGCCTCTTATCTATCTGCAATTTAAAGATAAAGAAGATCTTTTTACTTGCATGATTGAAGATATACTTGAAAAACGATATGCCATTGCTAAAGCCAGCTTAAATTCATCACTTCCTAAAAAACAAAAACTTTTTAATTTTGTTGAAATATTAGTGCTAAATGACACGCCTTTATTTCCAAACACTTTCACGAGTGAAGAATTTTTTAGTGAAATTTTTAGAATTTTGCCAGAAATTGAAGAAAAATATAGAAAAATATTTATACATTTAGCAGCATCCATCCTAGGCAACACTGAGCTTGCTGAAGTATTCAGGTTTTCCTTAGCAGGCTTAAAATCAGATAATCCTCCCATTGAAACGTTAAAAAAACGGGCAGAAATTTTAATTAACTGTTTTTGCACATAAATTTGCTGTCTTTCCTAGCAATTTTAAACTAGCTTCTTTTATTAAATTGTATTAAAATGTCGAACCTTATGTGATTTATCATCCAAACTAACATTTGTATGTTTATGAGGTTACTATGAAAAAAGGCTCCAACCACAATAATACATCTGAAAACGACCAAACAACGTCTGAAGAATTATGGCATTTTGATGATTCATATGGTGTATCTCCTTTTTCATCATGTAATTCATCTCCCCAAAAAAGATCTAATTCTTCTAAAGAAGACAACGGTTCCCCTATTTCAAAGCTTGCCCATTTCTTTGGCAAAACCACACTTTCTGCACATAAACATTCCAATTCTTCCAATTCTTCTAATTCTTCCAATCATTCTAACTCTTCTAACACTGAAAAAAGTCCTCGAACCCCTAGGCATGTAAGAAAATCTTTATTTGGAGAGCCTTCTTTTTATACTAAAGCCAAATTATGCTTACAGAATGATAACTTACTAGATTATATATACAATCTATCAGAGGCGATATTAGAACAATTTGGATTTTCAGAGCCTTTTTCCAAGGAATTACATTTATTTTTAATCACATTTTCAAAGCAAGCAGGCAAATTGACGGCAGGAGAAATATCATTACTTAAATGGATAAGTGATAACCCCGGGGTTTTACATGGCTGGATTTTTAACCTACTAAAAGAACCTATTCATGAAAAAACACGGTTATATGATGCGATTATAACAAAAGCTTATCAAAATCTAAAAGAAGAAAATCACTCAAAGGGAGGTTATAAAGAAAAACCAAAACTATTGTCATCCTCAAGTATCTCTTCTAATTTAAATCAGCCTTTACATCATTGTTTTGACAATGGAAATTTGGATCAAGCGCTATATTTATTGGAATATAAAACAAAACCCGTACTTCAACTTGGGCCACTCCCTAAAACTATATATACAATCAGATTGGAACAAATCATCCACACTTATTTAAAAAACCCAAGGTTAGTTTATTTTTATTTTAATCAAAAAAACAGAGAATTTGCCTGTAAGCTTGAAAATAAACATTTCAGCATTTCAGAATTATTAGTCAAAAGTAATTTGTCTCATTTATTGTTATCAAATGATGGCAAGGATGAACAAAACTATATCGAAATACTAAAAGCACCATCTTTGGCAGCCAAACAAACCCAACCTAACCAACAAACCCAAATATCTAGTGAACAAGAATCTATCTTATCTGAAGAAACAGAAAGAGAATTAATTAAGCCCTTGAAAGTACCTTACGCACCTAAAGCTCAAAAACGTATGCTACATAAAAGAGCAGGAAAATTTCCTAGCGAGAATTACTTTGCTAAGCAACTAAAGAAATATATTGATGCCAACATACCATTAACTGCAGAAATTAATTTATCTTATGCACAACAGCTGGCGCTTAATATCTTCTCTGGAAATGACGATGTCATTATCAATTGTATTTTGAACAATAGTTACTACCATGTTGTTGATGAATTTGAACAAAAGTATGAACAATACATCAGAATAAATAAAATCAACGATACTGAAGAGGAAAAAAACAGTTTTATAAGTCACCTATTTGGTGCCTATCTTGCGACTGTTGCTATTATTGCAAATGCTTTCAATCGATCGGATATTACCGTCGATAAAGGAGAAAGCAGCGTTTTTGGTGAAGGTGAACTTTCAATGACGACGCAACAAATAAACAAACGTAATCAGGCAGCCAATGAACTTCAACATACCAGCTTTCAGCCCTGCTTTATTAAGTCATCTGTTCCCAAACTATCTCCTACTTCCAGCAAAAAAATCACGAATTTGCTTGTTGAACACGTGAGCCTTATTACCGCTCCTTTTTCACAACAACCTTGTTTCCTTAAAAATATGAATACAGAAGGGTATGAAAAAATATCGATGCCTTCTCATCAAAAAATCACTGGTATGGCTTATGATAAAACAACTCAAAGATATTTCTATTCCATCAGATCTGCTACAAATTTAGGTTCTGTTTCTAGTACCTGGCTAAAACCCTACACGGGTAATGCTGAGCATGCGCTTGAAGTAAATGATCATGAAAAGTCTCGTGAATTTCAAATTTAATAAATATAATATACTCGCGCCATTTTGAATCTCGCATCAAGTACGAAATTCAAATTAGCGCGAGTATAAACTCGATCTACTTTGAAATTAGGCATTTAGTTCCGTCTTTGCGAGCTTTTAGCGAAGCAATCCAGAAAATATCAAGATGTAATCTGGATTGCTTCGTCGCAGACTCCTCGCAATGACGGACTTGAAACTCCTAATTTTAAAGTGGATCGAGTAAAAATCTATTTTCTAGCGAGATCCATCATTTTTTAACTAATTTTTTAAATTTTAATGGCTGGGTTAGGCGAAACTATTGATGATTCATCGCTTATAAGATTAACATCCGAAGACGTTTGCTCATACATTACTGTCAAAGGGTCTTGCATATCAGATAGAAAACCCTGTTGGTCTAAAGAATCAGTAATATTAAATCCAAGTTCGAAGGACGTTAGCTCTTTTAATTTTTTGATCTCTTCATCTTTCTGTTTTAATATTTTTTCAAATTCACTCTTCAACTGGGCTGTTAAGTTTTTTATTATTCTATCTTTATCTGCCGCATTACATTGAATTATTTCTGCACTAAGTGTTATTGATTTCTGAAGCATTTCGTTTTCTCTCGTTAATATAACCTTTTCTTTCTCAAGTGGTACTTGTGATGAAATATCAGAAATTTTGCTACGGCAAAATTCAGCAAATTTAGGATTAACTTCTGTGCCTATCCCATTTCTATAACAATTTTCTAGCTTTTCCCAGTAGGGGATATGATTAGGGAAATAATATGCTGCTTTTCTAAAGCATTCGAATCCTTTCTTTAAAGACTTTTCTGAGGCCGATTTATGATAACAAATGCCCTTTCTATACCAAGCCGCAACATATTTATCTGCTGCAGTTGCTTTTTTGTAGTAGTCAAGAGCCACTTTTATATCTTCTTTCACAAATTTTCCATCGTGATGCAAAACACCTAATCTATACAATGCTTTTGCACATTTTGAATCTTCCTTGATGGCTCGCGTATAGTTCAAATGAGCCTTCTCATAATCTATTGTCGTACCCTTGCCAAACTCATAACAAAAACCCAAACCAACCCATGCCGGTGCAAAATTTCTATCAATTTCCGTTGCTTTTTGATATAACTTAAACCCACTTTCAGGATCTTTTTTAATCTTTTTTCTTGCTTCTTCACATAGTTCTGGACCAGATTTGTTAGCATGTGGACCTTTCTTTAACACGTTCATTCCCTTTTATTTAATGTGTAATTATTCAATAGTCTACGCAGACTTTCTTTAAAATACAATTTTCTGAAAGTTAAACAAAATAAGTTATATTCATTCCAGTTTGAATCACGTATCAAGCACGGGATTCAAACTGGCGCGAGACGCAAAACTAATTTAGTTTAATGCTTTGTTTACTTTCTGCTTTTTGAGTACTACTTTGCTGCTCAGTTATTAATGCTCTATTATCTTTTGTATATTGGGACAATATAGCAGGAGCGGCTTCAATTAAGTGGTTTTGCTTTATTTTTTCTGAAGAAACAACTTCTTGAGTATTTATCGCTTCAGCATAATCTTTAAGATCATTGCTTGCTTTATTTGCAATCTGTTCAATTTCTGTATTCTGTAATTTGCTCAATCCAGAAAGATATACATAAACAGATTTTTCTTGTTGAAGCTCTTTGATAAACTTTGCAATTTCAAGTGGTTCTTTTGGCACGTTTTGCTCTCTTGCTAAGCAAATGATAAGAGCGCTCATTATGCCTAAGTGATAACTTGGTTGATAAATTGGTTTGCTAATTACGTTTTTGAAGCGTGCAAACGTAGATTGATTTTTTTGTTCTTGCGCTATAATCCTGCTATTTAACACAATACAAAATACTTCTGCATGTTTATTTAATGCTGTCACAAAAGAAAATATTTCTTTATAATTACTAATTTGATACTCACACCTTACAAGGTGGTTTAGATATTCAATTAGAATCATTTTATTTTCTTGCTTAAAAGCATATTCTATAGGATTCATATTGTTATACTTAACATCTGGCGAAAAATAATCAATAAACTTCCAACCTAGCCCTATACTTTTTTCTACATTGCTCGTTGCATTATTTTGCTGAGCCACAATTTTATTAAAAATGCTTACACCATGAGGCAAATCACTCAACAAATGCCACAAGGTTTTTCCTTGAAATTTTTCTAAATTGACACCAATCATTTTAAGTCTTATTTCTTTACTTTCATTATACATTTCTGTAAAGATATTTTCTCTAAACCAAGTGAGCAAAGAATCAACATCGTTTTCTTTAACCAATTTTTCAACTCTTTCTTCTAGGGTTGCTTTATATGCCAACTTTGTCGCTTCTTTGAATTGTAATGCTAATACATCATTATTACGCCAATGTTGTAACATCGTGTTATCAGTATTAAGAAAATTAGCCAGACGCTCTAATTCAGCAAGATTTTCATCTACTTGTTTTGATGCACTAGTACAGCTCAATACTCTTTGTTTTAATGCTATTAATTTATATTCATGCGCTATGCTTTGCGCCGCTGCTATTGTATTGGAAACAAGCGTTGTTTGAGTTGGCAGCCTTGGCATAAGCTGCTTACTTGAGGAATTGCTTAAAAGATCATTTTTTTGTTTAACCAAAGCAGATGTTTGTTGCGTTTGCAATGTCTTTTGAATTTCCAATGGTGGCTGCGCTATTGACAATTGGTTTTTACTTTGAACTTGAGCGAGTTCTCCCATTACTTGCAAATACTGCGTTGTGTTATTAAAATCTCCCTTGTAGTATTTTATGAGCATATTCTTAATATCGCTTCTAAAAATTTCTTTTGCTTGCTCTTTGTTTACTTCAGCATTTCTAATCTTGTTATAGTTTTCAAATAATTCATCGTAAAGAAGCTGCAACTCCAAAGCGTAATTTTCTTTTTGTTCCATCTTGGACATATTTTCCAGCTTAACATCAATTTCAAACAATCTGTTAACATACCAACAATTAATAATTTCAGCTTTTTCATTGGAGTTATACATAAATTCAAGATTATCATTTACATCAAAACTTTTACTTTTATATTTAGTATTAAGCTTTCCTGCTTTGCGTTCCTGCAGTTTTGCAATTACTTTTTTGGCTTTATCTTGTGCAAGTGCCATTCCTACGCCCATGATAGCTCCTTGAACACCAAAAGCATAGCCTAATACGCCAGCCTGAGCGACATTCACACCTAATTTAACTTTTTCGGTTGAAGGTAAATATGCTTGCATGGTAGCGCTCAATGTTGCTAACCACGTGCTAATCATGCTGCTTTCTTCATTTAACGATCCATCATTAACATAATCTTTTTCATCAAACCCAAATCTTCGTGCGACTCTTACAAATTTATCTTGCTGGGAAGATTTTGTGATAGTTCTAAACAAATCTAACATTTTTAATTTAATTGCCTGATTTTCTTGGGCAAGTTGTTGCATTTTTTCTTTAATCTCATCTTCGCATGTTTTAATTTCAGTTTGTAATCTTTCATGCATCTTTGATGAAGTTGAAGGCAATGCTTTTTTCAGTTGTTTTATTTCAAGCAACTTTTCCAGCCTACTCACAGCGATACTGTTTTTCAGAACCTCCATGAATTTATCAAAATTACTATCTATAAAATTATCAAAGGTTTTTTCTAATAAGCTTTGAGTAAATTTTACTTGTATTTTCTCTTGTTCTGAAATAATTGTGTTCAACATTGAAAACTGAGCTTTAATATTTCTTTTAAGTTGCTCTTTTGCTTCTGCTGAAGTCATCAAAGCTTGACTCATCTCACTCATTAAACAAACTTTTTTCTCTTCTAAGCCATATTGTTGAATTTGGCTTTTTACCGCTATATCTTCTATAGTCATTTTTTTATTTCTAGGCGGCAATTTTTTAAGATGCTCTTCGCTATAGGAAGCTGTACAAATTAACTGTTGTACTTTGATAGCAGCATATTGGCTAATATATCGTTTTTTTTCAGCGTCTGTGATAAAAGGTTCTAATTTTTCTATTAGTCTTTTTAACTCAATAATATCCTGTGGTAAATCTATTTTGTCATCAATGTCTTTTATCAATTGTTTTTCAGCGATAGAAATTACTTCTTTTAACGTTGTTTCTATGTTTTGTAACTGATAACAAACAGACCAGTTATCATTTGTTTCTATTTTTTCAAATAATTCTGCACACTCCATCTGCAAATAGCCTTGATGCTCTTTTCTTTGTTTCTCGTCAAGGAATGGAATCGTGTCAACCAAATATGCACTTAGTTTTCTTGCCTGTTCAGTCTTACTTTTTGAATCATAATACTTAATTGGGTTAATATAATGAGGTAGTTCCACATTCTGTGTTTCGCTTGCGTTAAGCTTGATTTTAATTACTTTCATGTTGACACTTTGCTTTTAACTTAAAAATCCATTACGCATTTTAAAGTTATCGACCCTACAAAATCAAGCCGATTTCCCTTGTGTCAGGGTATAAAATTCTTCATTCATCTCCTAATTATATCCATCTGTCTTATTTTGCAAAGACTACAAGAATGTCGCGCCATCTTGTGGTATAGGCAGGAGATACCTTTTGTTGACGCCCACTCCAAGTTTTTTTACAGCCACAAATCGCAAATCGGATGGTATCTTTACCATACTTTTCATTAATAGCGTCAATGACATCCATCAGTTTCTTATTGTTCATTTTTGTATCATCAATAAACAAATCAGCTTGCACCGTCTGATTTGAAATAATATCAATTAGCATTGTGCCTGCTTTTTTGTATTTAACCCCTTTGCGGAATATCAGCTTTAATCCTTGAGTCGCCGTTTTAAGGATCCACATCGTGTTATCTGTTTCTTTAGGGAATTTTAAACAAATAGAATTTGAATATTGCTTATCTGTTTTATTAAACGAGTTTGTCCTAATAAAGATCATCATTGCGCAAGCGTAAGATTTTTGATTTCTTAATTTTTCTGCTGCTCTTGTCGCAAAATTTGCTACTGCCTCTCGCAAATGAATAAAATCAATGATAGGTTGCCCAAAGGAACGAGAAACCATTATATTTTTTCGTGGCATTACCGATTCAAGTTTAATGCATGAGGTTCCTTGCAATTCCAAAATAGTTCTAGCAAGAACGACACTGAATTTTCTCTTAATCATTGCTGAATCAGCTTGGGCTAAATCATAAGCACTTAGTATGTCCAATTGTTTTAATTTGTCGCTCCATTGGCGCCCCACTCCCCATACCTTCTCAATAGGAATTTGCTTCAGTAGCATCAATGTTTTTGGTGGTTCTTCAAGTGTGCAAACTCCAGCATACGCAGGGTCATTTTTGGCATAAAAATTAGCTAATTTTGCCAAGGTTTTTGTTGGCCCAATGCCAACTGAAACAGGAATTTTTAATCCTATCGCTATTCTTTCTTTAATTTTCCTACCGTATTCAATTAAATCCCATTGTTCAAACTCTTTTAATCCTAAGAACATCTCATCTATAGAATAAATTTCATATCTGGGAGAAAATTCCTTTAACAAAGTAATTACCCTGCGCGACATGTCGCCATATAAATGATAATTTGAAGAGTAAACAACAACGCCATGCTGACGAATTAACTCTTTTCTTTGAAAAAGAGGATCGCCCATTTTAAAGCCAAGTATTTTTGCCTCATTTGAACGGGCTATAATACAGCCATCATTATTTGATAATACGATAACTGGCTTATTATCAAGCAAAGGGTTAAAAACACGTTCACAAGACACGTAGAAATTATTACAATCAACAAGCGCAAACATTTATACACCTGAAATGATGAGTTAATTTGATTATTGAACAACAATCAAAATATAGATCTTATCGCGGGAGCGGTCAAGCGTGGTAGTTAACAAACTATTTGCTTATTCTCAATAATTCTTCTTTCAATGAGTTGTAGTCCTTGGGTATCGTCTGCGATAAATTCTTTTTATTCAATACCTCCTGCAGTGGTTTAGGCAGACTTATTTTGATATCCAAGATCTCTTGTACACTTTCATAAAATTTAGCAGGATGCGCTGTACATAAAAAAACGCCGTGTTGATTTGGTTTAAGATATGATTTGAGACCTGCATAAGCAATGGCACTGTGTGGATCGGCGATATAATCCAAACGATGCAATGCCAACATTGCTTGCCTTGTTTCAACATCAGAAAAAGCAATACTACAAATAACTTGATTAATATTCCAGTTTTCTTTACTAAACAGCTCTAAAATTCGAGGCCAATTGTTAGGCTTACTTACATCCATGGCATTAGATAAGGTGGCTACCGTTGCATGAGGTGCCCAAATACCACTATTTAAATAGCGAGGGACTGTGTCATTCGCATTTGTTGCAGCAACAAAAAAAGCAATAGGTAATCCCATCAAACGTGCCAATAAACCCGCAGTGAGGTTGCCAAAATTACCGCTGGGTACACAAATCACAACTTCTTGATTTTGCCTTGTGGCACATGCTTCAAAATAGTATAACGTTTGTGCCAAAATTCGGCTGATATTAATTGAATTACCAGAATTAACATTTAAATCTAACATTTTATCATTAAAACATTGTTTTACCAGCATCAAGCAATCATCAAAATTTCCTTGCACAGCAAAAGTATGGATATTACCCCCCAAAGTGCAAAAAAGTTTCTCTTGCAATGGAGAAATACGTTGATAGGGGTAAAGTATTGCCACTTGAATGTTTGGCAGATCTTTAAAAGCATGAGCAATTGCTGCGCCAGTATCACCAGAAGTTGCTGTGACAATCATCATCGGTTCTTTAGTGATTTCGTTCATGATGTTAGCCATGAAACGTGCACCAAAATCTTTAAACGCCAATGATGGCCCCCAAAATAGTTCCAACGCGAAAACATTTTGAGCTATCTTTTTTGTTAAAATGGGAAAGTTAAAAGAATTTTTAACTAGCAGATCAATTTTATCCGAAGTAAATTCATCTTTAAGAAGATGCTGCATAACAAGACAGGATCTTGACACAAAATCTAAAGATAACATTGCTTCAATATCATTAAAATAGGGCAAGGAAGCAGGATAATACAACCCACCATCCGTTCCCAATCCACGTAAAACAGCTTCTTTAAAGTTAACCTGTTCTCGAGGATGTTTAAGATTATACAATTTCATGATCTATTCTATTATCCTTGCCCCTTGTTTTGAAATTTTACCAATTTTACAAAATGATTCAGGTGAAAGCTTGACATCATTGATAGCGTGATAGATGTTTTGCGCAACCAGCAGAGAGTCTGCGATCGCAAAACAAGTAGGACCAGAACCTGAGATACCAAATGACAATGCACCTGCACCTATTGCTTTACTTCGCAGAAGTTCAAATTGTGGGATAAGAGTTGCTCTTAATGGTTCAATCAGGCTATCTTTCATCATCGCTAACGCAAGCGTAGGATCGTTTTTATAAAGCGCATGAATAAAAACCGAAAATTTCTGCCAATAATTTACCGCTTTAGGTAAAGTTAATGAGGTAGGTAATAATTCTCGTGCCATTTTTGTAGTGACGGCTACTCCAGGGTAAATTATCACAATCACCCAATCATCAAACCAAGGCAGCGATTCACTCAATTTATCAGGAACCAGTAATTGCAAACCACCAAACATGCTTGGCGCCACATTATCAAAATGAATAGCACCACAAAGCCTCCCCTCTAAATCGCCAGCCATTGACAGTAAGTCTTGGCTCAAAAATACATTATCATAAAAAGCATTTAGCGCAATTAAGGCAGCAACAATAGAAGAGGCACTTGAGCCAAGACCACTGCTAATTGGCAAACGTTTTTCAAGCTGAATGTCGAGCGTGCTTGGTTTAATATTACGGGAAATTAGTTTTTGATGAAAAAGCTGTGTTGCTTGAGTAACCACATTTTCTTCAACTGCTTGCAATACACTTGCATATTTGCCAATGATTTTAAATGCGCTTTGGCTTGCAGACTCGATAGTGACAATATCACCAAATAAATCATCTTCAACAGCGAAACTTGCACCTAAGGAATCAAATCCTACAACAAAATTAGCAATCGTCGCTGGAGCAAATGCTTTAATTACTTTCATAAAATCTCTAGTTAAGACTAACGGTTTTAAGAATATCACCAAATAAGCCTGAAGCGGTAACACCTACTCCGGCACCATAACCTCTAATGACAAACGGGATAGGGCTATAACGCTTTGTTAAAAAAACAAAAGCATTTTCACCGTTTTTAACGGAATATAAAGGATCCATCTTATCCACAACACAGATCCCAACACGACATTTGTGATTTTTTATTTCGCCAACAAGTCTTAAAACTTTGTTTTTCTGACGAAGCTTTATTGTTTTTTCAGAAAAATAACTATCAATCTTCTTAAGATTTAATAAAAATGTGTCGATACTGCCTGAAATATCAAAATCCAAAGGTAAAATAGCATCAACCTGAATATCTTCAAACTCAATTTGCAACCCAATCTCACGCGCGAGAATCAATAACTTTCTTGCCACATCGATGCCACTTAAATCATCGCGTGGGTCTGGCTCTGTAAACTTTTTATCACGAGCAAGATTAACCGCTTCAGAAAATGGAATATCATCTTCTAAAGCACCAAAAATAAATGAAAGTGAGCCAGACAAAATACCAGAGAAATCTAATAGTTGATCGCCACTTTTAATCAAGTTCTTAAAATTATAAATAATCGGTAACCCTGCACCAACATTCGTTTCATAAAGAAATAGTCTTTTGTATTTATCTGCTTTAGCTCTGAGCTCTTGATAATACGCATAGGTGCTACTATTTGCTTGCTTATTTGCACTAATGACATGTAACCCAGCTTTAAAGGCAGCAATATAATTTGAAGAGATTTCCTTTGATGCGGTACAATCCAACAAAATGCCATTAAGCGGTTTATCTAATGAGGCTTGCGCTAAAATCTTTTTTAAATTATTGCTGCTGCTGTGCATTAAATTTGACCAATTGGCAAGATCTATCCCATTCTCTCTATGGACATATTTACGGGTATTCGCTATTGCGCAAACTTTAATTTCTATGCCATTTCTTAAAAGATCATGATGTTGTAATTTAATTTGTTCAATTAATTCAGAACCGACTGAACCAATACCCACAATATATAATTCTATTGTTTGTAAAGTGTGAAAAAAGGAACGATGAACGGCATGAACCGCTTTTGCGCTGTCATGACCATTAATTACGGCCGAAATACAACGTTCAGAAGAACCTTGAGCTATTGCAACAATATTAATACAAGCATGAGCAAGACTAGAAAAAAATTTACCCGCAATACCATAACGAGTTCGCATTTCATCGCCAACAATACAGATAATGGCTTGATCATGCATAACTTCAATATTTTCCACGATTTTAGCTTGTAATTCTAAATATAATGCTTCTTGCAATGCTTTATAAGTAATCTCTGCATCTTTACCAATAACACAAAAACAAATTGAATATTCAGAACTTGCTTGGCTTATTAAAATAACAGAAACTCCACATTTGGCGACAATATCGAACACTCGAGCCGCCATACCTGGGCTCCCTTTCATACCTGCACCATAAATATTGATCAATGCAATATCTTTTATATAGGAAACAGCTCTAATTAAATCTTTTTGATCCGGTTTTGCAAAAGCTGATATTTTAGTGCCTTCTTCCTCAGGCTTAAAACTGTTTTTTATAAATAAAGGAATTTGTGCTGACACGAGCACTGCTGTTGTTTTTGGATGTAAGATCTTGGCACCATAAAAAGCTAATTCCATTGCTTCTCCATAACTCATATCTCTTATAAGCTTGGCATCTGGCACCTGATTAGGATCGGCTGTATAAATGCCATCCACGTCGGTCCAAATTTCACACGATTCAGCATTCAGTGCCACCGCCATTAAGCTGGCAGAATAATCTGAACCGTTTCGACCCAACAAACTCAAATTACCAGCCATATCTGAAGCAATAAACCCTGACATTAATAAACAAGTATTGTTTTTGACTTTTGCAAAAAGACGCATCAATTCTGGCATTATTGGAATAGCTTCGCTTAGGGGGCCTTTCGTTTTTATATAAGAAGTTGCATCTAAAAAAGTTACTGTAATTCCCAGAGATCCTAGAACTGATCTTACCATTTGCGTACTGATTACTTCACCGAAACTTAAAATTTTACAGTGTATTTTTTCAGGGCAGTCCTTAATTAATTGCACGCCCTGCAATAGAGTTGAATATTGCTCCATGACTTCGAATATAAAACTTTCAAGTTCTTGTTTAAGTAAATTTGGATGTATATGAGCAAGTTCATCAATAAATCTTTGATGAAAATTCATCATTTCATCAATACAAATGGTATAAGGCACATCTTCTTTTGCCTTTTGAATGCTTAATTCAAGCATGTTGGTTACACCAGCGATGGCAGAAACAACAACAGCCACAGGATGCAGCTGCAAACGCTTACAGATCGTCTGGCAAACTTGAGATAGTCGTTTGGCATTGCCAAGCGATGTGCCGCCAAATTTTAGTACGTGCATGAATCCTCCTGTTATAAGTATACTCTTTCCACAACTCATACCAGTACAAGCTACACGTTTGGCGATCCGCGTGCTTGGCATCAGCCTAAGCCTGTCACCTACTTGATACGGGACTTGTCCCATACTTGATAGTGCATTCAATTTGGCGCGAGTACATACTTAAAGCAGTTTGAATTTAGATTTTTCTGATTCAGCAGTAGAAGAAGCGGTCGGTTTCTTTCTGTGTGTGTTGAATAATCGTTTGCAGGTATTTGCCAAACCATTGATAATGGTATAATTATATTGGTGTTGAAGCTATAATTATCTTAGTTAATCAACGTATTTTTAGTTTATGAGATTACAACTTATTGTTCACTAAAAGATAACTCTAAGTTAATATGTATGCCGAGAAAAAGGCAGCTTATTTAAGCTGGCATTCAAAGCTAACGAATTTGTGGGGGTAAACGTAATGGTGATTAAAGATGGCAAATTCGTTTAGTGCTGCATTAAAAAAGATTGGCCTCCCATTACTTTTATTTCTTATTCTTATCATTCCACTTTTTATAGGGCCTTATATTCCCACTAGCATTAAAGCCTTTTTATATTCTATTAGCTTATCAATTAAATCTGGGCTGTTATTTATTCTGCCTATCATCATTTTTAGTTTTATATTCTCATCTTTACTCAATCTTAAATCTGGGGTTATCTCATTCATTGTCTGCTTAGTATTGATGATTTTTTTATCAAATTGCACAGCTATTTTCACTGGTTTTACAGTAGGCTCTTTCACCCTCAGCCAACTGGATGTTGTGCCTCATTCCATTACCACAGAGCAAACCCTGCTACCCTTATGGCAATTAAAACTACCTAAATTAATGGATAATCAATTTGCCTTGATTGCGGGCTTTATCGCTGGGATCTTTTTTTCTTTTATCAAAAACACCCATGCTCAGCGTCTTGCCAAAACCTTAAATAAATGGGCAAATCTCTTTTTGAAGAAAGTGTTCATTCCTTTATTACCACTCTTTATTTTGGGATTTGTGTTTAAACTTGAGCATGATCAGCTCTTGGAAATTGCTTTAAGAACTTACGGTCCTGTATTCTTTATTGTGGTTGGCACTCAATTATCTTACCTTACCCTTTTATATTTGTTAGCAGCTAAATTTAAGCCAAAAACCTTTTTCTCATACATCAGAAATGTATTGCCAGCAACAATCACTGGTTTTAGTACTTTATCTAGTGCTGCAACTATGCCCTTATTAATTCTCTGTACGGAAAAGAATCTTAAGAAACCTGAGATAGCAGAAATGGTGATCCCTGCAACCATCAATACCCATACCATTGGTAGTGCTATTGGTATCACTATCCTATCATTAACAACGCTACTGGCCTTTGGTCATGATTTACCTAATCTGCAAGAATTTACAGAATTTGGTTTATTTTATGCGTTAGCTAAATTTGCAGTCGCTGCGGTTCCTGGCGGAGCAATTATTGTTGTAACGCCTTTACTAGAAACCTATTTGCATTTCTCAAGCGAAATGATTGGATTAATCACAGCCATCTATATGATATTTGACCCCTTTGGCACAGCAACAAATGTAACTGGAAATGGTTTTTTTACTATTGCCTTCTCAAAAATATATCGTTTTAAACTCTGAATTAAACAGACTATACTTCATAGTTACCAACTAACATACGCTGTTTGAGGCATTATGAATGTTAAACGCCTCTGAAAATAAAACACCTGAAGAAGAAGACATCTATCCCGAACTTGAAATTCCTAAAACGGAATCCATCTTCAATGAAAAAGATATTCGGGATGAATTGATTTCAAATCAAATCGAAATACTCCATAATAATTTTTTTCCAACCATCGTCGCATCATTAATTTGCGGTACCATTATCTTTATCTCCTTAATTCAACCTTACGCTTCTCCTTTGATATGGATATGGTATGTCGCTGTTATCGTAGTTAGCATTTTTCGGCTTGCTTTACTGCCCTTATACTTGCACAGGCCGCAGCATAAAAAAATGCACTTGTATCTTTTCATTTTAGGGACGTCCCTAGCAGCATTGCTTTGGGGGGTCGCCGGCTCAATCTTAATCCCGCATCATGATTTAAAGGCGCAAATGGTCATCATTGTCGTCTTAGCCGGGATTTCCGCAGGTGGTGTACAAACTTTAAACGCACATTTGGCTGCCAGCCTCTTTTTTTTAATATTAATCATTGTGCCACTTTGCGTTTGGCTAATCATGCGTCCGGGAAGTGAATATGTAATGCTTAGTATTGCCATTGGGTTATATTTAATCTTTATGATTGTCTCATCCTATCGCAGTAACCGCTTATTTACACATTCTCAACAGCTTTTCTATCAAAATAAAAGTTTGCTAAAAGATTTATCCTTAAAACACATCAATTTAATTAGGACCAATAAATCTTTAAAAATTCGCGAACAAGAAATGTTAACCATCAATGAAATGAATCAAGTATTACAGCTTTGCCAAAATTCAAGTGAAGCTTATACCATTATTTGTCAAGCAGCTCAAAAATTATTTATTCAAGTGGATGGTGGCTTAGCCATTCTTAATAAAAACACAGATAAACTTCATGTTGCTGGGGATTGGGATTGGAATGAAGAACACTTGTTAAGCGAAGAATTTTTCCCCACCGACTGTTGGGCATTAAGAAGTGGTAACGTTCATGTAGTAGAAGATCCTAAGAAAAATTTAATTTGCCATCATTTTAAATCAGCGCCAACCGGCAAATATCTTTGTATTCCCTTAATTGTACAAAGCGAAGTGCTTGGGATGTTAAATTTTAATGTTCCGGCAGGTAGTACCATCGATTCTTATCATGAAAAAATGATGATAGCATTCAGTGGCGCAATCAAATTAGGCATATCCAATATTAGATTACATGAAGCTTTAAAAGAACAAGCAACCCACGATCCCCTAACTGGGTTGTTTAATCGAAGATATTTAAATGAAATTCTTCCCAGAGAATTACAAAGAGTGTTAAGAAATTCAAGCACCTTGTGCATCGCTATACTCGATTTGGATCATTTCAAAAATTTTAATGATACCTGCGGCCATAAAGCTGGAGATGCTGTTTTAAAACTGGTTGCTGATTTACTCAAAGAGAATTTTAGAGGAAGTGACATTGTGTGTCGTTTTGGTGGCGAAGAATTTATTGTGATTTTAGGGGATGCTGACACAGAATCCGCTTTAATAAGATTAAATGAATTTAGTGCGACGCTTAAGAAAAAGAAAATATATTATGAAGGAAATTCATTACCTTCTATTACGATTTCGGTTGGAGTTGCAGAAGCGCCTAAACATAGCATCAACCCAGAAGAACTCATAAAATTAGCTGATGTCGCTTTATATGCTGCAAAAAATGAAGGGCGCGATCGCGTCATTGCTGCCTCTTAACTAGGAGAATGGCAAAGTTTCAAACAATTTAAATATTTGGTAATCGTTTCCTTTAAGCCAAAATTTAAAGCATCACAGATAAGCGCATGTCCAATGGAAACTTCTTGAATGTTAGGTATTGCTCTAAGAAAGGGATTTAAATTTTGTAAATTTAAATCATGGCCTGCATTTAAGGCTATTCCCATTTGATTAACCACCGTAGCAACTTGCTGAAACTGCTTCAATATGGGTAAGGCATTATTTGTACCAAAGCTTTCTGCATAGGCTTCAGTGTAAAGTTCTACCCTATCCGTTTGTGTTTCGGATAACAAAGATAGATCAACAGGTGAAATACTCATGGGATCAATAAATAAAGAAGTTCGAATATCGCTGTCATGCAACTCAGTAACAATATCGCGTAAGAATTGGTAATTATCTCTAATTGACCAACCTGCATTAGAAGTTAACACCTCTGGCGGATCAGGTACCAATGTACATTGGGCAGGTCGGATTTCTTTAACCAATGTTAAAAAAGCTTTATCAGGATATCCTTCTATATTAAATTCGACATTAATGCTGTTTGCAATAGCATAAACATCCTCATGTCGTATATGACGTCCATCAGGTCGCGGGTGAACCGTAATACCATGAGCGCCATAATTTATAATGGCTAAGGTTTGTTCTAGAACGTCAGGGTTATTTTTACCACGCGCATTTCTTAAAGTGGCCAGTTTATTAACATTAACGCTTAATTTTGTCATTTCTAAATCATCTATTTTGCTTTAAATTTGCCACTTTAACATAAAAAAAGCCAACGATATACTTGAGCAACAGAACGACGAATATCATTGAATGAAAGGCAGAAAACTATATAATCTTAGTTTTTGTTCCTGAAAGGTTAATATATGAGGTTGAAGCATCAGCATTTTATTGCATATACACGAAGAGGATTTGTCAATGAGGCTGTGCCTTTTAGACCTTTATTATTTCAAGAATTGTTTGCTGATGTGCTCAAACAGCAAATAAGCACTCAATTTTTCCAGCAAAATGTTTGTCAAGATATCTGTCAAGGTATAGCCGGATTTAACATTCTTGATTTAGCAATAATGTATCAAGAACATGAGTTAGCAAAAAAATGGTTAGAATTGCCTGAAGTTTTCATCGGAGAACGTAGCATCACCTTAATGCTGATAAATGATAGCATTTATGGTGATTATCTTGTTCAGGGCCTAAGCAACAAAAAAATTGAGAGCATAACCCTGCTTAGTGCTCTTAAAAACCAGTGCGTCGCTACATTATCTTCAAATAGCACCTTACTTCATTATTTTGCAGCTAATCCACGCTTTAATAACGCATTTAGTAAAATTAAAAATTTTATTTTGACGTCTTCTACCATCAATGCGCAAAACGATCAAGGAAATACAGCATTGCATGAGGCAATCAACGCCTCAAACTGGTCAATGGCACAAACATTGCTTAAATATCATGCCGATCTCAATATTCCTAATCGCGATAAAGAGACAGTGCAAGGATTGTTAGAATATAGAAAACATCTTGCCAAGATAGTAAAAACGCTTAATCAAAAATATCCCAATTCCACAGCAACCGACTTTGAATTAGCAAGCATTGAATTTCTAAAAGCGGCCAATTTATCATTTGATACAATATTCTGGCCTACCGAAAATGCCTTTACAACATTTAAAGATCGAATCCCAAGCTCACTTGCTGGAAAAATATCATTAAGCCAACCTGCTTTTTGGGAATTAAAAGCAACTGATTATTTAAGGCGTTCGGATTTTGCATTGGAAGGTACACTTCTAAGCATGCTTTGTCAAAATGAAATCGCATTATATAGCGCCCTGTCCAACACTAAAAAATTTATTCCCTATCGTTACTCACCATGTGATGCTTCAGTTAAAGCAAGTGAATTTTATGATGATGGGACATTTCAAGAGACAACATTGAGTACTTTAAAGGAATTGTCAGGTAATTTTACTTTTTGCAATAGGTTAACCAAGCTGTATATTCACTGTGTGAAAGATTTGCATAATTGCCTCTCAGAGCTACTTGAGTTTTCAAGGGATTTCAGTTTAAGAGCTGATCAACAGGGTTTTGCTTATATTTTAAGCACAATCACTAAAGACGGCCATATTTATCCTTTGCTGACAATTATTGACACCACTTTGAAAAAACCTATTGGGCATTTTTATATTAACACATCCAATAATGATTTTAAATATGGGACAGCTTTAGGTTTATTTAACCGTGGATATAGCTACGTAAAGCCTGCACCATTTTTTAATGTTAGCATAGATGCGCAAACATATAATTCTGATCAAAATTGTGCATTATATACTTTGGAAATTATCAATCAACTGTGTAAAATGTGGGAAAAAAATCAAACCAGTGTTTTTGCAGGGCTTGCTCAACATGCAAAAATGATCTGCGCCATGCAGCTTGAAAAAAATACTTCGGGACAAAACTTATTTCACCATAAATCCGCTGAATTAGATAATTTCTCAATGGCCTTAAAATCACATCTTTATAATATTTACGATAATCATAATCATAAATTTGAAGCTAAATCGGGTTACGATTTGAAAAAATATTTTTTAAAATATCGCTGGCTGATTGGCAATACCGAAATCTTCCGTCAGCAAGAAGACGCTAAAATAGCCAACTTGCAAATCGATGGCCTAGCAAACAACTCATTTAATTCAACCTCCTTAACAACATACTCTGCAAAAGAAAGTCCTTTACAAACGTATTTTAAAAATAATGCGATTATGGATACAATCCATTATCAAGTAAAACACCTAAAGCAAACAAATCCCAAGCAAATAGCGGTTAAGGCCTTAGTAGCAATCTGTTTAATTTCCATAGGCTTGCTCTTAAACGCGCAGGTACCTTTAACCAGTTTGAGTTTTATTTCAACCACCCTGTTCCTAATGGCTGTTATTGGAAGAGAACATATTAAAAATACGGCATTACAATCCTACGCGCGCAAAGATGAGGAGCAAATTAAAGCTTTAGCGCCCAATAGCATTGACGCTTTTAAAACAGGGATTCTTGCCTGTGATTATTATGAAGCGCAAAAACAAAGCTGCATTAATCGAAATGCCATTTGCTATTTTAGAGATTACTACGCAGGATTGTCGGCAAAAGAACAAAATCATAGCATTATGAATGATGTTCTGTTGCTAACCCCTAGAAAAAAACTAAGCAATTAGGGGCTAGCGACTTTGAGCCATGCTTCAATCTGAGAGCGAAGCATAGGCAATGTCACTGTACCATTTTTTAACACTTGATTATGAAACTGTCGAATATCAAATTTATCGGCCAATCTTGATTTGGCTAATGTCCTTAAATTATCAATCTCACGTTTACCTAACATATAAGAAGTTGCTTGTCCTGGCATCATAATATACCTATCAACTTCAGCTTCAATGATGTGTTCTTCCATTGCCGTGTGTTGTTTAAGATAATCTATCGCCTGTTGCCTACTCCAGTTTTGCATATGCAATCCGGGATCAACCACTAAACGTGCCGTTCTTAAAGCTTCATTCGAAAGCATCCCTAAACGAGAAACATCATCATGATACAAACCCATTTCATCTGCTAAGCGCTCTGAATACAAAGCCCAGCCTTCGCCAAAACCGGCATTCCATAAATATTTATCTATATTTAAATGGTGTGAATTTTCAAGTTGGCGTGCAATTTGATAATGATGCCCTGGAACTAATTCATGAAATAAAGTTGCCTCTTGATCAATGCGACTTTTCATTTGAGGTTGATAGGTGTTGATGTAGAAAATGCCAGGCCTTTGGCCATCTTCACTTGGCGGATGATACTCCCCTGCTGCTCCCGTTTGAGCGCGATGCAACGGGTAAGGTTTTATAATCCCTTGTGCTTTAGGAACGAAATCGAACCATGTTTCTATTTTTGCATTGGCTTTGATAAGTGCTGCTTGATTATAATCGATAATATCTTGTTCGCTTTTAAAAAAGTTTAACGATTGCTTTTTAGCCTCTTTAAAAACATCAGACATTGCTTTTATGCCATACTTCCGCTGGCCTATGATAGCAACTTCTCTTTCAAGTTGCTGCATATGCGCTTTACCAAATTCAAAAATTGAATCGGGATGAATCGATAAAGTGGTTTCTTTAAGGATCTTAGCTTTATAGCATTGCTCTCCATTATGCAATGCAGAAACACCTACTTTAGTTCTAGCTACTGGTAAATATTCATTTTGTAAATAGGCAGCATAACGAACCAAAGCTGGATTAATCGTTTGTTCAATGATAAGGGCAATTTGTTTTTTAAATTCAATATCACCATCACGTTTTGCAAATTCAAAAAAAGGAGAATCTTCAATCGGTAAATTTTTGATAAGCGCAAGTTGTTTAATAACACGTTCTACCACAGGTTTAGGGGCACAATAACCCTCTTTTACTCCCAATTTAAGATTCGTAATTTCATCATCTACCAATTTTCCTAAAGTCTGCCATCTTGCTATTGCTAAAAGACGGTTTTCTGGCGTGCCTACCGGTTGCTTTTCTGCCATAATGCCTGCCATGATATGCCAACCCCATAAAGGGTTCACGGCCCAAAGATCATCTCTACAGATCCGAATAGCTTGTTCATTTTCTAATGTCTGCTTTAATAATTGATAAGTATGAAATTCAGGGGTTCCCCAAAGATCTGCAACAGCAATTGCATTGAGTTCTTTTAGAAAATTGTCTTCCTTTCGTTGCCAAGCAGCTATTGCTTTTTGGCTTTTATCAATAAACCTATCCAAGGCAGCATCATTCCTACCCCAAAAAAGCGCAAGCTCTGGGTTTCGCTCGAAAAAAGCTTTTTCGTACTGAGATGCAATTTCGGATAATTTCGCTTTGCTTTGTGATGCAGAATTCATATGAGCACTGACGCCTTGGGCCAAAAAAATTAAAATGAGATAACCTATGATGCTAAAATAATCTGATAATTTAAACATATCACATCCATTTTTTTAAAAGTCAGAAAATAGACTTTTGTTAAAGCACTGCTTAATTTCGCCGATAAAAATCTGAGGACTTTTCCTAGATTGATGATAAGTGAGAAAACAATGATGCGGATCTTATTAACCTTATTTGTTACTGTATTTTATATAAGTGCTTACGCAAATGAAATATCAGACAATGCAGCACCTGCTGATAAAGACAAAGCAGGTCCGCCACAACAAATCATTGATGCTTGCAAGTCTAAAGCTGACGGCGATAGTTGCGCCTTCACTGGGCCAAGAGGCAAAGAACATGAAGGAACCTGTCATACGTTACCTAGAAATGGTAGCTTAGTTTGCATTCCCAAACCACCTAAAATTGCAATCGATGCCTGTCAAAATAAGAAAGAAGGAGACAGCTGCTCTTTCAATGCGCCTGATAATAATACAATCAATGGCACCTGTTTAACACCGCCTCATGACAAAAAAGAATTGGCATGCCGCCCTTCTCATCCTACAAAACCTGATGCACAAAAACAGAACTAAACTATACTATGAGATTTGATTAAAAAACGACATGCCGCGATTTATCGCGGCTATCACATAATGGAGCATTTCATGTCTACACAAATTGTGCTAGCTACAAAACATGAATTAAATAACAGTGCTGTGACGATAGAAAAATTTGAATTAGAAGAAAAAATCTTAGCGCAAAAGGAATATTTCAAAACGAATGTGACTAAAGATATTCCTTTTAGGCTCAATCAATTAAAAAGATTAAAAAATCTTATTCGCCAATATGAGCAGCCGCTCCTCGAAGCTTTGAAAAAAGACTTAGGCAAAGACTATATGGAAAGCTATCTTTGCGAGATTATGTTTGTTATTAATGAGCTTAACTACAGTATCAAAAAATTAAAGACTTGGGCAAAGCCCAAAGTTGCAGAAAATAGTTTTTTCTTAAGTCCAGCCTCCTCTAAAATAACTTATGAACCCTATGGTGTGACCTTAATCATATCCCCATGGAACTATCCATTTTTACTTGCAATGCGGCCGCTTATCAGTGCTATTTGTGCTGGCAATTGTGTTACTTTGAAATGTTCAGAATCGTCTCCTTATACCAACAATGTTATTCTGGAAATGATAAACCAACATTTTCCACAAGAATATCTATATGCTATTGATTGTGGTGCCCAAGAAACTGAAAAATTATGCCAACTCGGATATGACTTTATTCTATATACGGGTAACAGCGCTGTAGGCAAAATCATTATGCAAAATGCAGCTCAAACGCTGACCCCTCTTATTTTAGAATTAGGTGGCAAATCTCCGGTCATTGTTGATGAAACAGCAGATATTACGCTTGCTGCAAAACGTATCGTTTGGAGTAAGTTTCTCAATGCAGGTCAAACCTGTGTCGCGCCAGATTATATTCATGTTCATATTGAGCAAAAAGAAAAACTCATAAATGCAATTGAAAATCAAATTACTAAATTATATGGCCAGGACGCTTTAACTAACCCACACTATGGAAAAATCATCAATTTTAAACAATTTCAACGATTAACTTCTTTACTACAAAGCACTAAAGTTATTTGGGGTGGTAATAGTGACGAAAATCAACTTAAGATTGAACCAACGCTTGTAGAAGTGGATTCGCATTATGAACAAATAATGCAAGAAGAAATATTCGGGCCGATTTTGCCCATTCTCACTTATAAAGATCTAGACATACTTATTTCTCACATGAAAAAACAACCCAAACCTCTGGCTTTGTATCATTTTTCAAGAAACAAAGAATCTATCCATAAAATTAATAAATCACTCTCGTTTGGTGGTGGTTGTGTTAATGACTGCATGATGCAAGTTACCAATAAACATCTTCCTTTTGGCGGAGTTGGCCAAAGTGGCTTTGGAAGTTACATTGGGGAATATGGGTTTAAAGCTTTTTCGCATACTAAAGCGATAATAGAAAGAAGCAAATGGATATTCGCAGATTTACTGCCTATTACGCCTCCTTATTCTGAATCTAAATTTAAATTATTTAGAATGTTTGCAAAACTAATTGGTTATTAATCTCAATAATCATTTAATCAAACTCATTCCTGCACATATTTGTGCATGACTGGGGTGAGTAAGCGCAGACAACAAAGCATAAATTTAAACTGGAAAGAGTATATTGTTAAAATTTCAAAAATTTCCTTATACTCTTAACATATAAATGGATTAATGCTAGGAAGGCATATGCACTGTTGGTTAAAAAACTTAACCTTAGGATTAAGCTTTTTATTTATAACCACACCCGCCATGACTTATCAAAATTCCCAACTGAACACCACATTATCATCACAAATTGATACTATATTAGTTGAGAAACAGAAACACTTAATGACTGTCTTTCACAAAAACAAACCGGTGAAAACGTATAAAATTGCGCTTGGATTTTCTCCCTATGGTCATAAAACTCAAGAAGGAGATGGTAAAACACCAGAAGGAACTTATTTTGTAGTTAGTAAAAATCCAAACAGTAAATTTCATTTATCTTTGAAATTATCTTATCCCTCAACTCAAGATCAGCTTGCTGCAAAGTCTAATGGTATCAATCCCGGGGGTAATATTATGATCCACGGACTTGCGCCTCATCTTAATACCAAAGGTAAATGGCATATAATGAAAGATTGGACTTTGGGTTGCATCGCGATTACCAATGATGAAATTGAAGAGCTCTTTAAACTTGCCACTATTGGTACTAAGGTTGTAATCACACCTTAGTACTGCATAAAACTCATGTTATCAATCTAGCCTTATTGCCGACTAAAAGAAGATTGGGTCAAAAAAAAAGCATCGAGGATAAATGAATCGAAACATATTCATCTTTGCAATTAGCTTATTCGCAACCGCAAATACTGTACATGCCAACAGTTTTAATGAGACACAAAAGAAAGAAATTGAATCTATTATTCAGGAATATTTAATTAAAAATCCTGAGATATTAGCGCAAGCAATTCAAGCGTTACAAGTGAAAAAAAATCAAGAATGGATGGCACAAATCAAAAAAACTATTGTTACGCGGATTGATGAACTCTTTAAAAGTAAAAGCCCTACTTTAACAGTTGAAAACCCCAAATTAAGTATTATTGAGTTTTTTGATTATAATTGCCCACATTGCAAAAAATTCAGTAAAATCATTGATACCACTGTCTCCCAAAATAAAGACATACAAGTAATCTATAAGGAACTGCCTGTTCTTAGCGAAACCTCGTTATTTGCCGCAAAGGCAGCATTGGCTGCTAAAGAACAAAATAAATACCAAGAATTTCATCAAAAACTCATGTCCTTAGAAGGTGGTCTCTCAGAGGAAGCGGTAGCAAAAGCGGCTAAAGAACTCGGATTAGACATTAACAAGCTTAGCAATGACATGAACTCACCTAAAGTAATGGAAGAGCTTCGCAATAACCAAAAACTTGCTGTTGAACTGGGGATAAGAGGCACACCGACAGTTATTATTGGCAGGTACCCTGCTACACAAGACATGCCCATCGAAGTGATCTCTGGCGATGTTCCTCAAGAAGCATTTAACCAAAATATCGAATCAGTCAGAAATCCACCCTCCCCCTAATGATCGTATCAATCCAACAGCTGAGACTAAACGTCTATAATTAATATCATTCGCTCCTTTTTCAGCTGTATACAAGGTAAGTTCTGCATTTAGCACATCAGAAATAGCTACCGTTCCTGCACTATATTCATTTAACACAACCGATAATGCTTCTCGAGCAGTTGCTACAGCTTGTTGTTGCTTAGATATTTCCTTATCTAATGTATTAAGAGCAACTAAGTTATCCTCAACATCTTGGAATGCTGCCAATACGGTTTGTCTGTAATTGGCAACGACTTGATCGTAAGTAGCACGCGCTGCATCTACTTGAGCACCTCGAAGCCCACCATCAAAAATGGTTTCTGCAAGCGAAGCGCCCAAAGACCAAAATTTTGCAGCTCGACTAAAAAGATTTTCAAGTAAGGAACTTTCATAACCACCCGTGCCAGTTAAAGAAAGCACTGGAAAATACGCAGAAATGGCCACACCAATCTGAGCATTTGCTTGCGCAACCAAGCGTTCATATTGCGCTATATCAGGCCTTCTTTCCAATAGGTTTGAAGGAATTTCAATAGGAATGGATGGCACTTTTGTCAGTGTATTTTCAGCTTTAATACAAAAATTAGCAGGAGGCTTGCCAATTAAGACAGCAATGGCATGCTCATATTGCGCTCGAAGGATCCCATTATCAATTGCAGCTACTTGCGCTAATTCAAGTTGACTTTTGGCAGCCAAAATATTTGAACGTCCGACCGTGCCTTGCTTATATTGATTTGTCGTAATATTCAGTAACCTCTGATAATTCTTAACGGTATTATCTAAAATTCGTTGATCGCCATCTAAGCCACGTAATTCAAAATAAAATTGAGCCAATTGCGCTTGCGCTAACAAACGCGTTGCCGCTAACAATGCCGCACTAGATTGAGCACCCGCAACACTTGACTCAACCGAGCGTCTGATCCCACCCCAAATATCTGGCTCCCAGGATACACTCATCGATAGATTGTAATCATTGAACACCGGCCCTGGCGATACAACATTCGAATTATCTAGGGAAATAACCCGCACATCATCAACAGAGCCGCTGGCACCAGATAGTTGTTGGCGCGTAAACGTCGCAGTGCTACTGAGAACAGGAAAAAAAGCAGCCCGCGCTTGTGATACCAAAGCTTTTGCTTGGCAATATTGCGCACTTGCGGCAATAATATTTTCATTTGAAATATTAAGTTCGTTAATAAGATCGTTCAGTAAAGGATCTTCAAATACCAGCCACCATGGGCCTCTATCGCAGCTATCATTAGGGCTGGCAATTTTCCAACCTGCTGGTGCTTCTTTATAGCTCGTCGGCACCAGGACTTTAGGCCGCTGATAATCTGGCCCTACGGTACAAGCACCTAACACTAATACTAAAGCAACATAATGTAGCAATTTGTTCATCCATTAGCCTCCCGAATTAGAAAGCTTTAAACGAAATTGATCCCATTTATTTTTACTCGCTTGTCGGGAAATTTCAAAAGCAAGATAGATAACGGGGGTTGTATAGAGTGTTAAAAGTTGGCTAACGACGAGGCCGCCAATAATGGTAATTCCCAAAGGACGGCGCAATTCAGAACCAACTCCAGTGCCAAATGCAAGTGGTACAGCACTAAATAACGCTGCCATTGTTGTCATTAGAATAGGACGAAATCGAAGGATACAAGCTTCATAAATTGCATCTTTTGCGCTTTTATTGTATTCCCGCTCTTGTGTTAGCGCAAAATCAATCATCATAATTGCATTTTTCTTGACAATACCAATTAATAAAATAATGCCAATTAATGCTATCAATGAAAGCTGCGTATTGGTTATCAATAAAGCAAGCAAAGCACCAAGCCCAGCAGATGGCAAAGTAGATAAAATGGTCACGGGGTGAATTAAACTTTCATAAAGCATACCTAAAACAATATAAACAGCTATCAAAGCAGCCAAAATTAAGTAGGGCTCTGCTTTTAATGAAGCTTGAAAAGCTTGAGCGGTTCCTTGAAATGATCCTTGAATGAGTCCTTCTGGGATCTGTAGTTTGTCTACTTCGCGATTAATAACATCAACCGCATCGCCTAATGCCATACCCAACGGGAGGTTAAATGATAAAGTAGCCGCAGGAAATTGACCTTGATGGCTAACCTGCAATAACGTTCCTTCAGGTTTAAAATTAGCAAATACTGAAAAAGGCACTAACTGACCACTACTTGAGGGCACATAAATGCTATTTAGCATTTCAGGATTTTGCCAAAAAGCCGGTGCAACTTCCATCACCACATGATATTGGTTCATAGTAGTATACATGATTGAAACTTGACGCTGCCCAAAGGCATCATATAGTGTATTATCAATTTCTTGGGCACTAATACCAAATCTTGAAGCTGTATCTCTATCGATATTGACATAAGCTTGTAGCCCTTTGTCAAGTTGATCGCTATTTAAATCAATAATCCCTGGCAACTTGGCTAAGCTATCCATGACTCTAGGCGCCCAATAATTAAGTGTTTCCAGATCAAACGCTGTCAGGGCATAAATATACTGTGCGCTAGTTTGTCTGCCGCCAATAACTAAATCTTGCGCAGAGGTTAAATAAAGATTTGCTGCAGGTACTATACGTAATTTACTTCTAAGGCGATCTATCACTTCCTCAGAAGAAATTTCTCGCTCTTTAAGTGGTTTAAGTGTGATATACATATTGCCGGCATTGCTGGCTTTATTTCCTCCACCGCCTACAAAAGCTGTCACGCTTTGAACGGCAGGATCTTCACCAACAATTTTAACAAAAGAGGATAATTTATTTTCTAACGCTTGAAAGGAAATATTTTGTTGTGCTTGAATTGAACCAATCAGTCTACCGGTATCTTGCTGTGGAAAAAAGCCTTTTGGCACAACAATGTATAAACAAATTGTTAATACAAGTGTTACTAGGGTTAATATTAAGATGAAACCAGAATGATTCAGTGCCCATTTCAAGCTATAACTGTAATGTTCTCTTAGTTTATATAAAAATTGATTCTTTTTTTCTTCTTGTGCTTGATGCGTCGGTGTTTTTAAAATTTGTGCGCACATCATCGGCGTTAAAGTTAAAGAAATAACAAGCGAAATCAATATAGCCACCGAAAGCGTTATGGCAAATTCGCGAAACAACCGCCCCACTATACCCCCCATCAACAAAATGGGTATAAATACCGCAATAAGAGAAATGCTCATGGAAAGCACGGTAAATCCAACTTCCTTAGCACCTTGTAAGGCTGCTGCAAAGGGTTTCATCCCTGCTTCAATATGCCTTGATACATTTTCAAGAACAACAACCGCATCATCCACAACAAAACCAGTCGCAATGGTTAGGGCCATCAAGGATAAATTATCTAGTGTAAAACCTATTAAATACATCACACTAAAAGTACCCAGTAAAGATAAGGGCACCGTCATGCTCGGGATGAAAGCAGCTCGTTTATCTCGTAAAAAAATATAAATCACCATCACGACCAATATAACCGCTATGATTAAAGTCGCTTCGACGTCTCGCAAAGAGGCTCTTATGGTCGTTGTTCTATCCATCATGACTGTTAAATCAATCGCCCTCGGGATAGCGCCTTCGAGAAATGGCAGTGTTGCTTTAACATTCTCAACTGTTTCGATAACATTAGCGCCAGGCTGTTTAAACAAGATCATGACCACAGCAGGTTCGCCATTAGCTAAACCTGCATTTCGAAGATCTTCAACAGAATCCGTAACTTCGGCTATGTCCGATAATCTTAGCGGAGCACCATTATTATAAGAAACAATAATTGGCATATAATCTTTTGCAGTAAAAATTTGATCGTTAGCTATAATTTCTGCCGTTTGAATGCCATCTGTCAATTGACCTTTGGGTCGATTGACATTGGCGCTATCTATCACTTGACGTAGTGATTCCAAACTGACGCCATATTGATTGATAACGTAAGGATTAATTTCTATTCGTACGCCAGGCAATGAACTTCCGCCAACAATCACTTGACCTATGCCTGTAACTTGAGATAATTTTTGTGCCAATATCGTTGATGCAACATCATACATCAAGCCGGTTGAATAGGTTTTAGAGGTCAGCGCTAAAATCATGATAGGCGCTTCAGAAGGGTTCACCTTACGATAGGTAGGCTGGCTTGGCAAGTCACTTGGCAATTGGCTTTTTGCTGTGTCAATTGCTGCCTGAACATCGCGTGCCGCACCATCTATATCACGCGTTAAATCAAATTGTATAATGATTCTGGTTGAGCCTAAGGTGCTTGAGGATGTCATTTCTGTCACCCCCGCTATTCGGCTAAGTTGTCGCTCGAGCGGCATCGCAACTGAACTTCCCATTATTTCAGGGCTTGCGCCTGGTAGCGCCGCTTGAACGCTGATGGTTGGAAATTCTATTTGTGGCAAGGCAGATACTGGCAAGAGCATAAATGCAATGATACCACTGAGTGCTAATCCTATGGCGAGTAAAGTTGTAGCAACAGGGCGAAAAATAAATGGAGTAGACAAATTCATGGCGACTCCAAAGCGTTTTCATTTGCTTGCCTTGGTAGGACTTTTCTAGCCATTTTATCAAAGGTTAAGTAAATTACAGGTGTGGTATAAAGCGTTAATAACTGACTAAGCATTAAGCCACCAATAATTGCCACACCTAAAGGCTGTCGAAGCTCTGCGCCCATGCCACTGCCTAGCGCAAGCGGTAAAGCACCAAACATAGCAGCTAAGGTTGTCATAAGAATAGGTCTAAAGCGCAGCATGCAAGCTTCCCAGATAGCATCATTGGGTGTTTTGCCTGATCGCTGCAATTCAAGTGCAAAATCTATCATCATGATGGCATTTTTCATAACAATCCCAATAAGTAAAATAATGCCAATCAGAGCAACAACGCTCAATTCTTTACCCGTCAGCAATAATGCAAGCAATGCGCCCATTCCGGCAGAAGGCAGGGTTGAAAGAATAGTGATAGGATGAATATAGCTTTCGTAAAGTACCCCTAAGACAATATAAACAACCACAATTGCTGCAATGACTAACCATCCCTCATTGGCTAATGAATTTTGAAATATTTTTGCAGCGCCTTCAAAAGTTGTTTGAATATAATTTGGGATCCCTACTTCATCTTTTGCTTTATGAATTGCGGATATCGCTTCTCCTAGAGCCACCTTAGGCGCAAGATTAAAAGAAAGCGTAGTAACAGGAAATTGGCCTTGTCGGTTAATAAGCAGTGGGCCAGTTCCTTGAGAAATTTCTGTAAAAGTGCTTAAAGGTACTGCTTCACCTTGTAGTGTATTCAAGTAAATATTTTTTAAGGCTTGGGTCATTCTTTGTAGTTCTGGGACTATTTCTAAAATGACATAGTATTGATTAAGTTGCGTAAATATTGTTGAAATCTGACGCTGACCAAATGCATCATACAAAGTGTTATCTATCAAATCTGTTGAGATCCCTAAACGTGATGCTGTATCTCTGTCGATAGTGATTGTTGTTTGTAATCCTAAATCAAGTTGATCACTGGCAACATCCTTTAATGATGGCTCTTTTTGCAACCTTTCGAGTAATAAATTTGACCACTTGGAAACTTCTTTTGCATCTGGAGCACCAATGCTGTATTGGTATTGTGTACGACTCACCCTATCATCAATCGTGATATCCTGTAACGGCTGCATATAAAGCGTGATACCCGCCACTTCATTTAGCTTTTCTTGCAAGCGTTGAATAATTTGGGTTGCATTTTCTTTACGCGCGCCAAGGGGCTTTAATGTGATTTGTATACGACCGCTATTGAGAGTTACATTGGTACCATCTATGCCAATAAATGATGACAAATTTTCAACAGCGGGATCTTGTAAAATAACTTTGGCTAATGCTTGTTGTTTTTCAGACATTGCTGGAAAAGAGATCGTTTGAGAAGCCTGTGATATTCCTTGTATCACACCGGTATCTTGGATTGGAAAAAATCCTTTTGGAATAAAATAACTCAACACTAACGTTAAAATTAAGGTTAGCATCGCGACAAAGAGCACCAGCCCTTGATGATTTAGAACCCATCGCAAGGACACACCATATTTTTGAATAATATCATTAATGACTTGAGCAGATTTATGCTCAAATCCAAATTTACTTTCAGTTTTACTATTTAGGACTTTGGCACAAAGCATTGGCGTTAAAGTAAGTGACACAAAAGCAGAAAGCAAAATAGTAATAGAGAGTGTAATGGCAAATTCTCTAAACAAACGTCCAATGACATCTCCCATAAAAAGTAAAGGGATCATGACTGCAACCAGCGATATTGTCAAAGACATAATGGTAAAGCCAATTTGCTTTGAACCTTGTAAAGCTGCATTAAGCGGCGTTTCACCCTTTTCAAGATAACGCGAGATATTTTCAATCATAACAATCGCATCATCTACTACAAATCCGGTAGCTATTGTTAAGGCCATTAAAGTTAGATTATTAATACTAAATCCCAATAAATACATAACGCCAAAGGTACCTACTAGGGATAAAGGGACAGCAATACTTGGAATAAATGTTGCTGGCAAATTTTGTAAAAATAAGAAAATAACAATAACTACTAAAACAATGGCCAGTAACATTTCAAATTCTGCATCATGAACAGAAGCGCGGATAGTCGTCGTTCTATCAGTTAAAATTGTCACATCAATCGAGTTAGGGAGTGTTGCGCTGAGCTTTGGCAACAATGCTTTTACGCTATCGACAACCTCTATTACATTAGCACCAGGTTGCCTTTGTATATTTAAAATAACAGCTGGAGTATTGTTCATCCAAGCCGCTTGCTTAACATTCTCAGCGCCCTCAATAACAGTTGCAATATCTTCTAAACGAACCGGTGCTCCATTTTTATAAGCAATAATGATGGGCTTGTAGACGGCACTGGTTAAAAGCTGATCATTCGCATTAATGGTATATGCAAGATGGTTGCCATCAAAATTCCCTTTAGCTTGATTTGTATTTGCAGCAGCAATTGCTGCGCGCAGTTCTTCCAAGGTAATACCCAAAGCCGCAAGCGCTGTTGGATTAGCTTGAATTCTGACAGCAGGCCGTTGACCACCGCTGATACTCACTAATCCAACACCGCTTAATTGTGAAATCTTTTGCGCAAATCGAGTTTCAGCATAATCCTCAACTTGAGTCATTGGTAACACTTTTGAGGTTAATGCTAAAGTAATAATGGGCGCATCTGCCGGATTTACTTTGCTGTAAATCGGGGGATAAGGTAAATCATTTGGTAAGAAATTCGATGCGGCATTGATAGCGGCTTGAACTTCTTGTTCAGCTACATCTAAACTCATGTGAAGTTCAAATTGAAGCGTAATTAAAGACGCGCCACTAGAGCTTGTTGACGTCATTTGATTCAACCCTGACATTTGGCCAAATTGACGTTCAAGTGGCGCCGTGATAAGAGAGGCGCTTACCTCAGGGCTAGCTCCAGGGTAAAAGGTGGATACGCGAATGGTCGGATAATCAACTTGAGGCAAGGCTGAAACTGGCAACAGCTTATATGCCAAGATCCCAGACAACAACAAAGCAAACATAAGTAAAGAGGTTGCAATTGGCCTAAGTATAAAAGGGCGTGAAACATTCATCTTAATTTATTCTTTCGCCGCGGGCGTGTTATTGGCAAGTACCACTTTAGCGCCATCGGTTAATTTATCGGTTCCTTCAATAATGACATATTCTGTTTCAAGGATCCCTTCGCTGACGACGGTATTGTCTCCCCAACTGTAAGTCGTTTTAATTGGTTTTGAATGCACGTTTGTTTTGTTTGAATCTAAAACATAGACATAATCCCCCTGTGTGCTATGTAAAACCGCAGGTGTTGGGATAACAATGGCATTGTGCAATGTTTCTATCAATAATCGTATATTGACAAATTGATTTGGAAATAAACTATCGTCTTTATTTTGAAATTGTGCTTTAAGCTTGAGAGTACCGGTTGTGGGATCTATTTGATTATCCAATGCAAATAAGGCACCTTTGGCTAAAAGTTTATTCTGTGTTCGGTCATAAGCTTGAACCAACAAACTTTTATTTTTTCTAATTTGAGATATTACTTGCGGGACATTGTCTTCTGGAATGGTAAACACCACCGTAATGGGACGAACGTTATTAATAACAAACAAGCCTGTGGTATCGGTTGTTTGTACAAAATTTCCAGGATCTACTAAACGTAATCCCAAACGACCATTAATGGGTGACGTGATCTTTGTATACCCAAGATTAACTTTGGCATTCATCACTAAACCTTGATCAGCTTTAACAGTTCCTTCAAGTTGCTGGACCAATGACACTTGCGTATCTAAGGTTTGCTTTGCGATTGAATCTTCCTTCCATAACATTTGATAACGCTTTAAATCCACTCTTGCATTATCCAACAAAGCACGATCTCTTGCTAATTGTCCTTCAAATTCCTGTAACTGTGCTTCATAAGGTCGTGGATCGATCAGCGCTAGTACTGCGCCTTTTCTTATCATTTGCCCTTCTTTAAATAAGATTTTTTGTAAGATCCCATTTACTTGGCTTTTTACGGTAATGGTGTCGGTAGCAGTGACCGCGCCCAAGGCATTTAAATATACTGGGACTTCCTTCTTCTGAGCCAAAGCGACAACCACGGTTGTTTCTTGCTCTGTTTTCGTTTTTTTCGCAGGCGCAAAAACAATTCTCAATAGAATAAATAAAGCTAATATCGTAACAACCAGGATTAACCATGTGCTTTTATGAGATGTAATTTTTCCATTATGCCGCATTGCACCAAACGAAGCTTGAATGTCCTTTAAGAAATCCATCATTGTTAGGCCAATATTTTATTTTAATGGAGTTACACATTTTAATATTAGGTAAGAGTTATCACATTAACCAGCTTGGTTTAGTTAAAAAACTACAATTAATGGATAGATCTAAAAAAGAAAAAGCGTAAGCCGCGTTTGCAGCTTACTTGTGCTTTTCATGAGAACCTTTAGGCCAGGCTTTGAAAGGAAAAGGCATGTCGTCTGTTGCGCCAGTGATATAGCGAATAACCGCACAAGCGTAAAGACCTAAAGTATCACCAAAATGCTGCAAGTGATGATTAGGCTTTTTAAAAATAAGCTCCGCTATAAATTGAAACAACACGACAAAAAATGTTACAAAAATGGCAATATAGCTTGCCACGAGAAATACCAGAATATACAAACCTTTGATCCAATTAGCTTTTGATCCGGTTTGGGTTAGTGTTTGCTCAAAATCGTTTGCCACTTTACTTAGCCTCTCAACAAGTGATATTTGAGTAATTAATAGCTTAATTCTAGGTAAAAATCGAGGTCAAGCTGTTATTGGTTACAGTTAAAAGTACGTATTGCGCACCGCATATATCAATGCAGCTTTAATCGTTGCTTCATCAGCACCTTGCAATTCTTCACGATGCAAAACAGTCTTAAAAATGGTATTTACGAAATACATCGTTTCTAAATCACAGCTAAACAAAAGTTCAAGAGTTGATTCCTTGCAAGTAAGATCGCACCCACCAGCAACTTCGATTAACTGTTTATCGGTCAATTTCAACATATTTTGCTCCTTTTTATTGTTGACAGAAAAAATATACAGTGCTTACTTAAAAAAAGTCAACAATGGTGTTTTAGCAAAAGTAATTTAAGCAACATAAATTTAGATTTTATTTAATATCTTTTCTATCATATAATTCCTTGATTTTTATAAACTATTAAGTATAACAATGTTAAAGCCTATTCAAGAATTAAAAGCTATCTTTTTTGATCTTGATAATGTATTAGTTTTTAGTGAAGTAATGCATTTTAAAGCTTGGCAAATGGTCATGCACGAACTGGGAGTTGATCCCAATTTATTAGATTTTCAGAGTCTCATGGGTATATCCGATTCTGCTCAATCGGTTATATTGAAAGAACGCTTTGGGATCAGTGAATCGGCTACCACGATTTGGTCAATGAAACGATCTACTTTTGCAACACTATTACCAACAGGTTTTAGCAGTCCTGAAGGAAGAAATGACTTTCTTGAAAAAGCTTCTCAACAATATATTACCGCTGTTGTTTCTTCCTCTGGTAATACCGTCATTCAAGCTGTGTTAAACACGCAAAACATTTCATCTTATTTTGATTTTATTATTGGCCATGACGATTGCGAAAGACATAAACCTGATCCCTTACCTTATCTTTATGCCTTGGAAAAAGCACAAATTAAAGCAGCACAAGCCTTAGTTATTGAAGATTCTCCTTCTGGCATTACCGCTGCCCTTAACGCACAAATTCCTGTTATTGGCATACTAAAAGATCAAACTCCCGATCAATTATTACCGAATATTACCTATTTTAATAGCTTTACTGAAATTAGCCATTGGCTTTATCAGCCACCAGCAATCCTATCAAAGGATTAAAAATTTATGACAGTTCTTAAAATATTGCAATACCCCGATAAACGCCTTAAACGTATTGCGGTGCCTGTGGAAAATTTTGATCAAAATATTCAAAAAGTTATTGATGATATGTTTGAAACACATTATGCCACAGCACACTGTGCTGCGCTTGCATCAACACAACTTGATTTAGAGATCCCTTGGCATATCACCGTTATTGATTATTCTCAAGAAAAAAACGCCCCCCTTTGTCTTGTCAATGGTAAAATCATTCATCGGGAAGGTGAACAAATTGATTATGAAGGATGTATGTCGGTTTATCCTGATCATATTCACGAAAAAGTAAAAAGAGCCAAAACGATAAAAGTGCAATATCAAGACAGATTAGGCAATCCGCATGAAATTGAAGCACATGACTTATTTGCAAAATGTATTCAGCATGAACTGGATCATCTTAATGGCACGCTATATATAGATCACCTTCATCCCATTAAAATAGAACGAATTCAAAGAAAAGTAAAAAAAATACTTAGACAAGCAAAAAATTAGCGATTATACTCACGCCAGTTTGAATGATAAATCTTTTCCTAGTTAATTTCAGTTTTAACTAAATTAAATACCTCACCAAGGAATTTTAACATGATGTCTTCATTTAAGCTTGTCAAAAGAACTCCTTTTAACATCCAACCTAAGTTTATAGATTATAACGATAATCCCGCGTTTTTAACTCCCAAGGAAAAGGGAAAGAAAATTGTTATTTACAATGATGTTCTTTTAAGCTTTCCAGAAAATAAAAGGCAATATGCTATCTTGAATTGTCTTTATGAGCTTACAGCTCAAAATAAAGCTATTTATAAACTTACCCTGGCCCATAAGCTCGGAACCAGCACAACTCAAAATGCTTTTAAAAATAGTCTAGGGACATTAATAGCAAAAGGATTTGTGATACTCGAAATTACTGATACGCTAAAAATAACGAAAGCAGGTATAACTCAGTTAGAGCTATCTTCAGAAACAAAAAAATTACCTACAAATAGTCAATTCTATAATGCAGTAAATTTAACACATTCCACTAATACGACTGAACTAATAAATTCAAATTCATCAGATTCCTCTTTTACAGAGGTTCAAAAAAAATCACCAAATCCAATACTACCTATGTACCAACTGAATTCAAATGCAGCAAAAAGTATAAGCAGCCAACAAAATACCGAGCAACTTAATGCGAACAACCTTGCTGAACCAAACGATAAGCTAAAAAAAATGAGATTAGCCTTTATGCTAAATTAATTGTAACATTTTAGCAAAGCATAAATTTAAACTGAAGCATACTCGAACCAGTTTGAATTTAGGCGAGGCGCTAAGCGCATGAATCCCCAGGAATGCACATATTAGTGCATGACTGGGGTGAATAAGCGCAAGCAACAAAGCATAAATTTAAACTGGGAAGAGTATTAAATAACCCTGCCTATAATTAAATGAAGCGGCCATACCATTAATCGAGGTTGTAAAGGATCGCCCCAAACTGATTGTAACTCAGGCAAAATACGGTTAATCGGATTTTGTTCTTTTTGTTTCTCATATTCCTTAACAGCAGACCAGGTGCCAAGGTAACCTATTAATTGATTAAAATTAAGATTTTGGTTTATCACAAACGAAGGCGGGGAAATACGTTGAAATGGAAAAGGGATAGTGCAATATTCTTCTTCTACATATTTGCGCTCAGGAGGCCAATATTTATCTCCAAGTATATTGACGTATAACCGACGAATGATAGGATCAATGGTTGAGGAAATATTACCTAAAGAATAACACCAAGCAGCAACAATGCCACCTTGTTTAGCAACCCGTTTTACTTCTTGATAGAAACTATCAAATTTAAACCAATGCAGCGCCTGTGCTATGGTAATCAAATCAACGCTCTGGTCTTCAAGTTCTGTTTTTTCAGCAGGCCAACAATGATAATGTATTGCATCCACCTTAGGTGCAGCATTAAGCTGCTCTACATTTATATCACTTGCAATAACGACGTCAAATCGTTTTGCAAGCGACACTGCTGCTTGACCATTACCTGTACCACAATCCCAAGCTAAATGCTTATCAACCACAAGGCTTTCTAAATAAGTAAAAAGCTCTTCAGGATAATTTGGCCTGTACAGTTTATATTGTTCTGAATTTTTAGCAAAATGGCGAATGTAGTTCATAGCGCATCGATGGCTTGAGTTAATGCATGATGAATCGCTTGTTCACGGATCTCATTGCGCGAACCTTTAAAAAGATATTGCTTATTGATAGATTTAAAAGTAAGACCTGCCACACAAATCCAAACCGTACCCACAGGTTTTTCTAAAGATCCTCCCGCAGGCCCTGCAATGCCAGTGATAGCGACACTGAGTTGGGCGCCACTTCTGGCAAGAGCGCCCTTCGCCATCGCTACTGCAATTGTTTCACTGACTGCACCCTGTTTTTCTATTATGTTCATATCTATCCCTAACATTTCACTTTTAGAGAAATTACTATAAGTGATGAATCCTCTATCAAACCACTGAGAGCTACCTTCGACTGATGTAATCCAGTAACTTAACCCACCCCCAGTACAAGACTCTGCCGTTACCAATTTCCATTCACATGCTAATAGTTTTTCGCCAAGCTGCTTTGCTAGTTTAAATACGCTCATTCCTCAGCCAAAAATCCTAAACATGCTAAATTTACAATATATCATACATAGATCTCACGCTATTAGTAAGTGTTAAACCAACAAGGTACTACCAATCCATTTGCCTATTAAATAGGTGATTCCACCTGCAGTTAAACCAAATATAATTTGTCTAAAGCCAGAAAAAAATACGCTTCTACCCGTAAAAAGCGTAATAGTCGCACCAAATAAAAATAACCCGATGACGCTAAAGAGAATACTTGCTATCACCGCATTCGTTTCATTTAAAAAGAAAAAGGGGATAACAGGAATGATGGCACCGATTGAAAACAAGAAAAAGGAAGTAAGGGCGGCAGACCAAGCAGAGCCGCCCAAGGATTCTTTATCAATACCCAGCTCTTCTCTCACAAGGGCATCTAAGGCAGTTTCTTTATTTGAAAGCACTTGTTTGGCAAGCTTCTTAGCATCTTCATCGGACATGCCTTTTGCTTGATATAGAATGATTAACTCATTCATTTCTTCTTCGGGTGAGTTTTCAAGTTCTTCTGCTTCTATTTCAATTTGCCTTTGATAAAGTTCTCTGGCGCTTTGCACTGAAAGCCATTCGCCCATAGCCATAGAAATTGCACCAGCCAAAAGTCCTGCACAGCCCGCAATTAATACTTGATTATTGCCACTGGTAGCCCCTACCACCCCCATTACCAAACACAAGTTAGAAACCAGGCCATCAATAGAACCCAAAACCGCAGCGCGTAATTCATTGCCACCCACTGCTTTATGTTTTCCTTCAAATTTAGACAATAATCCGCCACCTAGAGTAAAACTATCTTGTGAAGACAGATTTCGGATAATATTTAAATGAACATTTTCAAGCCCTGTTATTTTTTCGCCACTGGCAATTTTCTTTTCAATCGTCGATTTGGATATTTGATATTCAAGTGCTGTGAGATGAGATAAAATAAAATCAAAGCCAAAGTAATGTGCTAATTTAACTTGTAGCTTTGCTCTAAAACTAGGGCTTGGCAACAATACTTTTGCTTTAGCTTGCCTGATTTTCTGCAAAACTTTTTGTGCGTGACGTTGTTCAATTTCTGCCATTTTAGTAAAGATCTGGCCAGAGGGATCATTTTGGTGTTTATCTGCCAGTGCTTTATATAAAAAAGCCGTATCGACTTCAGTTTGTAACTGCTGTATCAATTTTTTTAACATTCGTTTTTCGTTTTCCACGCTGATTACTTTAATCGCATCACAAAAGGATTAGGAGTTTCAGTTTGTGTTGAAATCCAAACACTCTTAGCTTGTAAATAATTATAAATGGCTTCCTTACCACTTTCTCGACCAATACCTGACATTTTATATCCGCCAAACGGCGAAAGATAACTCAACATACGATAGGTATTGACCCAAACTGTCCCGGCTTGAAGTTTATTAGATAATTCAAGGATCCGTTTTATATCATTTGTCCATAAACCAGCAGCTAATCCATAAGGAATATCATTGGCAATTGAGATGGCTTCTTCGTCATCTTTAAATGGAATCACTGCTAAAACAGGGCCAAAAATTTCTTCTTGTGCTATTCGCATTTTATTATGCACATGGGTATAAATACTGGGCTCCACAAACCAACCCGTACCTGCTTGTGATGATTTTGCTCTATCACCGCCAAGCACACAATGCGCCCCTTCTTCTTTAGCAAGCTTTAAGTAAGATAAAATTTTCTCAAACTGAGGTTCAGTGCTCACTGGACCTACTTGGGTTTCAAAAGAAAGCGGATCTCCCATTTTTGCGGTTTTGGCTAACTTTACAATTTTATCAACAAATTCATCATGAATAGATGCTTGCACTAGCAAACGAGAGCCAGCAATACAGGTTTGTCCTGTGGCAGCAAATATACCTGATATGACGCCTTTGACGGCATTGTCGATATTGGCATCATCAAACACAATATTGGGTGATTTACCGCCGAGCTCTAAACTTACTTTTTTGATCCCTTTAGCGGCATTTTCATAAACACGCTTTCCGGTTTCTGTGCCGCCTGTAAATGCAACTTTAGCAACCTGCGGGTGAAGTACCAAATCATCCCCAATATCACGACCAAAACCTGAAATAACATTAAGGACGCCAGGCGGAAAACCTGCCGCCTTAAATAATTTGGCAAATTCAAATGCAGAAGCTGAAGTAAATTCCGATGGTTTGAGCACAATGGTATTACCTGCTGCTAAAGCAGGCGCTATTTTCCAAGAGGCAAGCAGCAAAGGGGAATTCCAGGGTGTGATAGCAACAACAACGCCTAAGGGTTCATAGCGTGTGTAGTTAAAGACCTGAGGTTTATCAATTGGAATAACCGATCCTTCAATTTTATCAGCCAACCCACCAAAATAATAAAACCACTGGGGTAAATAATGGAGTTGTGCCGACATTTCAGAAATTAATTTGCCGTTATCCATTACTTCTATTTCAGCAAGCTTATCAGCATGCTCAGCGATAAGATCGCCTAATTTATATAAAAGTTGCCCTCTTTGTGTGGGCGTTAATGTTGGCCACTCTCCTGTTTTGAATGCTTGATGGGCACTGCCAATAGCCAATTCAACATCTTCTTTGTTACCCTTTGGAATAAGACACCATGGTTTGGCTGTGTAAGGGTTAAAAGATTCATACCACATATTATTGGTAGGATCGCACCATTCATTATTTATAAAATGTTGATATTTCGGTAAGCTCATAGAATAGTATTATCCTTATATACGTAGTAAAGTTAATTATATGATAATTTTATTGCATGCACAGGAGATATATTTGAGGATAGTAAACTTACAAAAAAGTATTTTCATTTTGATGTTAGCCTCAGCTTTAAGTTTTTCAAATGGTCTTTTTGCCGGCGAATCTGAATTAGACACGCAATGGGAATATGAACAAAAAGCCAAAATCATCAAGTATTTGGTTGGAAAAGTGGTTTGGCCTAAAACAGCGGTTGAAAGTGAAACTTTTAATATCTGTGTGCTTGGTAACTTAGAATATAAAAAAGCCATTGATGCTATCAACGGTGAAACTATAAATAATCACAAAATATTGGTTAGTAAATCTCCAAGTATTAATAAACTATCTGAGAATTGTCAAATTATATACATCGCAAAATCTGAGGCAGATAAAGCTAATAAATTAATCTCTTCTTATTCTAGTAAACCAGTTCTATTGCTTGGTGATATGGATAATTTTGCGCTAGCTGGTGGGGGAATGAATTTTATTATTACTAAAGAAAGCATCGGCCTTACTATCAACAATGAAGCGCTAAAAAAATCCAATCTCCAATTTGATATGAAAGGTTTTCAAATTACCGTCGTGCCGCAAGAAACAGATTTAGGGAAGTAAGCACAAGTCTAAAAAAAGGCGCTATACTGCTTCCACTTTGAAATTAGGAGGTCCGTCATTGCGACCCAGAGCGAAGCGAAGGGGAAGCAATCCAGA
>JAFECR010000029.1:0-29280 GCA_018242045.1 Pseudomonadota bacterium | reverse complement strand
TTGCCTGCGCTTACTCACCCCAGTCATGCACTAATATGTGCATTCCTGGGGATTCGCTCGCTTGGCGCCTAGCCTAAATTTAAACTGGTTTGAGTATACACTAACTATTGATTTAGTTTAGAAAACCATTACAACAGGCGTGTATAGTGGTTGTATATCAATAATTGGGAATGTTTCTTTATGAATAACCTTGGTAAAAACACCAATAAATTCAGTCCATTCATAGTTATCATAACCGATTATTTCTTCAGACCAACCTATTAAGGCATAACCAGGAATAGTTGGAGGAATAACCTCTTTAGCTGCACCTGATACACTAGCAATTTCGTTATCTGTTAAGACTTTCAACATAATAAGTCCCCCTGTACTACTTTAGTAATTATAATTTCGCGACCAACTTATATAAATATGTCAGCGCGGGAGTCATCATAATCGCAAAATTAACCTTTTGCTCTGTTTTTATAGGGGCTTTTATCTAAATTCTGATGCCGTCCATCGGGTGATGTCAGTTTATAGACTAAATTATTAGCTTGTTTGTTATCTGTCTTTTTTTGCTTTATTTAATATCCTTTATTGCTTTCTCTGCATACCATCCTTTTGAACAGCACTTTCATCAATACATTATTGTTTCTCTAACTTAGATATGTTACGGTCGATAGTATTGATGGAGATAGCAATGTTTACGACTAGACAAACAGCTCAGATTATTAGCGATATTATCGAGGTGATTATTCACCCGGCGGGGCTGTTATATTGAAGTAAAAGCACAATATAAAAAGCCCCCGCCAAAACCGGGGGCTTTTTTTTGAGTAGGTAAAAATAATTAGGAGAAGTGTGTTCATGAATAAAAAGCAGTATCTACCTTGGCTGATGTGGTTCTTCCCGCTCGCTTTTTTCGGATTTCAATTTATTCTACGCCTCTTCCCTGGCCTCGTCATGACAGAATTTCTCACTAAATATCAAATTACGGCAACCGATTTTGGTGTTTTTGCATCACTTTATTACCTTGGGTATGCAGGTATGCAAATTCCAATGGCAAGTCTATTGGATAAGTATGGCCCAAGACAAATTATTGCCTGTAGTGCACTGCTTTGTGGTTTTGCAGTCTGGCTCATGCTGCTTTGTGATATATGGTGGGTTGCTTTATTAAGTCGCTTTTTAATTGGCGTTGGCTCTGTTGTCGGCTTTTTAGGAACATCCAAAGTGATCTCTATATGGTTTGCTAAAGAAAAATATGCTCGACTTGTGGGACTCACCTTTAGCTTCGGTTTGTTGGGTGCATTATATGGCGGTCGTCCTGTCAGCATGATTATCGAACAAATAGGTTGGCAATCCATGCTCGGACTATTGGGGTTAGCTGCCATATTATTAGGATTGCTAAACTATAGTTTTGTGCGTAATAAAAATCAAAAAACAACAACTAGCAACTCAACTTTAGTAGCAGACTTAAAGAAATTAATAACACATCCCTCTTTACTGATCCTCGCTTTTGCCAATTTCTTAATGGTAGGTGCGCTTGAAGGGTTTGCAGATGTATGGGGCGTCCCCTATCTTATGGCTTCAAGACATCTTACAAAAGTAGAAGCTGCTAGCATCACTTCCTTTATCTTCATGGGAATGCTATTTGGTGGCCCCATTTTGGCTTACTTTTCAGAAAAATTTAAAGCTCATTTTCAGGTAACCAGTTTGTGTGGTTTGTTGATGGCTGGGTTAATGATAGTAATATTAATATTTAACTTACAGCTTTCTCAATCAGTCTTAATGATGTTGATGTTTACGATAGGGATCCTCTGCTGTTATCAAGTTATCGTATTTGCGATTGGGGCAGAGCTAGTACCCCATCATTTGCTAAGCGTTACAGTTGCCTTTTTAAATTGTATCAACATGCTAGGCGGTTCTTTCTTCCACAGTGTCATCGGCAGATTAATGGACTTTTTCGAGCCTGGTATGGTTGAAGGCATAAAAACGTATTCTGTAGAAGCTTATACCTATACTTTACTCATCATACCCATTGCCTCTTTAATAGGTGCGTTCTTGGTTTGGTATAGTAGACGAAAAAGTAAAAACGTATTGGCTTTAAACCAAACAATCATGGTTGATGACAATACGTTTACCCACAAGCGAGGAACTCATCTTTTAAATTAACAGACCTAGCGCCAACTTCAGGCGCTTTTGTCCTCTATTTCATATAAAATATAGGTATGGAAACCCAATTAATGGAGGCAAATATGGAAGGCGCAACCCCGTGCAAATGTGGGCGATTAAGTGCATGCGCACTTGGTACTTCTCTGGGCGTGCTAAGCGGCGTTTTTATTTTAATTCTAGGCCTGATGGCACATTTTTTTCAATATGGCAGTGCATGGGTAAACATGGCATCGTCTGTCTACCTTGGATTTGCAGCAACTCCCCAAGGCATTATCATTGGGATTATTTGGGCTTTTGTTGAAGGGTTTGTTTTTGGATATTTACTGGCATGGATTTATAACTTTGTCGCAAAAAAATGCCCTTGCAAGCATTGTAGATCTGTTCATCAATAAGGCAGTTACGAATATTGTACCCATAGGTACGAAAAATGTGTGCAAAAATACATCGCTATCAATCCAGCGCAAAAACCTGTTAAGTGTCCTTCCCAAGACGTTGTTTCTTCGGTAGGGAATAAACTAAGCAAAATACCACCAAAATAATAAAGCGCTACAGCGGCACAAAAGAAAGTAGTGAACGTGGGCTGAACATAAGCAACCCCAACGACGTAGCCAAAATAACCTGCTATTAACGCACTGGCGCCAATATGATTCCCTCGTCGTCCTATCAACCAAACAGTAAAACCAGATAAAAACGTAATTATGCCAGTTGCTATGTAAAAATTAGTAAGTCCTAAGGACATTACAAATAAACCCAAACAAAGTAGTGGAACTGTGTTAAAAAGTAAATGAGTAAAGTTAGCATGCAAAATCGGAGCAAATACAATCCCCAATAAACCACCAACACGGCGTGGTCTTATCCCTAAGGCATTTAACTTCGAGCCTGTTAACCAATTGATAACGTTAAATGCCCATAGTGCTCCTAAGCAAACTAACATCGTAGGCAAATATTGCTTTGATACTTCTATAAAATCAGAAATTTGTGTACTTAATTCGGCTAGCATTACACGATTCTAGATAATCATTTAACATGTTAAAATCATATCTCAAAAGTTGATTTGAGGCAAAAACCTGACTGAATGAAATACGCGCCAAACATTGAACCTCGCCGCCTGTGCTTTTCATTACCAGCAACTATTCCAAAATTTTGGCACCAAACTGTAATTGAGACATATCATTTCAATGCACTGGCACTTTTTTTACCGTTACTTGAAAAAATGGTGGTGTTAAGCCTTAAAAAAGCGCTGAAACACATAAGTTGCAAAACTTTAAAATCAGAAGTTTCCAGTCTTATTGCTCAGGAAGCTATTCATGGCGCAGAATTTCATGGCTACCACCTTAAAATGGTGTCTCAGCATTACCCGCTACAAACTAAACAATATCAACTGCGCTATTTTAGAATACTTGCTGCTTTTATCAATTCTTTTTCTAGCACTTTTCATTATGCGTTATCTGCTGCAGGAGAGCATTTTACAACCATCGCAGCCGATCTTTTCTTACGTTCAGAGCATTGGTTTGTGGGGGTGATGCCAGTCTATAGCGCTATTTGGCGCTGGCATTGCATTGAAGAAATTGAACATAAAAATGTGGCTTTCGATGTTTTTAAGTCAATGAAAGGCAGCTATTTTACCAGAATATTTGCCATGCTTGTTATGACCTTTGTATTTGCAACCATCTATGTTAAACCCATCTTTGTGATGATGAAATGCGACGGCAATCATAAAAAAATCTCTTTTTATTTAAAAGCACTGCAATATTATTGGGGGAGAAATGGTTTGTGCCGCGCACTCTTTAAACCTTATTTCGCCTACTTTAAACCCAATTTTCATCCCTCCCAACAAGACAATGATTTTCTTATCTCAAGTTGGAAAGCCTATTTTAAATCAGCCTCTGCAGGAGAAATCATGCAAGCACTTGAGAAACAGCACCCGCCTAGTTATTAAACTGTTCTTTTAAGAAATTTGCCGCATAAAAAAGCGGATAACGCGCCCGATCAACTCTATTTGAATACCATAAAAAGCCATGGGTTAATCCTGGTATAAAAAGACTTTGTACTGTAACCTTAGCTTGTAATAATTTTTGCACATAACATGTAGCCTCATCACGCATGGGATCGCACTGCGCTCCAATCACCAGTGTGGCCGGCAGATTGGTAAAATTTTGCGCAAGCAATGGCGAGACTCTTTCATCCTCAAAATCTTGCTTTGAGGACACATAATGGTTTAAAAACCAATCCGTCAATGCTGTGTCTAGCATAAACCCATGACCATACAAAGATTTTGAAAGATAAATATGTTGCTGGGAATAATCAAGCATTGGATAAAAGAGTACTTGGCTTTTAATGACTTGCTCTTTTTCTTTGCTAAAATGTGCACAAATACCAGCTGCAAGATTACCACCTGAACTTTCGCCCCAAATGGCTATGTTCTTAATATTAATATTCAATTGTCGATGATTTTCCAGCAAGTAGTAAATGCCAGCAAGACAATCCGTAAACGGAATAGGAAATTTTACTTCAGGTGCTAAACGCGGCTCAATCGCCACAACAACACAGTTTAAATTTTTTGCAAGGGTGTAGCAAAGTAAATCAGCGTCCTCAATGCCTCCAAACATATACGCACTGGCACGCAAATAGATTAATAAAGGAAGCGCTTGCGTCGTCTCATTGATACGATGAACCCTTAACTTCAGTTTATTAACTTTATAGTCATGATACCCTGAATAAGGCGAAGGTTGAGAAAATTGATGAAAATATTGTCGTACCTGTGCGATAGATTTAAGATGTAACGCCCCATGCCCTCGTCGATAGGCGCCTTGGATCATCCTTTGAACAGTTGGCTCAAGCATGTTCTTTGCCAGGAACAACTCTTTGTCTGGGTTTTTTCTTAAATTTAAGATCTTTATGCAATAAATAAACACCCACGGACAAGGCTGATATAGAAAATGCAAAATACATCATTTCCAGTGGCCCTTGATATTTTAAATAAAGGACATGCTGGAAAAAACTAACAACCAAAACCATGACAATCACTTTCGCTAATTTGTCTTTTAACTCATCTAAAGAATTTATTGCTAAAATTGGTGGCAATTTAACATTTGTTTTCACTAACATTGTTTTTGAAATAAACAACTCATAAAGACCAAAACTAAAGATTAAAAGCACAATAGCAATAAGGTAAAGATCGACCGAGCCAATAATATCACTGACGATATCGAGATGGAGTGATTCAGGGTAAGTCATTGTCCAGATTGCCTGTATAATATGATAAATCATTCGACACATATCTAAAGTAGAAACTGCAAATAAAATAATTGCGCTAATAATGCCGAACAAAACGGGTAAAAATACAAAAAGACGAGAAATACTAAGTAAGCCAATCAATAGATAATTAAACATAACGTTTTCTCTTAATTTACCCTTTGCCGCGTGGCTTATTTACACCTTTATGTATGTCTTTTTCCATAAATTCTATAATAACACTCGCAACATCTTTTCCCGTTACACGTTCGATGCCTTGCAAGCCAGGAGAAGAATTAACCTCTAAAACTAAAGGACCATGTGCAGAACGAATAAGATCAACTCCAGCAACATCCAAGCCCATCACTTTTGCGGCCTTGTGCGCAAGTGCGCGTTCTTCAGAAGTAAGCTTGATAGAGCATGCACTGCCACCGCGATGTAAATTAGAGCGAAAATCCCCTTCTTTTGCGGTTCTTTGCATAGCAGCAACAACCCTATCCCCAACCACGAAACAACGTATGTCCGAACCATTAGATTCTTTAATATATTCTTGAACAAGAAAATTGGCATTTAAGCCTCTAAAGGCATTAATTACACCTTCTGCTGCTTTGTCTGTTTCTGCTAATACAATGCCTTTGCCATGAGTACTTTCCATCAGTTTTACAATCAGCGGCGCACCGCCAACAAAAGCAATAAGTTCATCGGTTGCATCTGCAGAATGGGCATATCCGGTAATAGGCATGCCTACTCCTTTTCTTGCCAAAAGCTGATGTGCCCGTAATTTATCGCGGGATCGTGAAATGGCAATGGATTCATTAATAGAATAAACACCTGCGACCTCAAATTGTCGTAAAACCGCTGTGCCATAAGAAGTGATAGATGCACCAATACGAGGAATAATGGCATCAAATTTTAGTTCTTGTTTGCGATAATGTACCGAAGGCTGATTCGAAGTAATATTCATGTAACATTTTAAAACATCAATCACTTGGACCTGGTGACCACGTTGTTCTGCGGCTTCAACCAATCGCCTTGTAGAGTATAACTTGGAATTGCGCGATAAAATGCCAATTCTCATCCAGGAATTCCTTGTGGTTCAATATAATAATTACTGTCGCCTTGAATATCGGCTATCTTTTGATTTCTTTGTTTTTCCCAGGTTGTAACTTTAAACCTGTTATTCCAATCAGCTAACATTGTTCTTTGTCTATCCCCCAAGTCTACACCATATTTATCTGCAATATACAAGGTGATCCGTGCTGCCATGCCTTTTACCTCATCACTGGGCTCTACGAGACGGTTTGATTTGTCTAAGATGATAGAACAGTGATTAAAATAATATTTTTGTTTTTCGTCGCCTTGTATACGATATTCGCCGAAACGAAAATTTTCCCTCGCCATGTTTACTTCAGAAATAGCCGGAACCAAATTGTGTAGATCGGCCTCCATTTTTCTAAATGAAGGGGATATTTTTTTACAGCAGTTTCTGCCTTTATATTCTTTTCTTTTTTTGGAATGACACAGGGGTTGTCGCCAACAAGCCAGCTGATGACCATACCATGAAACTGGAACAACATGTTCCCAACTGATCCTTTTCGTTGAACGAGCATCTTTGGGTTGATAGTGGCATTTTTTGAAATTGATAACGCCGTGTTTGTCATAAGGACATTGACAATAAAAAGTTTCTCGATGTTCATTCCAAATTAAACGTGCAGCTTGTTTTGCTTTTGTAAAATTCTTTGCATGTTGTGCGCACAGATTGAAGCTTAGCAGCAATATCAATAAGGATATCAAATATCTACATACGCTTTCCAATTTGAATTTATACATTGTTGCTCGTTATCTGAAAGCAGGGGATGCTATCTGCTTTTAATGAATGTTTCAATTCTGAATCATCGAAAAAAATGCAATTTATTTTGTTAATTAAATTTCTTTCTTTTGCCATTTTACAAGTCTGGCTTTAGGCTGCGGCCCAAAGTATGAGATAATTCGCACTTTAAGCTGATTAACTTAAGGATTAATTTTGTCAGTTAAATACAACTATACTAGTCTGAAAATTGCCGTCATTGGTTGTGGAAATTGGGGCAAAAATTTATGTCGTGTCTTGCACGAACTTGGTGTACTCAGTGTGATTTGTGACGCCGCCCCCACTCAGGCAATGCAAGCAAGCGAGCGCTTCAAAGTACCCGCAACAACACTTGAAAATCTGCTACAGGATAAAAGCATTAACGGTGTTTTTATCGCCACACCATCCCCAACTCATTTTGAAATTGCGATGGCGTGTTTAAAAGCAAATAAACACACCTTTATTGAAAAACCACTTACTTTAAATTACGAGCAGGCAACCATATTAACGCAAACAGCGGCTCTAAATGGTTTAAAACTCATGGTTGGACACTTACTGCAATACCACAGCGCCTTCAACCACATTAAAAAGTTAAAAAAAGAAGGGGTCTTGGGTGATTTAAAATATATCTATGCTAACCGTGTTAATTTTGGCAAATTCGCCAGTGAAAAAAGTGTGCTATGGGATTATGCGCCACATGATATCTCGATGATCTTATCTTTAACACAAGCACTCCCCCTTCGAGTAATGGCCTTGAGTGCAAATCACTTTCAGCATACTATTGCAGATAGCACTCATATTCATCTTGATTTCCAGCAAAATATCAAAGCACATGTTTTTGTTTCTTGGCACTATCCCTTTAAAGAACAAAAAATGATAGTGGTAGGCTCAAAGGCCATTGCCGTTTTCGAAGATAGCCAACCCTGGGAGCAAAAATTACGACTTAGTTATTACCCAGAGGAATGGTCAGACGGTTTACCTCATCCCTTTAAAACAAACTTTGAATATATTCCCATTGCCAATGAAGAGCCACTGCGCAACGAATGTAGTCATTTTCTACAATGTATTCTCCACAATAACCAGCCAAACACCAATGGCCAGGAAGCCTTACAAGTATTGAAAGTGCTTGAAGCAACAGCTTTATCTATAGCAAAAGGAACACCAGTTCCGTTGCTCGATTTTGAAAATAAGCCAAAATTTAGTCAATTAACAAATTTAGAAAAAGTTGATGATCTTGTTGGATTAGAAACTTTTTGAAGGATCGATAAATTCCATTAGGCAAATCAACTCCGGTAGTTTATTATTTCGAACATTATTTTCATTACCAATACCTTCTTACATGCTTAAAGAAAAAATAAACAAAATAGAATTCATAGACTTACAAGCGCAGCGTCTATCTGTAAGTAACCTTATATCTGAAGCGATTGAAGGGGTACTTGCTCATGGCGGTTATATATTTGGACCTGAAGTCAAAAAGTTGGAAGAAGAACTTCAAGCATACACTCAGGCCGAAGATGCTATTACCTGCAGCAATGGTACAGATGCACTACGATTGCTCTTACTGGCTTACAATATTGGCCCGGGAGATGCTGTATTTGTGCCAACTTTTACTTTTGCCTCAACCGCAGAAGTGATTGCTCAAGCCAACGCAACACCTGTTTTCGTTGATATATGTCCTCATACCTTTAACATGGATATAGCCAGTCTAGAAGAAGCTTACGCAAAATTAGATAAAAACCTAAAACCTAAAGGCATTATCGCGGTTGATCTTTTCGGCTTACCTGCAGACTATAGCAAGCTAAATGATTTTGCAGAATCTCACCAACTTTGGTTAATTGCCGACGCAGCCCAAAGCTTTGGGGGCTCAATAAATGGCAAACGTGTTGGCACACTAGCAGCCTCAACCACAACCAGCTTCTTTCCTTCTAAGCCGCTTGCTTGTTATGGTGACGGTGGTGCCATTTTTACTAATGACAAAGAATTGGGCGAGTTGATCCGCTCTTTAAGGAATCATGGCTGCGGTAAACATCGATATGATCATATTCATATTGGTTTAAATAGCCGCTTAGACACTATTCAAGCTGCCATCTTGCTTGAAAAATTAAAAATCTTTCCCGCAGAGCTAAAACGTCGGCAAGAAATCGCAAACCGTTATGCCAATGCACTAAAAGAAGTGGTTCAGATCCCCATTCCGGCTAAAGATGTTCATCACGCTTGGGGTCTATATACTATTGCGTGTCATCCTCAACAACGAGAAGATCTCATTAACACACTACAAGCTAAAGGGATCCCTTCAAACGTTTATTATAGAAAACCTTTGCATTTGCAACCTGCATATCAGCACTTTCCACGCGCCGGTGCACAACTTAAAAATGCTGAACTTGCTTGTTATAAAGTGCTCAGTTTGCCCATGCACCCTTATTTATTAGATGATCAAGTCGATTTTATTTGTGAGCAGGTTATTAACGCGCTATCTTAAAATCCGACATATACCCGATCCACTATGATTTTAGGAGTTCTGTCATTGCGAGCTTTTAGCGAAGCAATCCAGAAAATATCAAGATGTAATCTGGATTGCTTCGTCGCAGACTCCTCGCAATGACGGACTTGAAACTCCTAATTTTAAAGTGGATCGAGTATATATTCTTTACACAACTCAAACTGGTGCGAGTATATACTCGCGCCTGTTTGGGTTGAAGCTTTAAGCGCAATACCTGCAACCATTATCATATGATCGACACACTTTTTTTTATGCGATCTAAGTTACATATTTGACGCTCTTGTTTTTGCTGTCTTATATACTCAAGTTCTTTTTTGGGATCTTGATTCGGATCGTAAGTATATTTCATGCAAAACAGTTGATACATTGGCTTTGGTTGATTTTGGCCCGTTTCTAAATTGCTGATCTCCTGCCATGTCATCAAGTCATCATAGATCTTTTTTGATCGCAGTGACAATTCCTTGAGGATCTGTCTTTGCTCAAATGGTTTCCATGCTGTTTTTGACCACTTACCAAGAGCAGAAAATACTTCAGCTATAGTTCCTTCACTTTTACTCATGATTTCATGCATTTCAAGATCGCAAGGTAGATATGCATCATCAATAATTTGCTCGAAAAGATAGCATAAAATTAATTTAAGATGTTCTTTTAAGATTTTTTCTTGAGCGAATACATGATAATATTTCCCTAGGCAATCAAATTTATCTGCTAATGATTCACTCGCATAAAAATCCGCAAAAAAACCTCTCGTTTCTAAAAATTGAATTTGAACCAGAAATGTATTTCTAACGGCAGACACATTTTTAAATTCTTTGCATTCTTCTTCTGGAAATGCTGTTGCTATCGCTGAATTTAAATCCGGAAAGTTTTTTACCTTTAAAATTAATTTTGCGACTCTCTGATGCAAGATTATCTGTAGCCCTTTGTAAAGCTCATTAACTTCTTCAACATATCTTTTTTCAATTTTTCCAAGCTGAGCTTCTTTATCTATTCGAACTAGCTGTAAGTAAGCCGCTCTAGGGCTTTCATTTTCTGCTGCGAGGGTATTTTTACATTCAACGACTAAGTGAGATACCGATTTTTTTGCTGTTTTTTCAAACATTTTTGCAAAGTAAAATATTTCCGTAAGATCTTCCGGAATTGAAGAAAGTTTAAAATCATAATCAATGATAATATTCCCAATGCTAGCGCTTTCAAGATGTTTAATAAATTCTTTCAAGGAAGGTTCGAGATCGGAGTCTTTAGGATCGCTTTGTGGTTTTTGATTTTTTTTCAATTCATCTAAATAAAGATTTATTACTTCTTTAAGAGCAGCAGCAATATCATTTGTGCGGTTAAATAAATCTTTAAATCTTAAAAGGCATTTATTAGTTGCCATATTAACACTGTTGATTTACCAAAATGATGAAATCATACTAGCAGGTAAAACAAAACAAATAAAGTATTTTAAAAATACTTTATTTGTTTTGAGTTTCTTTGTTATTTTCTTGCAATCTTAGCGCTTGAACGGTAATATTGTCTGCGCTCCACGGATAGTTCTTTTCAATATTTTGTATCATTTGAATAAGGGATGTTTTCAAATCTTGGGTTGAAGCAAGGCTATGAATTTCTTTTTTTGTTAACGCATTCCAAAAACCATCTGTGCAAAGCAACATTGTTTCATTTATTTGTAGTGGTGATTGTACAAAAAGATCGACTTGAGGATCTTCATAAAGATTAATTGTCTTAAGTAACCTATTCTGCATTGGATGCGAAGCAAAATCATCTTCACCAATTAAACCTTTTTCAAAAAGTTCTTGTACTGGGGTATGATCAGGGGTTCGCCATATTTCATGGGGATCCATCCTATAGATGCGAGAATCGCCTACATGAGCTGTTAAGACTTTCCTTGCATCTAACCATACTAATGCCATGGTTGTTTGGGAGTCAACGTTAGGATATTGCAAAAGTACTTGTTGTCTCATTAATTTTGCTGCATTTAAAATTAAGGACATCATACTTTCTTGATTCTGTAGAATGTGCTTGGCAAATTGTGGGACTAAATCAACAATTGTCTGACAAAAAGCATTGCTAGCGATTTCCCCTCTTTGGTGCCCCCCTAAACCATCAGCAACAATAAATAAACACCAATCTTCTGTTATAAAATGCGCAAAAGCATCTTGATTGTTATCTCTAGCACCAACACGTGTTTCTTCATTAAATTGAATTTTCATCTAATAATCAATCACCTGTTCATTACAATTTTGCGCAATAAAAGCGCGTGCCTGAGCGTGCAATCGAATAACTTCCTGCCATTGAGCAGATTGCGGCACCAAGTTTTCTCCCACAACGACTTTAAGGCTACCTAGCCTAAATAAAAGCTCATCATCTCGTAGAACATGTCTTGTTCCTTGTAAGGCGATAGGACAAATACTGGTCGTTGTTTCTACAGCCACTTTAAACGCCCCCAATTTAAAAGGTCGCAAACCAGTTGCATAAGTGAAAGTGCCTTCAGGGAAAATACAAATTGATTCCTTTGCTTCAATATGTTTTTTAATTATTTGAGTATCGGCAATGTTTGCTAAGAAATCGACCCGATCAACCACTATCATATCCAGCTTTTTAAGGATCGTTTTTAAAAATGGTACTTTCATTAACTCTTTTTTACCCACAAACCGCACCCCGGCTGGTAAAACAGCAATTAAAACAACAGCATCTAAGTAACTTGCATGATTAGCAACAAACAGCATGGTTTTATCAGCCACAAGCCACTGTTTATTTTCAATATGCAACGCCAGGCCCATCAAGGTTATCGCTACGCGGGCAAGGCATTTTACCCACTTGGCTGCCCATTTTTGTGAAAATAATAAACATCCCAGCCAAATCAATATGCCATGGCTGAATAATATGAATGCAACATAAAGACTATATAAAAATCTAAAAGCAGTATTTAAATGCTGTCGTGCTTTAAATGCTGCGCTTTTGAAAAAGATTTTAATGATCTGCAGCCATACAGGTAACAAAGGCTTGAGTAACTTTTTCTCAAGAAAAGCTTGTTTACAGGCGGCTCTTTGCAACTTACCACTGGACGTTTTAGGCACTGTCTTTGGCGGAACTAAGATTACGTCATCAGCCACGATGCCAAGCACAACGGTTATCTTTTCATTAATTTCCTGCACAATTTGCTTGCGAATAGCTTGTTTTTTTTCTTTAGTTTCAACCACAATAATTAATTTTTCAGTGCCTGTTTTATTATCTTCAACACCAAACGCAACCACACAACCTTTTCGAACACCACTGACTTGCCCCGTGGCTTCTTCAATTTCTTCTGGGTAGAGATTACGCCCTGCTTTGATAATGGTGTCTTTCTTTCGACCGGTGATATATAATTCTCCATCGGCAATATAAGCCAAATCACCTGTATCCATCCAATCATCGTGCGTGATTGCTGCCGTGGCTTGGGGTTGATTATAATACCCTTGCATTGTCGATGGCCCTTTAAAATGGAGATGGCCAATCTTCCTTTCAGGCACAGGGTTATCTTTATCATCAACAATTCGAATTTCATGACCTGGGATCGGCTTTCCACAACAAACAAATTTTAAAGCATGGCTTTCATTTTCTGCTGCTGGCACTGCTCTTTGCTCTGTTTCAAACAGTGTTCGGTTCACCTTATCGATGATAGGTGCTCGATTAATAGCTGGTAAGGTTAAAGCCACTGTCGACTCTGCAAGCCCATAAACAGGGAACATGGTTTGTGCTTTAAAGCCATAAGGAGAAAATGTTTTTAGGAAACGTTCTATCGTGTTTGGATTAACTGCTTCAGCGCCATTAAAAGATAACCGCCATGAACTGATATCTAAGCCGGTAATATTTTCTGGTTTGATTCTGCGAATACAAAGTTCATAAGCAAAGTTGGGTGCCGCTGTTAGCGTTGCACGATGATAATGAATAGCCCATAACCAGCGCTCGGGTTTGGTTAAAAAAGTGATAGGAGACATAATCACCACAGGATTAGCATGATAAAATGAAATAAGCCAGGCACCAATCAATCCCATGTCGTGATAAAGGGGTAACCAACTTGCGCCAACATCAGCTGGATTAATCTCAATGGCTTGCCCTGTGGCACGAATATTCGCCAACAAATTCTGATGCGTTAATAACACCCCTTTGGGTAAACTGGTACTGCCTGAAGTGTATTGAATTAAGGCTGGCATTTCACCCTTAATGTTCAGATGTGGAACTTTGTTGTTCGACTTATCTAGCTGATCTACTGTTACGACAGCTTTTAAACTGCTGATAAAAACACTTAATAATTCACTTAATCTTTCAGCTTGATGAAAGGTAATTAGTAAACGCGCATTGGCGTTACGCAGAATATTCGCTTCTCTAAAAGCATATTCTTCTATCTTGTCGGGTCTAAACGGAGGGTAAATTGGCACGGGAATGGCGCCAAGTAATAAAATACCAAAAAAGACATAGAAAAAATCTTCACAAGTGGGCAACATTATAGCGATGGTATCTAAGGGCTCTATTTTATATTCAAGCAAACCGGCTGCAATTTTTTGTGCCTGCTGGTAAAGCTGGGCGTAGGTAATTATTTTTTCAGCACCAGTTTCATCTTGCAGATAAATATGCGGTCTTTCCCCTTCTTTATTCGCTCTTTTGATTAAAACTTCAACCAACGTTTGGGCCGTACTTGGATCATAAGTGGTTTGGGTTACGTCCAATACCTTAACTTGTTTAAAAAAGACCTGGGAAGGTTTTGCCTCTTTAATTGCCGCTACCAAATCAGCAAGGTTTTGCGCGCTTGCCATTAAACTTTCGGGTAAGTCAATGTGAAAGTTTTCTTCAATACGATGAAATAACTCAACCCTACCCAGACTATCGATCCCGAGATCTCTATCGAAGAATGACTTCAGCGACAGCGCTCTTGCAGCTCTATCACGGCCCATTTCAGCAAGAAAGCTAAGTGTAATTTCTAATAGTTTTTTTTCAATTTCTGCTTCAGTCACGCTATGAGCTTCCTGGGTCGTTTGATAATTACCGCAACGCACAATATTAAGGCAATCTCAACGATACCTATAAAAGCACCATCATGCAACATTAAGATAAGCTATGAACTATGTTTGTGCTTTTTAACCGACACAGGTATTACTTGTGATGGCCCGGATGCTTGCGGAGTAGATACGTGTGAGGCTGCATTATTTGGTTGATTAGAATTTCTACTAAGCACTGGCGTAGAAATTGGATCTGTATGTCGCCGCGATAAATCGTCATTATTCTGCGGCAGTGGTGGATTTGAAGCACGAAATTTCTGAGGAAATTGCCTAGTGGCATTCGCTCCCTTCCATTGCAGGTTGCGATTATATGTTGGCAAATAAGTTTCTCCCGTAGCCACATCGCCAGAATTCGCATCGATGGCAGAAGTTGAAGATCTTCTTCTCTGAAATTTGTATAAATTGCCATCTGAATTAACGCTGGAGTCTTGATTTTGAATTTTAAGTTTCACCAAATCATCTGTAACTGCATTTGTTTCTAAATCAGCTAGACTATCTATAGTTTTAAACATAGGGGTAGGTTGAGAAAGCCGCCTATTTCTTTTAAGCTTTTTAACTTCTTCCGAAACATGCTTCGGATTAGTACCTTTCTGAGGTTTGCGAAACGTCACTTCAAAATCATCTACTGAGTTTCGCAGAGGCGATGCTATATTTTTAACTCTATCATTCACAGGAGGCTCGGTCGTTTGGGGGCTTTTTTTATCCTCACGTTTTTCTTTAGAATTTTTGCGTTTAGCGTCTTGAGTAATTTCTCCTTTATTAAGGTTATTTATATCTTCTTTTTCTTTTGTTTTCTGACTATCTGTTTTATACCGTTTATGCTCTATGATTTTACGCACCACTTTATCATCATGTTCTTCATGTTTATAGTGTTGTTCCTTTTCGATTGACTTTTTCCTTTTGGATTCCTCACTGGTGCTTTTTCTTTGCTCATCACTACTTGAACTGCTACGCTTTACCTTTGTTTCGCTTTCTTTAGCTAATTCCTTTTCTATACTTACTTCATGCCTATCTACTTTAAAATGACCATCTTCTAATTTTTGCAATAAGGACACAAAACGTTTTATCTCAGTAAGTTCAGGTCTGCGGCCAGGTTTTATTTCCAATAAACGTGCAACGATATTTTTCATCTCATCAAAACTATGCAAGGTGAACGTACGTGCTTCAATCTTATTTAGTTTTAAACTATTAAATACCTGCGTAATATCAACGTCGCTAGGCGCTGGTCGATCTGTTCCTTGTTTTTTTGCCAACTCAGCTAGGAAATCTTGATAGTGTTTTCCTGAATGCTGCGTATCAAGCAACATTTCTGCAAAACATATGCCAAGAGACCAGCATTCTTGCTGAAAAGAATAAAAGGGACGATCATCATATGGCATCGTCATCTCCATTGCTTGATAGCCTGGTGTGCCTTTGAAAGTTTTTTCTTGACCAGTACTGAACCTGGCACTACCAAAATCAATTAGCGTTGCTTTTATTTTCCCTTCCGAGTTTACATTAATTATGAAATTTTTCAGATTGATATCGCCGTGCAATACGTTCTTCTTTTCAAAGATGTAAATAATCTCTTCTAGCATGGCTTTAAATAATTGACATAATAATAACGGCGAAAAATTCTTTTTGATCAATCTTTTTTGCTCGTTTTCTGAATAGCAAAGGTTAAAAAGGTTATGACCTACGATGTATTCACTAAATAAATACATTTTTCTATTATTGAAATTAGAATCTAGAACCATCCCTCGAAATCGTCCAAGGTGACCTAAAATCTTTTTTTCATTGTCAAAATCACCCTTCTTGTCCCACCCCTCTCTGGAATGAGATGCTTTAACAACACAAAATTTGACAGGATGAACATTTTTTTTAACCTCAAAAAGTTCTTGTGCCAGCAAAACCTCTCCCTGGCTACCGCTGCCAAGCTTGTCATTTTCACTAAAAACAAAAGCGATGCTTGGTTCATTCATATCAAAAACCATCGTCTCATCATAATACTTCATCGTTCTATTACCGAAGACATCTAATCTTTTAGCCAACGCTAATACTTCTTTAACATCTTCTCCACGCATCACTGGATTTGTTTCTTTTCGCGCAGGTTGAGCTGGGGCAATGGCATTGACAAGCGCGGGGGTTAACATATCTTTTTTCCTTAAAAGTTGTGTTTTTATCCAGATAATACCAGGAGATTATTCTGCAGCTTTTGTGCGTAGTTAAATACTACTTAAATTGAACTTAAAAATAAATTGTACAAAAATTCAGACTTTTTGATTCAAGTTCAGACGATGTGCCTATCATTGAATGGCAATAAAAAAATCTGCGCTTGGGTTAGCCTTATTTTTTCATCCGTTAAACCTTCAATTAGTTCCATTGCAGGCATGCCATGAGTAACAAATATAATATGCCCTGGGGCATCTTTATGTTGCTTCACAATATCATCATAAAGTGCCAAAACACGTTTTCGTACATCTTCATTAGATTCAGCATGAAATACTTTGGCTTCATTTGGCCCTACCAGCCAAGCATCTTTAGTAAATTTATCTGTTATTAAACCTTCTCTATCGCCTGCACGATTTTCAATTAAACGCGGCTCAAGATGAATTTTATCCTGACTAAACACACCAATTTGCGCCATAATTTGTGCGCTTGCAAGCGTTCTTGGTAAGGGCGAAACATAGACAGCCGCCACATTGCGATTATCAAAGCCATAAGTGAGAAGTAATTGTGCTGCCTCCCTTATCTGTTCTTGACCTTTATCTGTTAATAAGGCTTGCTTATAATGAGGATGGTTAGGGTTTGAATTGTATTCATGTGATAAATTATGTTGCGCTTCGCCATGTCTGATAATGATCAAATGTTTTTCTTGTATTGCCCATAAGCTCTGCGTTAAAAACATAAAGAAAAATCCATATACCTTGATGAAGGTTTTCATGCCAACTCCTGAAATATCGTTACTAAGAAAATCTTTTGTTTTATCCCAATTCGTTGTAGCACCACTTTGAAGCAAGCCTAAATTGAGCGATAATCGTTTCTTAAATATCATGATTGATATTGTCTTTATTTTGCGTAAAATAAATGTTAGTTTCAAAGCATGTGTTATTTAGTAAAATAACAAATCGGTGATTAAATGAAAAAATCAATTCAAGCCATTTTATCTTTATATTTGCTAATCTCTACCTCATTATCAATGGCAATTGATTTTCAAAAATACACTAAAAATATCCAAGTTCAAGATGCCAGCGAAACTTCTCGCAAAACCTTGCTGGGTATCATTGAAAATTGTGGTAATTCCAACCATCTTGACGATGATTGTATGATCCAAAACTTAGAACGCGTCGCACAAGAAGAAAATATCAGTGAAGCAAGAAATATCTTAAAAGAATATGAAAAAGCGCTGGCTGAAGGTAATTTTTCTAAACCTGAATGCCAAACAGAAGGTCACCTACAAGCTAATCGCACCCTAGGGCACTGTATCTTACTTTTAAATAGCAACATGCTTGAAAATTATGAAGAAAGCGATGCCGTTTTACGCTATGAAATGTGTTTACAGGGCGGTATGATGGGGCTTGCATATCATGGAAATTTAGCTGCGCAATATATGTTATCTAAAATTTATCATGAAAAGAGCCAAGAAGAACAAGCTAGAATTTGGTCAAGCACCTTAAAAACAAAAAAAGAAACGGATGAATATCATATCTTAATGAGTTGTTATGGGTCTTTTTTATTATCATTAGGTTGATTTAGATATTATTCTTAAGTCTTAACAACGGGTTGCGGCTTTTTATCAGGCATCTCTGCTTTTATGCTAGCAATAATGCCTTTTAAATCAAATGGTTCTTTGCTTTTAAGATTAAAATTGATTACTTTATTGATTTGAAACCCATGTTGATGCAGCTCTTGTAAAAAGATAACCGCTGTTTTTAAGTCGCCGGCCACAATCTCATAATTCATTGCACCAAACGCTCTTTCATATCTTTGTGCTACCTCAATTATTTTTTCTATTGGATAGCCATAAAGCCTTATTTCATTTTTAAATTTTTCAATTTCAACAATTTGCTTAGGTTGGGTTTTATGTTTAAAAGTAAAATGCTTGCCTACTACCTGGCATTCCCATTCTCTTTCATCAAATACGACATTTAAAAGATTCTGTAATTTAATAAAATCATCTTTTTGCTTGCTATAAAGGAGCTCGCTAGCCTGTTTTTCTTTTAGGGCATCCTCCGATTCTTGTTCTTGCGTTTTAGATCTTAAAACAAGGGCAGGTTTTTTTTCTTGAAATTTTAAGCCAACTGTTTGCGATAATGATTTATCTGCATTTGGACCTTGTTCTTTCATCAAACCTCCCATCCCATTTTGTTTATAAGACAATGCAGAATAAGACAAAGTTTCAACAAAATATGCAAATACACATTTAAAGAGAAATTAAAAAGAATATCCGAAGGGCATAAAAAAGCCACAAAACCTGAAGATTTTGTGGCTGAAGATCAGTGATTTCTAAACAGTTTTAGTCTTCTGGCTGATTGTTTTGATCAGCACCTGCTTGATCTTGATTTGCTATTGTAGCTTGACCTTGCATTGCATTATTTGCAGCAGCTGTATTAGTAGCAGCATCTTGTTTAGCATCAGCAGCAGCTTGTTGTTGACCAGCTGCAGATTCATCCGCTGCTAAATTTGTTGCAGCAGCGTCATTCATGCTGTGACCAGGTGTTCCTGCTGGTGCTGGTGAACTGCCAGGTTGGGTTTGATCAGTCTTTTGTTCAGTACCGGCACCTTGAGTTTGTTCAGCTTTGCCATCTTTATCAACCTCCTGCTTTTGGCACGCTCCTAATGCTAAGCAAGCGATCATGGCAAATAGTATTTTAGTTTTCATAGAATCTCCCTTAAAAATTAACTAACTTACGAATACACTTTACGGTTAAAGAAAATTTTGCATACGATACCCGAGTTGATTAAGAAAAGGAATGCATGATGCCTAATCTCGCTCACAAAATAATAAAGAAACTTGGGCTAACTAGCATTAAATTTAAACTATTTTCCGTGCATTAGCACTAAAAAACATATTCTTCAAATAATTTTTTGACCTATTACTTATTAACTCTTTGTATTTTATTATCATTTTGTTCAACATTGTTTACAATTAGCCGACGAGCTGTATTTGTTGAAAGACAGTTAACTTATGTTTGGTGGTAATTACGCCTCATCTATGATAGATTAGTTAATATTCATACTATATAGATCCCCATTGGAGGACTTCATGCCGAGAGATCTGAATAATCCACCTGTTGTACAGCAAAGCTGGGATAGCTTTGTCAATGACTACAACCTGGTATTGCACTTTGGAATGAATGCGCTGCAAAACAAACTGAATGCCCAAGCAAGTGCTCAAGGGCAAACTTACCGTTTTAGCAAGCAAGACATCACCGAAATTCTTCCTTCCTTAGAAGAACGATTAGAACACACCCTCGATAAAAGCTTGGGCGTTGTTAGAAAAATGCACGAACAAGTGCAAACCCCTCGAGGTGATAATAGACCCGAAGTTACAAATCGTAATGTGCTTGAACAAGGCAACGTTGTTTCACCACAACGTAGACTTGAAACAGCTCCTTGGGCAGGTAAATTCGACATCGCTGCTGATACCAGATTGCAAGATGCGTTCAATGAATTTAATAATAACTTGAACCAGCAAGTAGATCCGCAAGCGAAGGAAGCTTTGGTCAATCAATTTAAGAACAAATTGAAGATGGATATGAGAGCAAGACTTGAAAACAAACTTGCCCTTGAAAATAAGCTTACTTACAAACCATCAACTCCTAAACCAAAACGCCCAGGAGAGTTCTAAGCTCTATTTTAAGGAATGACAAATGTCCCTTTCAAAGGAAATACTTAAGGGATCTTTTCAAGGAGTCCAACGACTCCTTGAAAAAGGGGCAGAAGTAAATTTAGTCGATGAATATGGCTATACCCCGCTCATTCATGCCACGGTCACGCACCGTATTGATCTTGCTAAACTGCTTTTAAAATATAATGCCAATGTGAATATGGTTGATATCAGTGGTTCTAATGTCTTACATTGGGCCATTGATATTAATGATATTGATTTATGTACGCTTTATTTAGATCATGGTGCCAACCCCAATTCCTATACTTCCAATGGTCAACCTGCTTTATTTTATCCTTTATTAAGAAACATACCAGAACTAATTAATTTATTGGTTAAACGTGGTGCCAAAATAGATTTTGCTAAAGATTTTATACTCACTAAGTTGGTTGGTCATCGTTTTGAACTCAAAGGCAACACCGATGTGATTAATGCCGAAGGCTTATTTATTTCAATTGATTTAGAGGGGTTTTATCTCGAATTTACTCTTAATTTAATTAAGGAATCCTTATCGCGATTTATTAATAGCTACGTGGCACGCAGAATGGATATTCATGAATCTGAGCTTAAAGCCATCATTAAAACGCTTGATAATGCCAGCAAATTAAGAGAATTCAAACATTTTAATATCAGTGTTGAAGAAAATAAACCCATGATTATGGATTTACTGAATAAAGATTTGTTATTACTGCCTGTGTCATATCAAGCACACGCCATTAACTACATCAAACATGGAACATTTTTAGCCAAATGCGATAGAGGTGTGGAAAAAATGACCGATCCCATCGTCATTTATACCATGGGCTTGAAAAAAAACTTAAACTTCGACATGTATCTTGAAATGCTTTATAAACCGCAAACAGCAAAATTTATCAAAGGAGATCTTCATCGCATATTAGGGCTACACCCTTATGCTAAACTGCCAATTAAACACCAAATTACAGGTAATTGCTCTTGGGCAAATACCGAGTCTTCTGTGCCTACCATGTTATATATGTTATTACATGATAAACTCAAAGATAAATCCAAAGCAGAAATTTTGATTAAAGAAATCATGAAATTTTACGCTGAATGGTTAGAATGGGATAAAGACAGAGCGCTTGAAGATAGTTTGCTCGATTTTGATACAATGGCTTTTCAAAGACAAAAAGCCAGGGCAGCCTTGTTGGGAGCCGTGCTCTTTCAAGCTTGCTTACCTCATAAACCTCGAGACGTTGCAAGAGCACAAAAAATTTTGAAAATCCTTTCCCGTAAAGAATTTCATTACATCGTGAGGATTTATGCCAATGTTTTTATACGAAGCAATAAAAGCGCTAAAGGCAAAGCTTTTCAACAGTTAATTGAGTTATGTGGTTATAAACTATCACAATTTTCTCAATAATACATATACTCGCGCCAGCTTGAATTTAGGCGAGGCGCCAAACGAACGAATCCCCAGGCGTGTAGCTGTAGGTTGTACATGACTAGAGAGAGCAGGCAACAACGCCTAAATTCAAACTAGGAAGAGTATGCAAATACTGTTTGTCACTTTTTTGTTACTATGCGGTCTTATTATGCTTATTCCGCTTGGTACGGTGTGTTTTCGCCACTACAAACGAAGAATATCCTATGGTCGTATTTTAAAAACAATCGATAGTTTATTTGTTAATACCAACCCTTTCGCTATTGCAAAATCAGCACGCATACAAGACTCAACTGAATTTCTTTATGGTGAAATTGAGATCTGCACGTTACTTGATTTAGTAGCATGCACTCAACCTTTATCTAAACAAGTGTTTTATGATTTAGGTTCTGGTTGTGGGAAAACCCTTTTTGCCGTCAAATTAGCCTACCCCTTTTTAAAAGTAAAAGGGATTGAAATGATAGATGCCTTACATCAACTTGCTGTGCAAAAGTACGATCTATACTTAGCGAAAAGTCATTTATCTTCAAGTGCATTTGAGTTGGTTTTAATCCATCAAAACTTTATTCAAGTTAACATCTTGGATGCAGATATCATTTTTATTAATGCAACCGCATACTCAAAGGCGACTTGGGAACAAATTTTAGATAAACTAATCCAGTTAAAAGTCGGTACAAAAGTTATCATTACTTCTAAAACATTACCGGCAACCCATTTTTCTAAAACATATCAAGGGATGGAATGGATGAGCTGGGGTTTAACTTCAACTTATGTTTATGAAAAAACGCACTAAAGGGGATTCAGTTGGACCAACTAACTACCATTCAAAAAATTGCCATATGGATATTACCCATTCTCTTTGCCGTTACCTTACATGAAGCCGCTCACGGCTATGTTGCTTATAAGCTTGGGGATGATACCGCTCACCGTTTAGGTCGGATCACAGCCAACCCTTTAAAACACATTGATCTGATAGGGACAATCATCTTACCCCTTATTTTAATGCTAACTTCGCCGTTTATTTTTGGTTGGGCAAAGCCAGTACCCGTCAACCCTAACAGATTAAGACATCCTAAAAGAGACTTTGCGCTTGTCGCGCTTGCTGGCCCAACTTCAAATTTTCTAATGGCTGTTATTTGGATTGCCATTTTGAAGCTTTGTTTATTATTGCCTAAATCTCCTTATTTAGTTCCCTTAATCTACATGTCTCAAGCTGGTTTACTAATTAATGTGTTATTGATGGTCCTCAATCTGATCCCTATCCCACCTTTAGATGGCAGCCGCTTTATCTCCTACTTATTGCCCACACCGTGGGACAAGCGATTTGATAAAATGACCCCTTTTGGTATTTTGATTATATTGGCTTTGATTTTTACAGGCGTGCTAGGACAGATAATGTACCCTGTTATCAACTTCGTGCAAAAAGGGCTAATTGCTTTATTTCATATTACCTAAATGAATATACGCACGCCAGAAAGTGGAAAGAGTATTAGTGTATATGCTCGAATGCTTGTAATAATAGCTTTTAATGCTCAGTCCGTTTATCATTCATCTCCCGAGTATCTGTCTAATATTTGTCGTTGATCACAATTAATTGTGATAACTTACAAATAACCTATTGTTGGGGTGATAAAACCGTTATGACTAAGCCAATCTATCCTCAAGATTATTCTTTCAAATTGTCTGATTCTTTACTCGGTGTTCAAACGCTTTTTATCGCTTTCGGTGCAACTGTGATGGTGCCTTTATTAACCGGCATGGATCCAAGCGTTGCTCTATTAACTGCGGGTCTTGGCACCCTTATTTTTCAAATCCTAACTAAAGGACAAATTCCTGTTTTCTTAGGTTCGTCTTTTGCTTTTGTACCTGCAACTATCTATGGGATCCAAACTTGGGGATTATCTGCCACCCTATTTGGTCTTGCTTTTTGTGGTGTTATTTATTTTTTAATGAGTATCTTGGTTTATGTTCGTAACCAAGAATTTGTCAATCGTTTATTCCCAACCTTGATTACAGGCCCCATTATTATGAACATCGGGCTTGTTTTAGCGCCTGTGGCAATTAATATGGCGATGGGTAAAAGCGGCGATGGCAAAATTGTCACCATGGAAGAAAATACCGCGCTTATTATTGCTGGGATCTCATTGTTGGCAACGATTGTAACCAGACTTTTTGGTAAAGGCCGACTGCAATTAATTCCTATTTTAGTTGGGATTGCTTTTGGTTATGCCGCTAGCCTTTGGCTAGGAATGGTTGACTTTTCTAAAGTGATGGCTGCTAATTGGTTTCAATTGCCCCATTTTGCAACCCCGAGTGTCAACTGGCAAGCAGCGATTCTGATGGCACCGATTGCCGCTGTTTCCGCCATTGAGCATATTGGCGATATCGTTGCTATCGGTGGTATTACCAGACGTAATTATATACGCCACCCCGGACTACACCGCAGCCTGATGGGAGACGGCGTTGCTTCCATTGTTGCTGCATCCATTGGTGGTCCCCCTAGTGTGACTTACGCTGAAGTCACTGCCGGCGTTGCTATCACGAAAACATTCAATCCGGGGATTATGACTTGGGCCAGTATTGCCGCCATCTTGTTGGCCTTTATTGGTAAAGTCGGCGTACTTTTACAAACCATTCCCATGCCTGTAATGGGGGGGGTGTTGGTGCTCTTGTTTGGCGCAATAACAGTAACAGGGCTACACCTTTTAACCCAAAGCCAACATGATTTAATGAGCCCTCGCAATATGACAATTGTGGGCATTGTTTTAGTCATACCTGTTGGTGGATTAACCCTGGGTGCCGGCAATTTTGCAATCAGTGGCATTGGTTTAGGTGGGCTTGCTGGCGTGCTTTTGAATCTGTTATTACCTGAAGACAAAAGTTCAAAAACAGCACTTGCCTAATATCGGCTCTGTTTAACGATGATCTTTCAAGACTGCTGGTTCTTTAAACTCTAAGCCTTCAGGCCGAGGTACAATACGGTTAGGCGCAGGTTTATACATCCCACCTTCAAACACACGACAGTGCTCTAGTTGAGCCATACAATAGTAGTTATCTGTTCTACAGCCTTTGTACCACACCCCAGGTCGATTCGGTTGTATATCATAACCACTAATTCGATACTCCGTATAACGACCTGTTGTTGTACTAAAATAGGTTGGATTTACGTTGCCTCGATGCATGACTATTATTGCTGAAACGTTTGAAAAATAACAAAGAAAACCAATCCCTGATAAGACAGTCAGTATTTTGTGGTTCATAGTTATTCCCTTAGATATACGACGGACTTGGCCTTAGGTGATATAAGTATTTATAGGTTGGTTTTCGTACTTCTTAAGGGGGATTTGATCAGCAATGAGCAAAAGATATTTGACCTTAATTCAATAATTTAATAACTTTCTTTAATAACAACTTCAAACTAAGTCTTTTATGAATTGGCTCACTGATCCCCAAGCTTGGTTCGCGCTTATTACCCTAACAGCATTAGAAATCGTGCTAGGCGTTGATAATATCATTATGATTACAATCTTAGTGGGCAGACTGCCGAAGCATAAACGACAAGTTGCCAGGGTAAGCGGGCTAATTTTTGCCATGGTAACGCGAATTTTACTGCTGCTTTCTTTAGTCTGGATAATGCACCTGACCCAACCCTTGTTTACTATTTTTAATTTTGTGATCACCGGCAGAGCAATCATTTTATTATTAGGTGGTTTATTCCTCATCGCTAAAAGTACGCATGAAATCCATCAAAGTTTTGAGGAACATCAGGTTCAAGAAATACCGGGGAAAAAACATGCAAAATTTTTCAGCGTCATCATACAAATTGGCATTATCGATATTGTCTTTTCCTTAGATTCAGTTATCACCGCAGTGGGTCTTGTCAATCAAGTACCTATCATGATTATTGCCATTGTTATCTCTATTGTGATTATGATGTTTGCCGCAAGACCCATTGGCGACTTTGTAGATGATCACCCTACCATTAAAATGCTGGCTTTAAGCTTCTTAATTCTTATCGGCGTTGCTTTAATGAGCGAAGGTCTGAATATGTCTATTCCTAAGGGATATATTTACTTTGCCATGGCCTATGCCGTATTGGTTGAAATGCTTAATTTAAAAGTCCGAGCATTGTTGAAAGATAAACCACCCAAACATGATTAGCTTTTGTCCGACCACACCGTGGTAGAGCCCCTGTATTAGCAAAAATACGCAAGCGTCCGTTTAAAAAGCGCCTTGCAACTCGCGTATTATTTTTAGCGGCTATCTTATACCTACTATCCTAAAATGATTGTTTTCTTATCTTTATATAAGGATAATCTTAGCTATTTTACAAACTTTGGATAAAAACCCATGAAACGCGGCATTTTTGATGATACTGAAACAGAAAATGAAAATGTAGCGAAAAAAAGAAGGATTGCAACGTTAACTGATGCCATAGAAAATACTACCATAGCACTGCAAGACAATATTATTATTTCTGAAATTGCGGGAGAATTTAGGCAAGATACTGCCAATATCTCAGATCAAAGAACAAGACTGTATTCGTATATTGAAACCATCATTACACATACTGCGAATAAACATAAAAAAGATAATTGCAATCTTAACGGCGAACTTAAAACAGACAAATCTCATTTTGTTACCCGAGCCATCACGAATGAATTTTCTTTTTTTACCAAACAACCACTTACTTTGGAGGAATTTGAAGAACTCTTTGTAAAAATTGCCGATTTAGCTGAAAAACAACCTCAAAACTTACATTTTATTTTATCTTCTTTTGCCGTAAGATTAACGCCTGGTGTCATCAATGTTGCTGCCTATATTGAATGTGGCCCCAAACTTAAAATCAATTTTATAGTGAAAAATTATCTGTCCACCGTAGATCCTGTTTACTACGAAATGCAAAAAGCAAAAAAAGTTGTAGTGCCTTCAATCAACGTAAGGTGCGATATAAGCGCATATTGCTTCTCGATCAAAAATGAAATCTATAATTTTACTTTTAATAATATTGTGGAATGTAACACAGCCTGTGGCAAACAATTCCTGACTTGTATTGATATCTGTTTTGATCATTTCAAAGGTGTTGCAAAAAATAATCTCTTACAAAAAATATCCTTGGCTGAACAAAACCAAGATTTCTTCCCAAAACAATGTTCTCATGTCATCACTTCTCATACAATAGATAGGGTAGCAGATAATGTCGTTGGGACAATTACGCATGCAGATAAGTCGCAAAACATCCATCTTGAAACTATAAAGGAAATTAACAATATTCCCTTTGGTGTAAAAACAACGCGAAAATTAATTGAAATACCAGCTAGAATTTGCCTGTTAGCGCCAGAATTTTTGAATAGAGTGCAAAACATTAATTCCTTTGAAAAAGTCTCTTCCAATAAGGCAATCTCTTTAGATAATGCAGAAATAACTTCTTTTACCCCCTATTTTGATTCATCTAAATTAACTGAAACAAAACAAAGCGAAAAATCGAGAATTGGGTTTGGAACCCACTACTTTTAGGCTTGCTGCTCAAATCAGAGCCTTATTTTTAGCGGCTAATTTGGCTATCGTCACAAAAGGAAGAAATTGAATAACGCTATCTTCCATCCGAAATTATTTCTAAAAATGCATGGTATTAATGCACGCTAGAAAACTTCTTCAAGATTAACTTAAAAAGTTAGATTTTTTACTTGCAAAGACATACTTTAAGCCTTAACTTAAAGTATGTTAGGGTGTCGAGTACTTTCAAAATACTTTTAAAGAGCAATCATGCTTGATTTTAATCAGAATAATGATGTCATCCAATCCATCTTTGGTTTTCTCTCTCAAGAAGTGGGTTTTGCGCTTCGCCTTACCTGCAAGTCATTCAACATAACTGCTACCTCAAATCACATCATAATGCCCTTTTTGACTCGCTTAAAAGCGATTGACTGCAAAGTGTCTGTGCTGCCACCTACTGGGAAAGTAAACGAATCTTGGTGTTATGAGCGCTTTATTTCAGAATTTGCACGTATCGCAAATATTCATGCAAGAGAAATAAAAAGTATATTACAAGTACAACATAAATTTACAAAAGAAGAAATAAAAAAAGAATTAGTGTTACTCAAGACTTTTGATGAAAGCGTGGACATGTTAAAAATACAACTAAGCACATTAGAGCGACAACACCATGCCCTTGAGTTTATAAATACGACTCAAATCAAGCCTAGGATTAAATTAGATAGTGATGAACTTGATATTCATAGTTTATTAATTACCAGAATACCAGAAAGCTTATTCACCAATCCTGAATACCAGAACTATTGGAAAAAAGTAAAAATAATATTTTGCAGCCTTAATAACCTGCATACCTTACCCGAGTTTGTTGGTAATTGCCAAGCCCTAGAGCGGCTAACTTTTTTTTACAACCACGTGCAAACCTTTCCTGAATCTTTAGAGCATTGCTTGGCGCTACAACGCCTCGATTGCAGCTATAACCAAATAAATGCCTTACCTGAAAATCTTGGCCATTGTCTAGCACTACAAGAGCTATATTGCAGTTACAATGAGATAACAACCCTACCCGAATCTTTGGAATATTGCCAGGCGCTCCAACAGATAAATTGCACCAACAACAAACTACAGGCCTTGCCTGAGTCTTTGAGCAATTGCCAATCACTAAAAAAGTTACACTGTGGAAATAATAATCTTACTGACATTCCCAAGGCTATAATAAATAAATTGGGTGTTGATTGGTATGAAAAAACAATGACCGATCAAAAAAAGAGACCTACTTCTAGCCTTCAAGATATTACTCAAAGTTCGCCTTTACCCCCTAAATTAAAAGATGAAAATAAATTAAAAGCTGATGAAATAAAATTGGATAATAACCAGGATGATAAAGCTGAATCTATTAAGAGAAATTGGTTAATTAACATTACTACCGTGATAATAAGCCTTGCTTTAAGCAGCTTTATTTTTGCCCTCAGCGGGTGCGTTACCTTGATTGCGGCATTATTGTTAAAAACAGGCATAGCGCTGGCGCCAACCAAAGCCGCTTTCGCTGCGATATCCCTTGTATCAGGGGTCATTGCCACAACTACCTTGTTTGGGCTTTATCAGCTAGGCGTTGCTTTAAAAACAGCCGTTATTCGATATGGACAAAGTCAAAAACAACGGATTAACGCTAATAATACATTGTTTGACAAACAATTGGCCCAATTAGTAACACAATTCTCTGTCAACACCACGCAATCTTTTGTAAAACCA
>JAFECR010000028.1:33467-57170 GCA_018242045.1 Pseudomonadota bacterium | reverse complement strand
TCACTTCGCAAGTGCTACCCTCAGGTACTGCAGCCCAGTGCCACCGGGGCACGAGCTACGTGATTCGAAAAGAATATACTGCACTCGCTTGATGCTCCGAAGTAAGCCGCAAAATAAGATCAGAATTAAGATTAAGAATAGAGTTCAGATTAAGGATCAAGATCTCGACGATTCTAATGGACATAGAGAGGGAGGGTAAAATCCACGCCAAAAATCTAAAAACGCTTGATGAACTTGAAAACTTGATTGCACTCTTCAATAGCATTTATCCATTGATGCTGGCGCGCTTCAGTTTTAGATAAAGTTTAATTTTGAATGCTGAATAACTTTTAACAAATCTTTTTATAAAAAGCTTATTAAACAAGCTATAGTTAGTTATTTAAAACTATGTTATGATTCTTAACATGTTTTATTTTTTCCAACCTTGGAGACATTATGTCAAGAGCTTGTAAATATAAATTAATACCAGCAGTAGAAAATCCACCTCATCAAAACAAAGATCAAAAAATAATTGCAAATGAAATCAACCAAAAAATCATAACTCAGCATGATATAACAAGACAAAGAATAATTAGTAACTGGCCTTTGGAAGATCAACAAATGCACACCAAAGCAAATCGATCTCAAAATGAGCTTAACACAAATGGAAAAATGTCTCGTAAAATCAGGGAGCTACACGAAAAAAATATTAGGGAAGCCAAGGAATATTTTGAAAAAAGAGGATATAGCTGGGTAGTAATTGAAACGATCCAAGGGGCATCAGTCATGGTAACCCCGCCAAAAACTATTCAAATAACCATTACAAAAGAAAAAAAAGAAGAACAGGTTGAGGATAAAATCAATTCCTTATCAGATGAATTAAACACTTTGACATTAGAGTCTACTGATGAAAGCGATCTTATTCCCGGTGAAGTAATTCTTTTTACACCTGGTTCATTAACAAGAACTACTTCAACGACACGACCCAATATTGCTACATCCACCGCTACAACCACATCCACCACTACCACCACATCCACCACTACCACCACATCTACCGCTGATGAAGAGCAAAAACAAAAAAGAGTTTTTGGCTAGTTTTTAAAGGGAGGAGAGAATTTTCTTTCCTCTTTCAAGCTTCACATGTTTAAATTAAAAAAATTCTGATTATTTATTAATTTTTCATCAATAATTCGTGTAGATGCGATAATTGATACAGATAATATTGACTCTCTGGTTTTGGTGTGTACAATCTGCCATTCAAATTCAAAAAGACTAGCTAGAGGTTTCAAATGATGTATATGAACGGCCTACAAAATCCGCACCAACCCACAGAAATTATCAAATCAATAGTAAATAAATACAGTGCACCAGAACAAGAAAAATTTAAGAAAATAGCACAGGCACAATACGTTGGTGATGATAAACAAGCCGAAAAATTAATAGATAATCTAAATTCAAATGAGATGGCTTCTTTCCTACTTTATACCGAAGATTTAGACCGCATTAGTCAATTACTATCAGGACTTAAAAATAATTACGTGCTGTACCAAGGCTTCGAAATTGCCAAGCCTCTACTTCCGGAATATCAGCAAAACGCTTTTAATGGAGTAGAAGAAAATATCAAACGCAGAAGAAAAAAATGCACAATTTTGTAACTACATTATCTGCATTACACTTCACCAGTATTTATCCTAATAAATGCTGGTATAACTAAAATAGCCCAAAACAAACCACATAAAGTCAACTTACAAATACAATGTCTAAGCGCCACACCTAGACAACTCAACTTCGACTTTTAAAAATCCATAGCACAAGTATAATCAGCGCAACCTACAAACTAAAATAAGAAAGGATACAAAATGTCGCTAGAAGGATTACAAAAAGGTCTTAAAAATAATAACAACCTCGAAGAAAAATATTCATTAACTGAACAACTGGATTTTGTTGAATTGCTTAAGGCTCTTCTAACTAATAACTTTGTTGAAATAGATAAAATTTACAATAAACATAATTTGATTAATTCAACACGATTTGAAGAATATCTTAATGATATTGAAGAATCTTTGCCAAGTAATGAATATGAAACGCTGCTTCCAGAAACTAAAAACACTTCTTATCTCCAATTTCAGTGGGCATGTTCTTTGCGTTCTATTACTGCAATGTCTCAGCAAGTACAAGAACATCCGCGCACGCAAACTAAATTTATTAATCGTAAAAAATGACGCTTTTATATCAATCCGCTTAAATAGTTATTAAACTTTCATTTTGCTTTCAATATTCCTTTCTTGTTGTGTTAACAAATATTGCTGTACCATCTTTAGATGAAAAAAATCCTTTTGCTTGTTTTGATCCTAACTAATTTATTCTGTGTTTTTACCGCACAAGCCGATCGCCCTAAAGTTGGATTGGTGCTCAGTGGCGGTGGCGCAAGAGGTGCTGCACATATTGGTGTTATTGAAGCATTAGAAGAAATGCAGGTGCCGATTGATATGATTGTTGGCACAAGTATGGGCGCCGTGATTGGTGGACTATATGCTGCGGGTGTTCCTATTGAACAAATTGAACGAGATTTTACAACCTTAAACTGGGAACAAATTTTTAGCAATGATGTTGAAAGAACCGATCTTTACTTTCGCCGTAAGTTAGATACAGATATTTTTATTATCAAAAACTTTATCAGTTATTCCAAAGGAAAAATTCACGTTCCCCCCGGTATTATTTCAGGTCAAAGTTTATATGACATGTTTAATACCTACCTATTACCACGGCAGCCTATTCAAGATTTTAATCACTTGATGATCCCTTTCAAAGCAGTTGCAACCGATTTAATTTTAGGTAAAAAAGTTGCTTTAGAAAAAGGCGACTTAGCCTTATCCTTGCTTGCCAGCATGGCAGTACCCGGCATTATCGCGCCTATTCCGTTAAATAAATACTTATTAGTGGATGGCGGTGTAAGCGCAAACTTACCTATTGAAATTGCAAAAGAAATGGGTGCTGATATTGTCATTGTAGTTGATGTTGGTACGCCACTTTTTACACGGTCACAAATAGTTGATTTAACCGATGTACTGGAACAAATCACCAATATTTTATCCTATAATAACGTTGAAATAAGCAAATCGTACTTAACAAAACAAGATATTCTACTTGTACCTGATGTAGACAAAATTTCAACTACGGATTTTGATCGTTTTAAAGAAGCAGTCATACCTGGCAGAAAAGTTGCTTTTGAGCATCAAGCACAACTAGAAAAGCTCTCTACTTTTAAGCCCATGCCACCACGCCTACTCTATACAGAAAATAGTCCTATCCTTATTGATGAAGTCGCACTTAAAAATGAAACTGAATTGTTACCAGAGACTTATTTTAGTTATCTTGACTTTGATAGCAACATCGTTACGCCTAAGGAAATCAAGGATCATATTGATAAACTTTATGGATTGAGTATTTTTGATCGCATTTACTATGGAATCGATGCAGGCCCTATGGGCAAGCGACTCTTAGTTGAACCAAGACAAGAGGAAAGCAACCCACTTTATTTTCAAGGAAGTCTCTTGCTTGATACAGATTTTCAAACCACTAACACCTTTCAGATTGTGCTTGGGGTAACAAACCAACAAATGAACACGCTCTTAGGAGAATGGCGTATTATTGCAAATATAGGGCAAAATGAAGGTATATTCGCTGAATACTATCAGCCGCTCACCTCCGATCTTGCTTGGTTTATTAATCCAAATGTTTCTGTCACGCGAGTGGCTCAAACTTTTTATTATAATTATGATCCAATAGCATTATATTTAAATACGCAAGCCAAGGCTGAAGTTGCCTTAGGAAGAAACTTTTCCAATTGGGGTCGAATAAGAGGCTATTGGCAATTTGAGCATGACAATGTTAAAAGGCGTATTGGGCCTGATTTTATTCCTGAAGGCAATATCAATGATGGAGAACTTGGGATCAGTTTTCAATGGGATAGTGTCGATAACATCTATTTTCCACATCATGGTCTTAAAGGAACTATCACTTTAGCCAAAGACGCAACCCAATATGGTGGAGATGCTGATTTTTCTCAATTAAAATGTAGCGGTCTTGGTGCCATTTCATCGGGAAAACATGCTTTTGTTTTAGGCGCACTTTATAATAGAACGATAGAAAACACGCCTAACCTTCCCGACAAATTTTTTCTAGGCGGTTTATTTGAATTAACCGGTTTATTAAACCAAGAACTTTTTGGAAATAATTCTGCACTAGTAAGTGCTATTTATTACTATCAATGGAAAAAATTACATCCAATCCCTAATAGGCCGTTACCCATCTATCTTGGTGCGTCATTGGAGGAAGGTAAAGTTTGGGGTGAAGCCAATCTTTCTTCGAATCGATTTATTGGCTCAGGGAGTGTTTTTCTGGCTGCAGACTCCATCCTTGGTCCAATCTATTTGGCACTAGCTCTGACTGACACAGGCCGAAAAGCAGCGCACTTAACACTTAGACCTGTCTTTAATTAACTTTGTTTTATTTTGCGAATGGCCTCTTTCCACACATCCCTTATAAGTTCACGTTCAGTGGCTATTTTATTTTCGAAAACCTTTCTAACTTTTTTAAGATCAGATTGAATTTTCGAATCTAAATCCCATTGCTCGTATTTATCTTCAAGCAAAAATTTATTAGATTTGTATAAAGTTGAAACCAAGTATTTATATGTTTTATAGCTCATCTTTTCGTTACTATTGCCTTCTAAAAGATCTGAATACATATCGTGCATTATTGAACTTTTTGCATAATCATTTAATTCACTCATTCCACATTTGAGTAATTTTGTTTCTTTCAAAAATTGAGCAAATGTTTCAAAACTGGCTTTCAATGCCTTTGTAAAATTCTCTGCGGTTAATAAATTATTTTTTTTCAATGCCTCAAGGTCTTGATGAAATTGACCTTTAAAACCGTATAAGGTCTTACCTTGAAAATCATGATTATCAACACACGAATGTAAGTAATTTAACGTATAATAAAGCGGTTCGTAATACGCTTCCCAATTTTCATCATTTAGCTTAATACCTCGTTGATACATATCATATGCATATGACACAAATTCTTCTTCTAAACTTACGGCATTATAATTTTTGTTGGCTATCATATCGTAACGAAGCGCTCGCCATTCATGTAGGGGTGTTATTGAAAAAGGGCTATGATTTGTAAATAACAGGGTTGAATCAAGCAAGTCAGCAAATAAATTTTTATCTTTAGTCAAATCATGCCCTTTATATACAAAAGCCTTTTCTTGATTTAAATTGATAGGGCTCCCTTTCTCAACAATCCATAAACGAATATAAGCTTCTTTTCCTAATTTTTTAGCATTTTGATACCAATCTAAAGTCACCTTAAGGTTAACACAATTATCATCTCTATTTTGTATCAAAAAGATAGGATCTTGAATCTGACTAATATCAAAGTTCGGGTCAAGCCACTCCTTGACTTTAAATTTATATTGTTCATCAGTTTTTTTTATCATGTCATAAGACAATGCACCATTAAAACTAATATACCCATGATAGGTAAAGGGATATAGCTCAGCATGTTTAATTGCTGTTCGCCCGCCAAAACTTGCACCAAATAAAAAAATGGGTTTTTCTTTTATTGCAGCTAACGAGCTGTGCAGTGATTCGGGTTTTTCTCTAATTGTTTCAAAGAAATGATGGATACTTTGATGAAGCTTAATATGAATATCTTTGGGCATGAGATCTTGAAAGACTTTAAGCTTAAGCAGATCCAGTAAGTTTAATTGTATAACGGCAAAACCCTGAGCCAGTAAGGCCCGCTCAAAATTATCTGTATATCCCGGCAAAAATAACAATTCTTTTCTATCAGAAGCAATATGTCCACCATAGACACTCACCATACTTCCTTTAATTTCGCCTTCAGGTAGGTGAATATTGTAACCAATAGGGGTGCCATCTTTCAGCTTCAAGCTATTGCCTAATAGTTCATTGTCATTCCTTTCAATATTAATACCCTTATCATATCCTTTTTGATTATAAATAATCGTTTTTGTGCTATTCAGAATGAACGGTTGTCTTTCAGACTTTTTTGGCTCATTACTAAAAATAAGATTAACAAAATCAGGCAATTTATTTTCATATAATGCACTAAATTCTGCTATTTTCTGCTTTTGGGTAGATCTTGCCAGTGGCGTATTTGCACCTCGTTTCATAGATTAACTCCTGCCAATTTCTGCTTTTTAGGTTGGCAGATCGCATCTATCAAATCCTGATCTTTCTTAATTTTAACCTCTAATTTTTTCCGAACATCTTTGAGAATCTTTTGTAAATCTGCATCATTTTCCCAATGTGCGTACTTATCTTTTAATAGTTCAGGATTGGCAAGAAATAACGCACTGACATGAAATTTATAGGTAGCAAAAGACATACTGGATTTTGTTCCTTCAAATCTTTGAAGAAATTGTTTAGCGATATCCTGACTTTCAAACAATGGTTGAATATTGTCAAAATCATCATTTTTAACCATACCTGTTTCATTAAGAAAAGAGAGATAATTACCTAAGTAAAATTTAACAGCGCTCTTCGCCACTTTCTCGTTTAATACACCGCTTGCTTTTAAATTTTTGATCTCTTTGTCAAAATAGCCTTTGAATTCTTTTGACCATTGATCTTTGAAATTATGATTGTCTAAACAATTATTTAAATAATGTAACGCATAGTAAAGGGGCGCAAAGTGATTTTTCCAATTTTCGTCATTTAACTCCTTGCCTTCCATATATAATCGAAAAGCGTACGAGATAAATTGTTGTTCCAAAGTAGCAGAAGGATAGTTTTTATTAGCTAAAATATTATAGTGATGCGCACGCCATTCACTTACCTCGATATGATAAGGATCATTTTCTACAAAACTATGAATAGCTTGCATCATTTGCTCAAAATAGTTTAAATTTTCTGTAACGCCATGTCCATTACCATCTAGGTTTCTATTATTGGCTTTGCCCCCTTTTTCTATAATGAATAGTTGGATTAAATCTTTTTTGCCAGCTTTAATTGCTTTTTTATACCAATCTAAGGCGATTTTAACATTAACCTGATTATCATCCATATTATGTAATATCAAAATTGGATCTTGAATATTGCTAAGGTCATTAGCTGGATCTAACCAATCGTTTGCTTTTCTACAACCTATTAAACATTTTTCCCGCATTTTATAGGAAAGTGCCCCAGCAAAACTAATGTATCCATCGAAGGTATGAGGATAAAGTTCTGCATGTTTCACTGCCGTTCGACCACCAAAACTGCTGCCCATTAAAAATATTTTTTTATTTTTTAAGCTTTCAAGTATCATTTTTTCTTGCGAACCAAATCGAGGATGGTTAAAAAATAATGGATCTGTCTTAATCGTTTCGAAAAATTTATTAATACTGGCATGGAGCCTTTTATGGATATCTTCAGACATTAAACGCTGATCTTTAAAATTTTCATTAATATCCAATAAATTCAGTGTCACTATGGCATAGCCACGCTCTGCAAGTGCTACGCAAAGATCATTAAATACTTCTGGTACTTTGACCAAACTTTTTCTAGCCTTAACATCACCTCCACCATACACATAAACAAATATTCCTTTAATCTCTCCCTTTGGGATATGAAGATTATAACCAATCGGTGTATCATCATTTAAATAAAGCTGCTTTCCAGGATAGTGGTTTTTTTGGAACGTGTAGGGAATGTCTCTTGTTAGATAATGTGTATTATTTGTAATTACGACTTTAAAATTGGGATCTTGTAAAGCAACGGCTGGGGTATTTTGTTGTGCAACATCGCTAAAGATTAACTTGGAAAATATATCAAAATGATAATTATTCTCATGAAGCTTTAAAAATTTTTCTTCCGCTGTTTTCTGTTTTTTTGCAATTGGAGTATCACTATTTTCCGCTGCGCCACGTTTCATTTCTCGCCCCTTTAGTCATGTGCATATTAACGTGTATTCAAACATTCACTTTAATATGCTAAACCTCTGATAGGGTAATTTAAATGACTTGCAGATAGGCGGCTTAATTTCGCATGGTGAACTACGACTTGTGAACGTGGCTAATATTATTTAAATAATATTTTAGCGACTTTTACGATTAGCAGGCGTATTGCTATATGCGAAATGCTGCGGCTTTTGATGTCTGTTTTTACTATAGTTATTTGCTAAAGCCTGGTTTTTTTGGCTTTGCTCATAAACGGGTTTATAAGATTTTCGATCATTTTCTACCACTAATTGTGGTTTAAGCTCAGATTTATAAAGCTCTGTAGATGCTTTTTCTAATACCTTAAGGAATGCACCAGCTAATTCATCTTTTGCTATTGGCCCACTTTGCATATTAACTCTCTTTCTCTTTAGATAAAGGCACATCCTATACAGTTGATGATAGATTATCAACTGGTTTTCCTGCTTCGCAAACCAAACAGGCCGCGTTGAAGACTATTCAATATCCGGCCAGTAATAAATCATCTGCCCAAGCAAATTTGGATGTGTGACATTAAATATTTTTTCGTTAAGCTCTCTACCCAATTTGGCATAAGATGTGCTACGCCAAATGCTAGGCTGAGATTTGCCTTAATATGAAAGGATTTAATATTTTAATATCAGTGCAGATAACCCCATCGGTTCACCTTAGAAACGTGTTACCTCACGGGAAAATAAAGTAGTTAAAAAAATTGAACTTTTGCTATAAAAAAAGACTCTTTCGATTAAAGAGTTTTAATGAGAGAGAAGACAAAATGCGAAAAGGTCCAATCAGTCCTCAGCAGAAAAAGCAGCTTCAAGAGAAACGAGATATGGAATCGCTCCTTACTCTTGCTGATAAAATTAATGACAAGAAGATAAAAGAACAAATACAGGGAATAATTAGCACGCATAATGCTGGAAACTACGTGGAGACAGACTTATTCACGGAATTAGAGAAAAATATCAATACTCTCGAAAATCCCATCACAGCAAAAGACAAAGATAAGTTTAATGAACTCATAAAAAAAAGAATGGAAATAAATGATAGAAGAATCGAAGATCAGGAATTGGCAATAAAATTATCAGCGGGATGTATTGTTGATACGACGCCTGTAACCGTTTGGGGGAAGAAATTGGTCGGGCATGGAAGAGCGACTCATTACGCCACAACTACACTTGGCTCAACTTCTGCATTTGAGTATGCATTAAACCGACTCCAGTCCAACAAGCCTGTAGCGCGAAGGCAAGCAGTGAATATAAACTACACTGATGAATATGGGCGCGAAGTTAAAGGTCACGCAAAGTTTGATAATAAGCCTTGTGATAGTACTCAAGGGAGTGATTACCCAAAATTTCCAATTGGTTTGAAATATAACAAAAACTATAAAATCACAGAAGTGTTTGCACCAGTGGATACGCCGGTTTGCCGCTTAAATACGTTATTGATGTATCAACAACATTTTCGAAATAATCAACCTCCACCACTCATGGTGTATCATAATGGAACTTATAGTAAGTATGAAAAGAACGCCATGATACAGGATTTGAAACACTTGAGTAATTTGGTTGGAAAAAATGAACCAAATGAGCATCTAAAGCAAATACAACGGGCGCTTGTAAAGGAACTATTACCATTAGAAAAAAGTAATACACAGCAATCTAATTCGTTTAATATTATTCACGACGCAGCAAACGATAAGGAGGTAAAAGAAGTGCTTAATTCTCTGGCTAGTAGCTTTGGGCTATTTGCCTCTGGCTCACTTGAGGAAATGAAGAAAAGTTTGAATGAGTATAAAAAAATACTTGAAAACGAGCAAACCACTCGCCACGCGTCGAAGGGGAAAAGCTCCTCACGTACTATCATGTACGGGCTTGGCTTGGAGACTCACACCGATAAACAGATCAAACGCTCGCTAGGTGAAATTGAGAAAGCCATTACAATGCTTACTCAGCAGGTTGTCGAGCTAAATGAGCTACAAGACGTATTGAACAATATCGCGAAAGTTGAGATTAAACCTGAAAAATTAAAGAGCTTGACCGATACTACAACCTATTCTTCAGCACAAGCATCATTTAATAAACAGTTAAAGCATGTGGAGCAACTTAATGGTAGTAATGTCTCTTCAGCTGCTCGCACAAACAAAAAGCCGTAACTGTTCGCCTCCATCACCTACGTCCCACAAGCATTGCCAGCTTAAAATATCGTTTATCGTGCAAACCGATGAGAAAATCAACTGGTTTTCCTGCTTCGCAGGACAAGCAAGCGAAGCAGGCAAGTTGAAGACTATTCAATATCCGGCGAGTAGTAAATCATTTGCCCAAGCAAATTTGGATGCGTGACATCAAATATTTTTTCGCTAAGCTCTCTCCCCAGTTTGGCATAACAAGATGTGCTATGCCAAATGCTGGGCTGCGCTTGCGTTAATATGCCCGAAGTATTCTCATATATTTGTATCGCCATGCTCAAAGCTTGAACCATATTAACCGCGCTATTACCACCGGCAATAGAACTTAATGTTTGATTTAACATATTCATACCCTTTCCTTACATTGATGCTGAACACAATAAACCTTGCTTATTTTTTTCGATCTCAAACAGTTGGTTTATCTCCACAATTAAAGAGCCTCTGGGATCTTTAATCTGACCAGATAAAATTCTGCTGACAGTGGATTGATGTGCTTGAATCGCATTTGCAATTGCTTTTTCGGTGAAACCAACCTTTCTCAAAAATAATAGCTGTTCTTTCACATGCATATAATCACCTTAATAATTTGTTATTAGAACTTAAATTTCTTTATCTTATCCTTCTAATTTGCATGAGATTGTTGAAGAAAAACCAGTGACCCAAAATGGTCTTATTAAAGGGGAAGATGCCATTTTAAAGAGACTGAGATGACATCCCATATCATTTTGACCACCAGTGATGTCTTTTGCTATAGCATTGAAAGCTGGATGGATGTTCTCAGTTACAGTAATAGCGTCGTGGTTATCTTCCATGAAATTTCTCATTGTTATCTTCCTTTTTATTAAGTTTTTATAAATATCGCTATGTGCGATAAAAAAATATTAAATAATCAATGTGCATAGCACAAGCAAATTAATTGTCTTTTTTGTTGTTTTTTAAATATTTTTCAAAAATATCCCCCTTAATAATGACGTATTGTGGAATTTCTTTTGTGGTACTGTTTGGCAAAAAAGAAATTATTTTATCGCTATCTGCAAGCTGCAGCGTTGTTTGTGCTATCGTTTTAAAATCCATTTGATAGGATTTAACGCGCTGTCCTTCTCTTAATCCTGCTAAATAAGCATTACTCTCTTTTTGAATATCAATGATGTGACCATCCAGCAACATTTGCTTTACATTAAAACCAAAATCAGGAACGATTATCTTAACTTTTTGCAATCTAGCAAAAGGGTAAAAAGCATTTTCAGCAAAAACAATGCTTTCACCATCAATTTGTTTTTGAACAGATTGCCATTCAACACCAACATAATCATTAAAAGTAGCATCTATCTTTTCTTTAGTCAGATAAGGCCAATTTTCTTGCTGATATTGCTGATAAAGTGCCTTCATAGCCATATCAACCTTATTCTGTGGCTTTTGGTTAAACTTATCTCGCAATTGTTTGGCAATGATATGTCCACGAAGTTGCGCAATTTGATTAAAATTATTCCCTAAATTAAAATGTGCTTTGACATCATTATTAGAAATAAACTTAAGCGGCGAAAGTGTATAATCCATAATTAAATCATTATATATTTTTATATAATCCTTTAAACTAATCATGCCGCTTTTATAAGCAAGTAATAATCCATAGAAATCGTTAAATCCCTCAAAAAACCATTGCAGAGAACCTTGGGGCTGCGGTGCCTGCATTTTTCCACCTAGCCAAGCATGAAAGGCCTCATGAGATAACGTATAAAGAACTCTTGCCTTGGCACTTGAATCTTCTGGTAAAAGACCAGAAAATGCATTATGCCAATGACGGCCCACAAAAATTTTGGGTATGGCGGGTGGATTTTGTTTTATTAAAAAAATTACATAATGCGCAAAAGCATGATCTTGCCAAAATTGTCTTTGTTGTTTAAAAATAGCTTTAATGTAATGGAAAGGGCTTTGCTCAAAATAAGGCCAAGTACCATTTGACACAACGAAAAGATTATTGCCATTTAAAGTTATTTTATCAATATCCAATTTCCCAAGACACAATACCGCATTCCTAAAATCTGATATCAAAGTATTAATTCGAAATATTTTTTTATTGACATTATAACTTGTCGCCACCTGAATATCTGAAAACGCGGAAAAGTCCATTTCAATTTCAACCGCATCTTGCACTTGAGGAGTAATTAATAAAGGATCAACCATGCTATGGATAAAATTTTTCTCAATGATCGGATAAAATATATTTCGCGTAGGATTAGCCATGCAATAGTTATATTTAATATGAAGCACACTACCAGCATCATTGGGTATTTTTATCACCTCAGAATTAGCATTTTTTTCAACTGTTACATGGTTAGTTGCTGAAGTGATATCCATGTTTTTTACAAAAGTAGGCACCCTTAAAAATATTTCTTTATCAGTTTCCTTAAAATGTGCTTCTATTTGCAAGCAATTCCCTTCATCGGATGATGGTGAAATTTTATAAGATACTAAGGGAGTTTGTGCTGCTTGCAAGCAAGTGACATAAAAGAACAATTTGAATAAATTAAAAATTGCGAAGAAAACGCCTATTTTTGATTTTTGTTGTGGTAACATTGGTTATCCTTCATGGGCTTAAGTTTCACGAAGCGAAGGGGTGGCAATCCAGAAAAAAGACTGGATTGCCTCTTATTTACCACTTATAGATAACTGAAAAACCGCCCATATAATAATTGGGTGTGTTTGTGATAACAGTATCAATACCAACTTGAGGTGTTATCATCACTTGTAAACCTAAATCGTACACACCATTTGGCGTAATGGCACCATGAGCAGTGATCGTGCTAGAACTATAAGGTTGATTAGGATTTGAGTTTGGATCAATGCCACCACTAATCTGATTGAGCAGTGTTTTAGAAATAATCATGTCACATCCTGTGTTCATTTTTTAAACTCCATTTTATTTTGAAAAAACCAATGGGAGAGCGTGCTTGCCATAATGCTTACATACCATCCTAAGCATTGCACTCATCCCTGAGTTATACTCTTCCCAGCTTAAATCCCGTATCAAGTACGGGACAAGCTTAGGCTTTGTTGCCTAAATTCAAAACTGGTTCGAGCATATATCGCATCAAAGTAATCACGATACTCCCTATTGGCAAATGTTATCGCAGTTTGATATGCCTCCTATACTGCGATTTGCAGGATATTATTTTATTGTTATTTAAAAAGCAAGCATTTAAAATACAACGTTAAAGATGATCTTTAATAAAATTGGTATTAATTGTGTTGCTTAATAAATCAACAACGCTTAAATCAAAACTTTGTGAACGTCTAAAGCAAGCACGCATGCAAGCAGGCTTTACAACAGCCAAGGCTTTTGCAGTTAAACATGATTTGAAAATCTCCACTTATAGTCTTCACGAAGCTGGTACTCGCAGTATGGCGCTAGAAGTGATTGAACACTATGCAACCTTGCTCGATCTCAATACCAGCTGGTTGCTCACAGGAATGGGTTCAAAAAACAGTTCGCTAGTAAGACAGGTTCCCATTATCGATTGGGAGCATGTGGTGAACTATCCTCAAGGTATTGCTTTTGATTTGGTAAAATGGACAACTTCAGATATAGATTTAAGCCCATTTTCTTTTGCTTTAATCGTAGATAATGATGCTATGGAACCACGTTATCCAGAAGGCACCATTATTATTGTCGATAATCAACAAAAACCTAAAATTAAAGATTACGCACTGATCTTATTGAAAGAAAAAAAAGTTCCTGTCTTTAAACAACTTATTCAAGTTGACGGAACGCTTTATGCAAAATCGCTTAACCCAGAGTATAAAGCAATCCGTCTTAGCAAAAGCGCTCAAGTGCTCGGTAAAATCATGCAAGCCAAACTTATACTCGAACCAGTTTAAATCCCGTATCAAGTAGGTGACATGCCTAGAGAGGCGCCAAGCGCATAAAGCCCAGGCGCTTTGGTACATGACTGGGGTGANNATTTAAACTGGGAAGAGTATATCTGCTAGCCTTCTGTCATCACCACTGTGTGTCCTTTAGTACAAATGATAGGATTTGCCTGTTCGTGTTCTGCCAGTAAGTAGCCTAAAAGAAAAGCATCCTTTGCAGACAATTGATTAATGATATCTTTTTTTCTTGCCACACTTTGTAATTGATGCACTTGCGTGCTTCCTTGTTTATCCTTCATGAGCACTTGAATAGTTTCATTCTGATAAAAATGAGAAACAATCACAATTTGTGGCGAACTTCTAAAATACTTTCGAAGTTTCAAGATCCATTTTAAAAATAGAGGTAATGGGTTCATAGACCAACCTACCTTTGTTGGCCATAACACCTAAGGAAAAAATTTATTTTTATATTCAACTTCATGATACTGTTCCATGTACTTAGGGTTAACAACATCTATAATCCCAGGGTTTGAAATTGTCATATAATGAATATCAAATTGCAATATATTTGATTGCATTTCATCTGATTGAAATAGCGTGTATATTCAATCTATGCAACGCCAATTTAATCTGCAAAAAACACTAAAAAGCCATTAATTTTAAAAAATCATATTGACTACCAACGACTAACTACATATAGTTAAGCAACTTTATTTTAAAATCAAAGGTTTTAGCCCATGAAATATGCATTTTATCTGTTAAGCTTAGCGTTATTACCTTGAAATCATTAAAATTAGCTTATTTTTTCAGCATTTGGTTCAGTATGAAAAGAGTGTTACCAACAGAAATTGACGAAACCCAGCAGCCGCCTTTAAAGCGACGCAGATATGTTTTACCGCCCAAAAAAAACAACCCTGGCTATTTATCAGGACTGTTTTCCCGCGCCAAGCAATGGAGTAATTCTTTTTATTCTTACTGGTTTGGAATTCCAAATCCTACGTCTGCAACCCAAAGCACGACCGCTCATACACCAACTCTTAAAGAACCACAGCAGCCTATCGCACAAAATCAGCCAAGCTTTGTGATAACGGCAAGTGACTTCGAAAAAGAACAAAATATCACTATAAATCTGGAAAAAACTTCGCCCGGGCCTGATTTATTGCCAAATCCAACGGCTGATTTAAAGACGCTAGCGCCAACAGCAACGACAACACCAGCACCAATTTCAGAATCAACACCAGTACCAATATCCGCATCAACATCAGCGCCAATACCAGTATCAACACCAGCGCCAATACCAGTATCAACACCAGCGCCAATACTAGCATCAATGCCAGCGCCTAATTTAACGTTATCAGAAAATAAAACTGAACCTGAAGACTTACCTGATGTCATCATCACCAAAGTCATTTTGCCAAGCTTTAAACAACATACTAACAACATTGATTCTGAATCATGGATTAAAAAACTAAAACAAGTTGAAGGTCTTAACGAAGAAGACGCAAAACAGCTTATTAATAACCAGCGCTTAGGCAGTGGCATTTTGAATCGATTCTTTGAAATGTTACCTGAAAAATTCCCTAACACTTTTAGCATTGACAGTTCTTTAATTACCCTTTCAAATCTTTTTGATAGAATTAAAAATCGATCAATGCTATTACGCGATTTAAAAGATAATTTAAATAGCACCAAAACCATACTTTGGCCAATTTGCTCAGGCGAGCCAAATAATCCCCAACCAATGGATCACTGGTACCTGATGATTTTTGATAAAACTTCTTCTGGGCGTTATAACATTTATTTCCTAGATGGCTTTAATAGTCCCCAAGCACGGTATCTGAAGGAAGCTAAAGCGTTATTAACAGCGTTATATCCAAATACCCCCATCGATGAACTCATCAATGAAACGACTTGTGTACGTGTAAATAAACAAAACAATGGAACTGATTGCGGCGTTGTTGCATGCTACTGGGCGTTAGAATATCTTAAGGGCTATGATTTTAAAACTCAGCCTAGTGAAAACGCTTTTGATTATGGTCGTGCTTTTAGAATACCTATGGCCAAAATGTTGACTGAGGATAAACCTGATAATAAAAAGGGTCTAAAACAAAAGTCTTAACTATAAAGAAAGTTGGATCCTTTTCGTAAATTCATTAAATTCAGATCCCGCGCTAGCCAGATTATTGCTAGTAATGTATTTTATATAAAATGCTTTGCTATCCATAAATAAACTCATAATCACAATATTAAAATTACCCAAAGCCGCAACGCCTTTTAAATATTCATACCCTCGCCAATCTCCGATGCTCATCAAGGGTTCAGCAACGCTATAGCCAGCGAATTGTTGTTTGACAAACTCCTGAATATAGATCTTTTTTTCTTCAGGTGTAAAGTTGGCAAATTTCTTATCGCCTTTTTGATAATCAATAGAACCTATTTCATAGGTAGCATTTTTGTCTACGCAAAGTTGAGCAATATGAATATCAACTTGTTCATCCCCCTGTTGAATAAGCTCATGATATTCATCTGGTGAATATAATGATAACAAAGAAATATTAATTTTAGGCAAAGCGTATTCTCTATATTCTTTTTGCCATAAAGGGTTAAGTAGGATATTTAACCTTTCATAGCTACCTTTAATGCCCACAACATTTTCTTCAATCAGCTCAGGCGTGATATAAAACTTTCCGGCCCCCAAATCGACAGCTGTACGAGATGCTGCTGCTGTTACAATTTTTTCTGCATTATCAATAATAACGCTCGAAGGAAAAAACGCAGAATTTTGTTTTTCTAATTTTTCTTTCAAAAAGAGATAAGTCTCATCTTTCATAATATTTCTGGCAAAATAACTTGTTTTGGCCATTTTCCAGGTTTGGGCTTGAAAATCTTTGAGAATGTCTAAGGTGAGCTTGATATCATTGACTATTTTTGCACTTTGCTCTTTGTCATACTTATTCTTCATCATTTCCCAAAAGTCTTGATGCAGCTTTTCCGTGATATAGCCGCCTGTTTCATTTACCGTACTAAAATAAGTCATTTCTTGACTGGCTGCTGAATTACTTATTTCTTGAGCATTTAATGATTTAGACAACAAAACATAAAGGAAGAAACAAACGAAAAAAGGGGTTTTTCTCTTTAAAAAGCATTCAAAATTGCTTTTTAAGTAAGCAATTGCTTTAAAACTAAACATAGTTATTCTTATTCGTTGAGCAAAGTGGAAAGAGTATAGATCCAAGCTTGCGCGAGTATATCTGCTTTGCAAAACATTCGCTATCTCGCTTAGATAAATAAGTTAGCTGTTCAGCCTCTCCTTGCCTCTTGATTTAGTTCAAAATTACTGGCTTAATTAGGTCGTTTTATAAGTAGAAAAGGAATAATTATGAAACTTAAGCGGATATTGGCCCTCCTGATAATCACTATGTCAGCCAATTTGCATGCCGATGAGGTTTCAGATGAATGCTTGCAATCCATGCAGCATGTTTACAAATTCTATTACCACGAAATATTCCCTAAAAGCGATGAAGCTCCCGAACAGTTAGGGACAGAAAAAACCAGTGAAATGCAAACTATTATTGGTAAGTTAAAAACCACCTGCTCTCCTGAACTTATCGCCAAGATGAATCAGTATTTGCAGGCTGATGAAAAAGGGCAAGGCTAACTTGCCCCAGCTTTAAAAGGTCTTTCGTTTGCCCTTATATTTTTTATATTTCTCTGACGCTTTGCTCTCATTTCGAGCAGCAAACGCCTGAACGGCTCTATCTAGCGCTACTTGTTCTTTTTTGTATTGTTCGGTTTTTTGATAAGCGTCCTTTAAATGCTCATAAGTAGCTACACCAAGCATCAATGACGCTGCACCAACTGATTCTTGCGCCGATTCGACCACTGTTTCTTCTGCGAGCGCTCTTCTTCCTAAGAAATAAAGTAATGTATGCCCCATAGCAGCTCCAACATAGGCTGTTGAAGGATGACGGCAGATAAAACTATTTAATTTTTGACCAAAAGTTAGATTTGTCGAAGATGTGGGCTTTGTTAATTGTACTTTTCCATCGGGTGAAAAGTTGAGCGTAGCGGATCCTGTCATTGCTTTTTGCTGCTCCATATAATCTTGCACTGCTTTAAATTCTGCCTGCTCAGCTTGTCTTTTTGTAATAAGAGGCGCTGCTGCTTGAGGGTGTTGTGCTTCAGATTTCTTTTGTAAATAATTAAGCCCACGTTTATACCAAGAAACCAACATCCTTGATGCAGCCCAAATATTAGCACTGATGGCAAAAACCAATTCACCCGTTTTCATATGATTCACCTCGTTAAAAAAATGAAATAATACTAATCTTTTAGAAGATAGAAAAGGCGCAAATACACTATACTCTTCTACAGGCTTCGTATGACTAAGCTTTCCAATCTGTGTTGAAAAATTCAGAAAATTTGTCGGCAGGCTGAGGTTGGCCAAAATAAAATCCTTGAATAATATCGCAGTTATGCTTTTTTAAATAATTTAATTGTAATTTCGATTCAACCCCTTCGGCGATAACTTTTAAATTCAAACTATGGCCCAATTCAATGATCCCTTTGGTAACGGCATAGTTTTCTTCCTTTTCATCTTCAATAATCTTAACAAATGAACGATCTATTTTTATTTTACTCACTGGGAACTGCATTAAATAACTTAAGGAAGAATACCCTGTGCCAAAATCATCTAAGGCCAACTCTAAACCAAGCGCTCGAAAATCTTTCATGATTTCAATCGCTCTATTCATATCTTGCACTAGAGCGCTTTCCGTAAGTTCTAATGACAACATTTGAGGTATAATGCCAGTTTCTTGCATTACATTGCGTACGACTCCCACTATATCCCCTTGAAAGAGTTGGGAGGCAGAAACATTAACAGCCACTTGAATACGAGGTTTACCCTCTTTTTGCCACTTCACCACTTGTTTACAAGCTTCTCGTAACACCCACTCCCCAATCGGGTTTATCAATTGTGTTTCTTCGGCTGCTGTCATGAAAAAAAAAGGCGAAATAAACCCTTTTTGCGGATGCTGCCAACGAATAAGTGCTTCACACCCAACGAGTTTGCGAGACTGAAGATGGATTTGTGGCTGATAATAAAGCGTAAATTGTTTGTTTTCGATTGCTTTATGTAGATCGGAAATAATGTTTCGTTTAATTTGCAATTGATCAATCATCCCTCGTTGAAAGAATTCGTATTCATTGCGCGTGCTACTGGTTCTATTCACCGCTAGCAGCGCATTGCGGATCAGCACTTCAGCATTCTCACCATCACTGGGATAATAGGAAATCCCAACGCTTAAAGTAATGAATATTTCATATTCTTCAATCTTGAAAGGCTGAGCACATTTTTCCATCAGTGCTTGTACATACGCGGCCATGGTTGAGGCTTCTTTAAGCTCAGGATCTATCACACCAAACATATTATCCTGTAATCGTGCAACTGTTGCTTTACCTGCAATAAAATCAACTAGCCTAAGGCAAAATAGCTGTACCAATTGATCTGCAATCGATTGATTATAAGTGTTAATCACATCGACATAATCATCTAGGCGAACAATAAAAACACCCAACTTTACTTTCGACGATTTAGCATGATTTATTTCAAGCGTAACATTTTGCAAAAAGATAAAACGATTGGGTAAATTCGTTAATTGATCAGTCGTTGAACGATGTTCTAGTTCTTTTTCAAGCATCTTACGCTGTGTAATGTCCATGCCAAAAATACTAGCTGCATCTTGTCCTAAGGGCACAACATTTAAATAATAAAACTTTTCTTGACAAGGAAATTCGATACTTTGCGTTTTTCCAGATAAAATCACTTGACGAATAATTTCTCGCCATTCCGATGGCAGCTTCTCATTTAGGTCAATTTGCCACTTTGTTAAAATCCCAGCGCTGGCAGGGTTTGCATAAGCTAATTTCCCTAATTTATTGACTCGCATCACTGGGTTTGGATTTGCTGTTGGAAAATCAAGCATCTCGGTATAAGCACTTTCTTCTCGCTTTAAACTGAGACTTAAAGCTTTCTTTAGGCGATTAGCTAAAAATAAGCATACGCCCAGCAATATAAGCAAAATACCTGAAAGGATCTGCCAGATAAGGGTGCTCACCGTCTATTGATCCAGGAAATCACAAGATGATAGTCTCTAATAATTATAGGGGGTTTCGCTATGAGTTTTCTGCTGTAAACTGGAAAGAGTATGGATTAATAGTAACACTGATAAGGGAACCTATGCGATCATTTAAGTTAATTACCAGCGCATTTATTCTAACACTACCCTTGTTCTGTATCACCTCCCAAGCAAGTAACTTATCATCAGCTGATCGTTGTTTAAAAGAATATCAACTCAATAACTTTGAGCAAGCCTTAGCACTTTGTCTGCCAGCAGCGACACAAAACAACCCGCAGGCGCAATATGTTATGGGCATGTTATACAAAAGAGGTAAAGCCGTTAAGCGCTCCCAAGCACAAGCGATGCAATGGTTAAACAGTTCTGCCGATAACGGATATGCTGCGGCGCAACTTAAATTCGGTAAAATGATTTGCAGCGAACAGACTCCTGACTATGGCAAAGCTTTTGGTTATTTCCTTCGCGCTGCACAGCAAAACCTAAACGAAGCGCAATTTTTAGTCGCACTTTGCTATCAAAATGGGCTGGGGGTTACTAAAAACCCCCAGCAAGCGCTTACATGGTATAACAAAGCTATTTCCAATGGGCTCCAAGCGCCTGACATTCCTCTCAATCAAAATGCCAAGAGACTTAAAGTTGCAGCAAAAAACAGCATTATCAATCCCTCTCCGGAACGTTTTGCTTTATTAAAATCAGCTGCCGATCAAGGAGAGGCTTTGGCGCAATTTGCTGTCGCGATGTATTATTTAACCGGTGGTGTGACAGCCCAAGATGATGCTGCAGCCTTAAATTACTTACAAAAAGCCGCCGAGCAAGGCAATAGCGACGCCAAAAGCTATTTGGCTTGGATGCATATTATGGGGCTTGGCACGCCACAAAATTTGCAAGAAGCAATCTATTGGTTTGCCAGTAACTATAATACTTCTGAACAAAAACCTATTTCAATCAGCGTCGATTCAGAGCAACAAGCCAAAGATCAAGCCGTTTTGCTTTACAAACAAGCTATTAAATTAATGGAAGATAAAGAAACCACCACTCAAAAACAAGGGTTAAATCTGTTAATACATTCTGCCAAGAACAATCATTTACCTGCACAATTGATGCTCGCCAAAGCTTATCATGAAGGAAAAGGAACAGCTCAAAGTTCAAGTCAAGCCGCACAATGGTTTGAAAAGGCTGCGCAAAATGGCAGTAGCGAAGCGCAATATGCACTGGGTTGGCTTTACTTTAATGGTGAAGGTGTAGAAAAAGATATTACGCTTTCTTATTATTGGTTTGATAAAGCAGCGCTTTATGGCGGGGCCAAGGCTAAAAGCGCCAAAAATTTTGTGCAAGAATATATGACACCCGCCAACAAAACTCCTAAAAATATCCTGCAAGCTTACAAAGATTCTGTTCATGCTGTTCAGCCCCCAAAAACGGCTAGTAACTTTTTTCAAAATATTTGGAAGCATAGCCCCATAAAAAGCAAAGAAAACGAAGCCAAATCAACGCTGGCAGCTAAATGAAATCATTGTACTGTCATACACCATTATTACTATCCCATCCGCTTAGCAAACTTGTGGGATGCCAAATTTATTTAAAATTTGAGGCGCTACAACCCAGCGGTTCATTTAAAGACAGAGGCGTTGGTGCGTTATGTTTGCACTATGCCAAACAAAGAGTAAACGGCTTTATTTCATCTTCCGGTGGCAATGCAGGGCTTGCTGTTGCTTATGCTAGCAAAGCTTTGGGGATCCCAGCCAAAGTCATTATTCCTCAAATTACACCTTCCTTTATGATGCAAAAATTGCAAGCTGAAGATGTGGAAGTGATTGTTGAGGGTGAAAATTGGGATGCTGCTGATATTCTTGCGCGCGAGTTGGCAAGTAAATTAAACTTTGCTTATATTCCCCCTTTTAATCATCCTGTCATTTGGCAAGGATATGTTTCGCTCATTGAGGAGCTAGAACAAGATAAAGTCAAACCCGATGCCATTATTGTTTCAGTGGGAGGGGGTGGCCTTTTAAGTGGTCTTATCCAAGGATTGCATAAAATAAAGTGGCAAGAAGTTGCGATGATCACGGCCGAAACAAGTGGCACTGCATCGCTTGCTAAAGCTGTAAAAGCACACAAAAGGATCAAATTAGACAAAATCGATAGCATTGCTGTCACTTTGGGCGCCAAGCAAATTTGCCAACAAGCCTTTGATTGGACCCAAAAACATCCTGTATTTGCACAAACTGTGAGTGATAAAGAAGCCGTTCATGCTTGCTTGCGCTTTGCCGATGATCATCATTTGTTGGTGGAACCTGCTTGTGGTGCTGCCTTAGCTGTGGTTTATGAAAAACGAGATATTATTAAACAATTTCAAAATATCGTTGTTATTGTCTGCGGTGGTAGTGGCGTTAATTTGGCCTTGTTAAAGGAATGGCAACAAAAATTTGGACTTTAATATACTAATTGTACAACTAATTATGATTTTGGCTTCTTGATATCCCCATACTAGTCCAGTAAACTCACCAATTTCAAAGCCATATCAAAGGATCTATTATGCTTAATCCCATAGCAGCAACCAAAAAATACATTCGTAGGGGCCTTAAAATTATTCATCTTCATGGCGCTGAACCACCAGAAAATGAAGGTGTGGCAAGATTTAACATTGTATTACGCTTTACAAATAAAGCTGAAAGTTTCAGCTTTCCCGTCGCTGTAAAAAGCATAGAAGAATTGGAAAAACTACTTAATTTTAGTAAAGAAGGAATTGGTAAACAACTTGATTATTGTGATAAGACCTTTACTATCGAAGCACTGACGTTTCATGCCCTGGGTTTGACAGAGGAAGCAAGAGCTACTTTTAACAAAAAACTACTAAATTATATTTCGCAGTCTTTTACCTTAACCGAGCTTAAACTAACGCCATATATTGACGCTGATGAGATATTAGATAAAAAAACTAAAGCAACCATAGATGCTTTGCTTGAAAGAAATCGTCAGTTTAGGATTAGAAACCTTAAAATTGCCTTCCTTTCTCCTTGCTTGGCTATTCTTATTGGTACAGCATATGCAGCTGCTTGGCCTGCTTTTGTAACCTCGGCTGTTTTGACGTGTTTATTGTATCAATTCTATGATAAAAAACTTCAAGCTAAAAAAAATCCATCATTGCGGTTACGTCACGAACTTGCCATAATAATGCTAATCTGCACGCCTTTTGTCTTCATACCATTTTTAGATTTTGTCGGACTAGGCGTATCATTGGGCGTAGGAGTCGCTGGGTTATTAGTTAATTATCTTCGCGATAACACGATTAAAAATGCCCTGACAACTTACAGCGTGCCGACTATGAAACTAAGTCCTGATGAAATCAATAGCATTAAAAATGGCTTCGCTAGCCAAAAGAAATTTACCCCAGCGTATTGGGGTGCGTCGACCTGGAAATGCCCTAAAGCATACTATGTAGGGCACTATACCCCCGAAGCTTTGCTTGAAGAAAAAATAAAAGCTAACGTTAAAATATCTTAACATTAGATATATACTGCTTCCACTTGAATTTA